>JBEKNN010000119.1:0-26720 GCA_049522755.1 Bryobacteraceae bacterium | reverse complement strand
ATTCCCGTTATCCGACGTGCTACAAAACTCGGCCCGTACGACGATGACTAGCCTCGAATCTCCGAGAGAGTACATACTGGAGCCACGGATGACTTCTACGCCGTCCGAGGAAGAAGAATATGCATTCCGACCCCCTGATTTCAGAGCTGGCAAACCAGACTTTAGTCGCGAGCCGGGCGGCCCCCGGCCACCGCGTGTCTTACATCGAGCCGGCTCCGACCATAAATGTGATGTTTGATCAATTGGAATACTTGCTCGGCCACGAAAGCCAAGGGTGTCCGGCCGGATGCCAAGACTGCATACGGCTCAGAGAAATAGAGGGCTGGCTACTCCTACCGTTCCGCGCGACTGAAATTCGCAAATAGAGGACCAGTCTAGCTACGTGAGTTCCCGCTACATAAGAGAGGTTCAGAACTTCTCCTTCAGACGACGCGGCGCCCGACTCACGGCGAGCCGGATGCGGGAGTACTTCACCGAGCGCCGCGGACGCAGTGCGACTGGCGCTGCGGGATTCGGGGCAGCGTCGCAGGAGACTGTTCTTGCCAGACTCGTCATCTCCCAGAACGCGACTTCAGGGGCGTTTGCACTTCTGTGGCTCGGGCGAGATCCAACAAACCAGGCGCCAATCAAGTTGCGTAAAGGGTCCATTTCTCGCCCTTCCCTCCCCCGCCGATTCCGGTTAAGCGTGTACGCGTGGAGCTAAACTATCGGTTATGCCACACATAAGGGTTTTCGACGATGAAGGCGGCGATCATGGGGACATTGAAGTTGAATTTGTCCCCCGCATTGGTGAACTCATCGTAGCGTGCTACACCACGCAGAAAAATGAACCCGCTTTTAACCACTATTTTCGAGTGGTGGACGTGATGCACAGAGACGGTCAAACGACGGCTCTCGTTAAAAAGGAGAGCCGCCCCGGCTCTTGGCCCGGACTCGAATAATGTCCCAAAAAGGGTCCTTTGTGCACGCTTTCAAGGCAGAACGGCCGACGTGGGAAAGTGCGGGGCGATTCGGCTTACCGGGCGCAATATGCGCGCGCACTTCGCAATATGGCCGAAGGCGGCCGGCAGCCTCCGACCAGATACCGACGGGGGAACCCGACGCCGGGGCGGCCGCCCACCGGGGCCGCGGATGAAATGCAGTTGGGGTCGCGGCGCCCAGCTTACCGGGCGCAATATGCGCGCGCACTTCACAAATTGCGCGAAGCATCCGGCGGCCTCTGACCACGTGGCCGACGAGGGCGGAGCGCTGGAAGGTTAAGCGCGGGCGCCAACCGGGGCGGCGAATGCTCGCGGCTGGCGCTGCGACGGGTGGCTAACCGGGCGCAGATGCCCGCGCACGTCAGGGTATGCCCGAAGCGGGCCCGCAGGCTCGAATCCAAGGAAAGACGCCGGAAAACGGGCGGCCGCTACTTGGGTGTTCTCAGTGAACTCCCGCCAATGGATTAATTTCCAAACCCAAAGGCCCCAACTCTCCGAGCCTCCACTATTCTGTTTCCACTCGATTAGCAGTCGGGGAAACAGCCAGTAACCCCCGAACTGTACCTGTCTCTTGTTGTAGAATCATACGCGCGAAGGAGAGAACATGTTCTCTCAGGACGTACCAACTCAACCAATAGTCAATCTGCACGGCCTGAATACCACGTTAGTGAGATTACAGCCCACTATATCCGGTATTGCGGAAACGTTTCGAACAGACAGCAGTTGGCGATACAAGTGGACTATTCGCGTGGCCCAGTAGAGACGATCGCTTATCGTGGATTCCCGCGAGATATCACGGTGTATATTCCATCTAGAACGTTAGGCGGCGCACCCATTCCGACCTAAGCCCGAAAGGCGGCGTGTACCGGGCTGAGATCGCGCCGGTTCTTCCGAAGCCTCCAGGGCCAGGGCGCCAGCAGCGACGGAGTTGTTTGCCGTACTCCTCGCGGCATTTCACTTGCTAACTGAAACGCCGGAACCTGTTTATGAGAATCCGGCAGTTAGTAACTTTAGTCAGTTTGGCCGCCATCGGCGCAGTGGCGTGGGCGGGCGTGACGCTATGGAGCGCGCGGCGGGCTGCGTCCATTGCGACACAACGGGTCAGGGCTGACTCACTGACCGGCTTCTCGGTTCGTACCCTCGACCCCGCCAACGCGCCCGTCGAAATGCTGGCGGCCGGCGACCTGGTTGCCGACGGCGCCAGCTTCGATGGAAAGCTCTATCTGGCCGGCAACGGAGGCGTGTCCGAGTATCTCGCGGACGGTTCGCAGGGGCGGCGATTCCGGCCTGGAGTGGAGCTTCCGCCCGCGCCGGTGACGGCTCTGGCCGCGGGAGTGCTGCCGAATACGTCCGGGCGCGAGTTACTGATCGGGACCCGTGGCGAAGGGTTGATCGTCTTCGACGGATCGCGGCTTTGGCAGATGCGGCCGGACGACGCGGCGGTGCGGAAGATCACCGCGCTATTGCCCACCGCGAGCGGCCGGCTGCTGCTCGGAACCGAATCGGCGGGCGTACTGGCGTATGACGGCCAACATCTGCAGGCGTTTCATCCGTCGCTCGCTCAACTGCATGTCACGGCGCTGGCAGGGGACGCGGCCGACCTGTGGGTGGGGACGCTCGATCGAGGCTTGATCCACTGGCACGCGGGGCAGGTGGACCAGTGGAGCAATGAGACGCCGGCGTCGAGCGGTCTGCCGGATGCGCAAGTGCTCGCCATCCAGGTGGCGGGAGATCTCACCTTCGTGGGAACTCCGATGGGCGTGGCGGAGTTCCGCGCGGGCCGGTTCGACCGCGTGTTGGCCCCGGGCGTATTCGCCAATACACTATTGCTGCGCGAGCGCGAGTTGCTGATTGGCACGTTCGACGAAGGCGTATTTCGCGTGCCGCTGGAAGCGCGCCCGGTGCGGCCGGCAGCGTTAGCGCGTGGTTTGTCGGGTGGCTCCGTACGCCGCCTGTTCGTAAGTGGCGCGGGCCCATGGCCTGCGTCGCCGGCAAGCGCGGTGTTCGCGCTGACGGATTCCGGACTGTCCCAGCCCGGTTTGCATCAGCTAAGCGGCGCAAGCAGTTGGGCGCCGGTGATTTCTGAAGGAGCCGCTCCGCAGCCGCAGCAACTGACGAACGCCAACATCTCCGCGCTGGCAGTGGACCCCGGCGGCCGCCTTTGGGTTGGTTATTTCGACCGCGGTCTCGACATCATAGACGCGGGCCGCGTCACGCACCTTGAAGACGACACGCTGTTCTGCATCAACCGCATCGCCACAGATCCGGAGACGCGGCAGGTAGCGGTGGCGACGGCGAACGGCCTGGCGATGTTCGATGCATCGGCCCGCGTGCGACAGGTGTTGCGCACGCGCGACGGTTTGCTGGCGGACCACGTGACGGACGTGCGCTTCATCCAAAGCCAGGTAGTTGCGGCAACGCCCGCGGGACTGACATTTTTCGACGCCGGCGGTACACACAGTGTGTCCGCTTTTCAAGGCATGGTGAGCAACCACGTATACGCCCTCGGCGCCGACGGCGATTCGCTGCTCGCGGGCACGCTGGGCGGACTCTCGGTGCTCTCGCGCGGCGTGGTGACGGCGAGTTACACCACGGCGAATTCGCGGCTGAAGCACAACTGGATCACCGCCATCGCCCGCGTGGGGCAAGACTGGTTCGCGGGCACATACGGAGCGGCTGTGATGCGCCTCACGCCTTCCGGAGCCTGGGAACAATTCGACGATTTAAAGACCCTTGAGGTGATCAATCCGAACGCGATGCTGACCACTGCCGCGCACGTTTACGCGGGAACGCTGGGCAGCGGCCTGCTGATCTATGACCGCGACAAGGGCCGTTGGCGCACCAGCGGCGCGGGGTTGCCATCCATGAATGTGACCGCGCTCGCGGCCAGCGGCGGCGCTCTTTATATAGGGACCGACAACGGCCTGGTGCGGATGGCCGAGGAGGCGATCCAATGATCAGACGCGCTGTCCTACCCATATGCAAGCACTTCATGAAGGTGGGGCAGGCGCTTTCGCCTGCCAACCCCGCGACCACGGCGATTCTTCTTGCCCTGACATTATCCATCCCGCGCCTCTTCGCCGCCGATAGCGGGGTCCTCCTGCCGGTGGGGACGCAACAGCCGGATTCCGCCGTCTTCTCGCTGGACGAAATATCGATCGACGTCCACATCGATAACGGCGACGCGCGCATATCCATCCGGCAGATTTTCGGCAGCCACTCGGGGACCATCAACGAAGGAACATACGTCTTCGCGCTGCCTGCCCGCGGCGTGGTTTCGGATTTCGCGGTCTGGGACGGGCTGGTGCGGATCCCCGGAGTCATTTTGGAACGGCGGCGCGCGGAGGAGATTTACGAGAGTCTGAAATCGCAAGCCATCGACCCGGGACTCCTGGAGCAGGGGGAGCGCGGCGAAGAGGATGCGCGGCGCGGGTCAACATTCACAGCCCACATCGTGCCCATCCCGGCGTTCGGCACCAAACGGATCGAGATGGAATACCATCAGTCGATCGCGGTGGAAAACCTGCGGTCGGCGTTCGTGATTTCGCTCAAGCCGGGTGCTTATCGCGCGCAAAAAGCCGGCGTGCTGCACATTTCTTTCGAGATGAAATCGGCGCAGCCGCTGAGCGGGTTCACCGTTACCGGCAAACAGTTCCCGCTACGCCTGACGGAGAACCGGCCGAACCTGGTGCGCGGCGAATTCGACGGCCGCGGCGTGGATTTGACGGACGATTTCGCGGCCGAATGGGGCTTGGCTACATCGGGAACGCCGTTGCAGGTGACGGCGTACCGGAGCCTGGCGGAAGGCGGCAGTGGATACTTCCAGGCGGCGGCGCTGCTGGCTCCGCTGGGCGCGCAGAGAGAACAGCGTCCGCGGCAGGTCGTGGCGTTGTTCGATGCGTCGCTATCGATGCAGTGGGAAAAGCTGGAGCGCAGTTTTCAGGCGCTCGATGCGCTGCTGCATTCGCTGCGGCCGGCGGACCGTTTCAACGTGCTCACGTTCAACGGCACGGCGCATGCGTGTTTCAACCAACCCGGACCGGCCGACGCGGCGCGCATCGAAGAGGCATTGGGCTGCGTGCGCGCGCAGGATTTGCGCGGCGGAACCAATCTGGATGCGGCGCTGGAAGCCGCCTTGGCTCAAAACGCGGACGCTGGGTTCGACCCGGATCGCTTTGACCCGGATCGCTTCGACCCATACGTCGTATTGATCAGCGATCTGGGCGCCACCGAAGGGCCCATCCGCAACGGCCGCATCGCGGCGGCGTACACCGAGCGTTGGAAAAAGCTGTCCGTTGCGCGCCGGCCGCGGACCTATGTATTCGCAGTGGGCGACGACGCCAATCAATCGCTGGCGCGCCTGCTGGCGGAAAACGACGGGCTCTCGGAATGGGTGCGGTCCACCGAGCCGATAGAGTTCAAGCTGAACGCGTTCCTTTCGAAGATCGGGCGGCGTCCGCTCGATCTCACACTTACGTCGACGCCGGCGGGAAACCTCGATATGGTGTATGCGCTAAGCGATCAGTTCTTCACGGGCTCGCTGGCCGCATGGGTGGGACGCTACAAGCAGCCCGGCCCGGCAACGTTTTCAGTCACGCCGCCCGCGTCGCCGGCAGTCCCTTCCATTCCCGTCACCGTTACGAAGGTAACGCCGGCGGTCTTGCCGCCGGTTCTCGTCACTCTTCCCGCAGAGGCGTCGGAGCACGATCAATTGCCGCGCACGTGGGCGCAGGCGCGCGTGGACGCGCTGCTGCAGAAAATCGAACGGGAAGGCGAAGACCGCGCGTCGATTGACGAGATCATCCGGCTTTCGCGCAAGTACAAGTTCGTGACGCCGTACACTTCGTTTCTGGCGGCGCCGCGGTCGCTGCTGCGGCCGCGCGTCATCCGCCCGGGCGACCCGGTACTGCGCGTGCATACCGACCTGGCCATCGTGTCGGTGACCGCTCTGTTCCCGTTCGGCCTGACGAAAAGCCTCCGCTACCTGAAAGAGGAAGACGCGTGGCAGACGCGGTTCCTGGCGCCAACCGACATGACGGATGGCACCTACACCGTCCGCCTGATTCTGCGCGACCGGCAGGGCCGCGTCTACCGCGAGGCGAAAAGTTTCGTAATCGCCAGCAAAGCGCCTGTGATTCGGGTCCAGCTTACGCAGACGCGAGTGCGGGCGGGCGCCAGCGTGCATCTGCGCGTGCAAGCTTCCGCGAGCACGCGCACCCTCACCGCGCGATTATATGGCGCCGGCCCGGTGTGGCTCCACTGGAACCCGGTGGAGCGCGCGAACACCGGCGACATCATGGTGCCGGCGCAGTTGCCGCCGGGGACATATGCGCTGCAGGTGATCGCCGAAGACATGGCGCACAACATGGGAACTCAGGAGGTACGTCTTGAAGTGGTTCCGTAGTGGCGCGCAGTCCCGAGTGGCTCCGAGCGCTCGACCCGATCAGAGCCACGACCGTAAGGGAGTGGTCTCCAGCAGAATAGCTAAACTCGCGGTCATAGCAACCTCCGCCACACTCGCCTGGGCCGGTCTCGGCGAATGGGTGCAAACGCTGCGTAACGACGCAGCCATTCAGCACGCGCTGTTCCGGCCGATGGCGATGCCGTCCGGCGCGGTCGAGGTGCAGCGTCCGCCATCGGAGAGCATTCCCGAGCTTTCGAAGCTGATCGCGGCCCAGCCGGCGAATGCGGAGCTGCATCGATTGCGCGCGTCCGAAGCAGAGCTAGCTATGGATTACGTAGCGGCGGAAGCGGACTGGCGCGACTATGCGCGGCTGTCGTCCGATCGCCCCGGCGCGGCCATTGCGCTGGCGGATTTCTATCATCGCCGGCTACGGCCGCTCGAAGAAATCCAGGCGCTCGACCGTGCGGCGCAAGCGGGTAGCAACGTATTTGCCAGCGGCGTGTTTGAGCGAATCGTGCAGCTGGTGCAAGCGCAGGCGCTGCCATCCACGGTAGCCAACGCACAGTATCGATCATGGTTGGCTCGTGAGCCGGCACGCGACCTCAAGAACGCCGCGGCGCGCAAGCGCTTCCTGAGTTACCTGGTGGAAAGCGGCCAATACACTCTGGCGGCCCATGAGATTGAAGCTTACAGGCTTGCCTTTCCCGATGACGCTGTGACGCCGGTCGAGCAGGAAGCCAGCCTCGCGCTGCATCGCGATACGCCGGCGCAGGCGCTGGCGGTGTACGACCGCGCGTTCCGGCCGCTGCTGCCTGAGCCGCTGCTGAAATCGTATTTCGACCTGCTGGAAAAGCAAGGCCGGCTGCGCGACTTTTTGGCGCGCGCGCGGCAAAGCGCGCAGGCGAATCCGGAAGACCTGCTGCCGGTAGCGCGTCTATATTACTACTACCGGCGCCAGAACAACGTGGCGGGCGGAGTGCGCGCGCTGGTGGAATACCTCAACCGCAAGAAGAACTGGCGCGCCGATGAGCTGGCGCCGCTGGCGGCATTGTTCGAGCAATCGCAGCAATGGAACGACGCGGCGCGTTGCTGGTATGCGCTCTACAGCCTGCCGGGCGCGGCTCCGGCGGATCGCGAGCAGGCTCTGGCGGGGATCGCGCATATTTTGTTGACGGCTCCCGAACAGGCGGTCCAGTTCGGCGCGGCCGATCTCTCATACTACAAAGACATCGCGGCGATGGACCCGTATCCAGGTTTTCTGAACGGCATACTTTCCCTGCTGTTGAATTCGTCGGACCCGAAATATCAATACGGCGGCGAAAATCAAAAGGCGTGGCCATACTTTCACCGGGCGCGAGCGAGCGAAATGCTGGACTTGCTGGAAAAGCAGTTTCCCTCGTCGGCGCGCACCCCGGAGCTCCGGGCCGCGCTGATCGAGGCGTATGCCGGATACAACGAAACGGACGCGGTGATCCGCGCGGCCACGCAGTTCCTGACGGCGTATCCAAAGGCGCAGCAGCGCACCGCCGTGGCTCTGGCGCTGGCCGATGCTTACGCCAGCAAGGGCGATTCTTCGAGCGAGTTCGCGGTGTATAACCAGATGCTCCACGAATTGGCGGCGGCTGCGGGCGGCGTACCTTTGGGCGAGCAGGCGAGCCCTCCGAATTATGCGCGCGATGGCTCGCGCGAGATCGCAGTCGACACTCAAATGGTCGGCGTGCCGGTGGGCGAGCAGCAGCCGCAGCAGCAGAACCAGGCGCGCTCGCCGGATTATGCGCGCGTACTCGACCGCTACATTGCGCGTCTGGTGAGTTTGAACCGAGTACTGGACGCGGTGCAGCTCTTCCGGCGCGAGCTGGACCGGAATGCGAACGACCCCGGTCTCTACGAACGCCTGGCTGCGTTTCTGGACCAAAATCACATGGGCGACGAAGTGGAGCAGGTGTATCAACGGGCGGTGGCGCAATTTCAGAATCCTTCGTGGAGCCACAAACTCGCGCGCTGGTATCTGCGCGAACAGCGCGCCGGCGGTTACGCCGCCCTTACGCGGCAAGTTGTGGATACCTTTTCCGGAACCGAAGTGGATCGCTACTTCCGTGAAGTGGGCACGGCGCGTTTTGCAGGAGCCAGCGCCATTGATGCGCCGCTCTATCTGGAGCTCAACCTGTATGCGCACCAGCGCTTCCCCAACGATTTGACGTTTGTCCACAATCTGCTGGGCGCATACTCGCGGGAAGGCACGGCCAATGCGGCGGCATACTCGGCCCTGCTGCGGCAGTATTGGTTCTACGACGATCGCCTGCGGACGCAGTTATTCGAAGATTTAGCGCGCACCGGAAAATTAGAAGGAGAAATCACCGCCGCGCGCAGTACGGCGAAGGCTTCCCTCCCGGACCCGGCCGCGGCGCGATTCGTAGCGGAAGGCGAAGCTTGGCGCTCGCACTTCGAAGCCGCTGCGGCGCCCATGCGCGAAGTGGCTGCGCTGTTTCCCGGCGATGTGGAAGTAACCGGGCGCGCGGCCGACCTCTATCGTTCGCTGGGAGCTTACGACGCGGCGAATACAGTTGTCGCAGCGACTCTGGCCGCCGCCATTTCCCGCTCGGCAGTACGCGACCAGGATGCGATGGCGCGCGTGGGCGATATCGATATGGACCGTAACTGGCTTGCCCGCGCGCGTCCCTGGTGGAATCGAATGGCAGCCGTGGAACCGGGGAATTCGGCGGGGTATCTGAGCGCCGCGACGGTCTACTGGGACTACTTTCAGTACAACGATGCGCTGCGAATGCTTGCGGCCGGGCGGCAAAAGATCGGCGACCCCGTGCTCTTCGCTTATGAAGCCGGCGCGATCTACGAAAGCAAGCGCGACTACGCGAGAGCCATAGCCGAGTATCAACGTAACGCCGGCGATCTTGTCGCCGGTCCTTCTTATCAGGCTCTATGCGAAGAGCGCCTCCTGAAATTGGCTTCAATGCCTTCGCACGCGGCGCAGGTCGACCGCGCGACACAGGCTGCCGCCGGGGCGCCCAACGCGAGCGTGGCGGCGATCCAGCTACGCGCCGCGGTACTGGAACGGCGGAATCGTCCCGCAGACTTACTCGCCTTTCTGCTAGACATCGCCAGGCGGTCCGATTCGCCTGAGGTCTTAGCGTGGATTCAGCAGACGGCCGCAAGCGCGCCGCTGAGCGCCGCCGCGCAACTCGCCATGCAGCGGCAGGTGGAGATTACGCACGATCCGGTGGATCGCATCCGGTTGCAGTTGCAACTGGCGCGGCTGTACGAATCGCACAAGGATATCGCAGCGGCGCGCCGCACTATCGAGGCCGTTTACGCGGATAACCCCGCGATCCTGGGCGTAGTGCGCGCGACCGTGGATTTCTACTGGCGCAACCAATTGCAAGACCAGGCGATTGGCGCGTTGCAGCGCGCGGCGGCAAGCGCTAATCCCGGACTGCGGACACAATTCACGCTGGAGGCGGCGCGCAAGGCGACCGACGCAAAACAATTTGCGCGGGCGAGACAGATTCTGCAACCGCTGTTGCAGGCCGACGCTTTCAACGCGGATTATCTGGCGGCGTTGGCCGAGACCTGGGCGCACGCAGGCGACGACCGCGCCCTGCGCGATTTCTACACTGCCACCATCGAGCAGATCAAGCACGCGCCAATCGCCGCGGCGGATCGCGATACGCGCACGGCCGGCTTGCGCCGCGGGTTGATACCGGCGCTGACGCGGCTGCGCGAATTTGACGCCGCGACCGATCAATACATCGAGCTGATGAACCATTTCCCGGAAGATCAGGGGTTGACCATCGAAGCCGCGAGGTACGCCGCGGCCCACCGCTTGGAGGCGCGGCTCACGGCGTACTATGCGAAGGCGTCGTCCGACTCGCCCAAGGACTACCGCTGGCCCACCGTGCTGGCCCGGCTGCAAGCGCAGTTCGAAGATTTTCCGGCGGCGATCGAGGCCTACGTGCATGCCAGCGCGGTGCGTCCGGACCGTACCGATCTATTGGCGGCGCGGGCCACTTTGCAAGAGCGCCTGATGCGATTCGCGGATGCGGCCGCGACTTACCGGCGGCTATACGAGTTGAGCTATCGCGATCCGCAGTGGCTCGAAAAAGTCGCCGAGCTCTCGGCGCGGCAGGGACGCACGGCGGAAGCTGTGGAGACGCTCGAAGAGGCGCGCATCGCGAACCGTCCACCAAGGGCCGAGAATTATTTCAGCGTGGCAGGGACGTTGGAATCGTGGAACATGGTAGACCAGGCGCTTGGCTATGCGCAACGCGGCATGGATCTTTCGGAAGCGGAGCAGCCGGGAGTCTTCGACGAACCACACTTCTCGCTTTATGCGCGATTGATGGTGCGCGCGAGAAAAGGTGGCGCGGGCCCATGGCATGCGGCGCCCCAATCCGCTCCGAGCGCTTGGAGTCAGACCGGAAGCTATGGCGAAGCCATCGACAAATACTGCACTCCTGAAGAAAAACTTGCGTATGCGCAGTTCCTCACCGAACAGCACGGCAAACGGCCGCTCGCAGAGATGCCGCAGCTGGCGCACGCAGCCGGCTTAGCTGACTTGGAGGCAGCGTGGCGCTATGAGGTCGCGGCAGATAATCCGGCGTCCTTCCAGGAGGTCAGCGTTTTGGAAGCGGTGCAGAACCAGCGGCTGCGCTTCGCGGAACTGGGCGGACAGCTTGAAACGTTGGCGAAGTCGACTGCGGCGCCGCAGCCTCAGAACCAGTTACTCAACGGCGCCCTGGCAGCCTACCGCAACGCCGGCGATCTGAAATCGGAGATTCGGATCGCGATGGCGCCCGGTCCTCATGGCGGCCTGAACGAGGAAGACTTGCGCGCACTAGTGATCGCCGATCCGCCGCAATTGCTGCAGATCGCGCGCGGCTCGTTTGCCGAGGCGCGTAATCAAGCGGTGAATGCCGCGATTGCTTCCGGCGATGTGCGTCTCGCCATGGACGCGGTGACGGCGCGAGGGCAGGGCATGCCGCCCATGTGGTCCGACGCGCTGACCGCCCTGACCGGACTCTATTACGCAGGCGATAACGCACCGCAGGGCCCGGATGTGTCGGCGATTTTCCAGCGCATGCTGGGGACGGCGAACATCGGCCAATTGCTGGGACGCCCAGTGGATCGCGACAAGCAACTGGTAGGCGATCCCTGGTTTTACTATGGTTCGCGTTACGGCGAATACTTGGCGGCGAAAGGCGTTCCTGGAGCGGAAGATTATTTGCCGGCAATGCTGGAAGGCGCGCCCGCCGATGCGCAGCGTTATTCTGCGCTGGCGGATTCCTACGCCGAGCGGGCAGTCACGGCGCGGGCGCTGGAGGAGTATGCGCACGCGCTGGAGCTCGATCCGAACCTTGGGCGCGCGCATGACCGCTCCGCGGTGTTGCTGTGGAGCCAGGGGCAGCGCGATCGGGCCATCGCGGAATGGCGCGCCGCGGTGGCGGCGTTCGGGCGTGTCCAGGCGCTGCCGAATGCGAAGGAGTCATTCTGGAGCGACGCGGCGGCTGCCATGCGGCACATCGGCGAACACAAGTTGTTCGACGAGCTGAATGCCGACGTGGTCTCATTCCTGCGTGCCTACGTCCGCAAGCGCCAGAACTTTCGCACCGAGGAAATATTGCGTCCGGTGATCGAGACCGGCGGCTTGCAACAGGCGTTGGAAGCGGCGGCCGGCGGCGACCGGGAGACAACCGGCATCATCGATCAGCTTTCGTACGCCGATTGGATCTCAGCGGCGGACCGGGTAGGAATTATCCGCAAATGGATTGCGCTGGCCGAGACTCAGCCGGGAAAGGGGCCGGTAATTCCCAACTATCGTCTACGTCTCGTCGAAACCCTGATCGAAGCGGGCCAGCCCGAGGCCGCGCGCCAGGAACTGGCGGCTCTCCAGCTCACAGACGAATTTGGGACGCGCCGGAAGGTGGCGGAAATTCAGATCGCCGCCAAGACGGCAGGTCTCGACGCGCTGCTCAGCCGTTGGACCAGCGATCCATCGCAAGCGCCGAACGTGGAGACAATCCAGCAAGCGGCGACAGCGCTGCGTGTGCAAAGCGAGACTGCTGCCGCAACCCGTATTTTGCATTATCTTTACCAGCGCGAACTCAATAGCGGCAACTTCGCGCCCGCGAATTTTCTAGGTCTGGCCGAGACATATATTCAATCGGGCGACATCGCCGCGGCCATGGCGACGCTGAAGCGCATGCCGCTGGTCTCGGGCCAGGCTTTCGAAACCTTGATTCCGGCGGCGGATCTGTTGCAAAAATACAAGCGCACCGCGGAGGCCGCAGAGTTCTTACAGCAACGCGTCACAGCAGTGCCGTGGGACGCCGAAGCCCGCCTGCGCTTGGCGCGTCTGCACGGCGATGCCGCCGAATTGCAGAGTATCGCCGCCAATTCCACCGCCCCCTACCAGACGCGCGCTGCCGCCGCCGAAACTCTCGAAGCCCTTTGTGGGGCGGCCAATCCTGGCTGCCGGCGGCTTGCAGCCGGCGCTATGCCCGGGCAAGATGCGCTCCCGCCGGCCGCCCCGGGCTTGACTGGAGAACTCGCCTTGCTGGCGCGTGGCAACATCCAGCCATCGGAAGCAGCACAGCATTATTACTTCGAGAGCCGCATCGTCGCCGCGCGCGCGGCCACGGGGCAGGTCCGCTTGCAGTTGCTGCTCGATGCATTCGCGATTCACGCGGCGAACCACAATCTGCACATCGAAGTATTCCGTGCAGCAGCGGCGCTGGGCCAGTATCGTCTGGCGCTGGCGGCGCTGGAACCGCCGATGCTATTCGGATACGGAGATCGGCCAGCAGTACCGGACACGGGTCTATCAGACATAGCTGCGGACACGGCCAACGTTGCCTTGGAAATCGCCACCGTGTACGAAGCGCTGGGCAACTTCGACCAGGCGGCGCAGGAACTCCGGCAGGCCCTCGCGAACGGATTGGCGTCAGCGGAGCGGGCGCAGATCACGGCGCGGCTTACGGCCATCGATACCCGGCGCCAACTGGAACAGGAAAATCGACAGCGCATGCCGGTGGCTGTGGGCCAAGGCATCGAGCAGCAGAAACTGGTTCGCCCGAGGCGACGATCATGAAACGAATTCTTCCCTTCGCAGCCGGCTGCGCCGCGCTGGCAGCGGTGGTGTTTTATGCCGCGCCATTTCAAACTACCCCGGTGCGTCCACTGGCAACCTTGGCGCCGGGCGGCGCGCTGCTCTATCTGGAAAGCCCGGATTTTGCGCGCGAGTTGCGCGATTGGAACCAGTCGCCGGAAAAGCAGACGTGGTTAGCCGGCGCCAACTATGCCGAGTTTTCGCGATCGATGCTCTTCCTGCGGCTAACCGAAGAGTGGAAGGCGTTCGGCGGCGCGGCGGGCTTCGCAGCCGACTTGCCGATGCTCGAATCGATTGCGGGCAAGCGCTCGGCGGTGGCGCTATACGATATCGGCCGGCTGGAATTCCTCTACATCTCCGAGGTTCCCGAAGCGGAGGCCATAAAGACGGCGCTATGGCGATCGCGTGCGCAGTACGAACCGCGCGCGGCGGCGGGCATCCCGTTCTACGTGCGGCGCGAGGAAGGGCACACCGTGGCATTCGCTGCGTCGGGCGGATATCTGCTGCTGGCCACGCGCGAAGAGGCGCTGGCGGGCGCGCTGCGGTTGCTTTCGGGAGAGAAAACGCCGGCCGTGTCGGATGAGCCGTGGTACGCCGAAACCGTGCGCGCGGCCAAGTCGCCGGGCGAGTTGAGACTGGTGATGAACCTGGAGGCGGTCTTGAAGACGCACCAGTTCCGCTCGCATTGGATCCACGAAAATACGCCGTCGTTGCGGGAATACTGGGCGGGAATCTCGGATCTTCACCGCAGCTCAAGCGAGATTCGCGAAGACCGGATTTTGCTGCGAAGAAGCCCACAGCCGGCGCCGGAATCGGTAGCTGCGCTGGCGCGCCTGGCGCCCGATGACGCAGGCTTCTACCGCGCCGCCGCCATCGGATCCGCGGATGAAGCGGTGTCCGAAATTTTGCGCAAGCTCTTGCCGCAGCGCCCCGAGGCCGCGTACTGGTGGGAGCAGGCGCCGGGGGTTACACCGTGGACGGTGGCCACGCCGGAAGCCGGGGCGGAAAGCGATTTGGAAACCCGCATCGACGAGCCACCCATGGAACGGCGCGATCAGTACGCCGCGCAGCCGTTAGCGGCCGAAATGGCGCGCGCCGGCGTGAAAGCCTACATCGAAGCGCAGGCGAACCGTCCCGCTGCCGGCGGAGTCTTCCGGGAGCAGCCCTGCGCGCTGGCGTTTCAAGCCACGGGCGCTTGGGACGACCCGGCGATACGCGCCGCGTTCACAACCGGATTGGAGAACCTATGGAGCGCGTCCGGTCTCGGCTTGCATTGGGTGGAGCTGACGCGCAATGGCGTGACGTGGCATGAGATGGACGGACTGGCGCATCTCGCGGTGGCGACGCGCGGCGACCTGCTGATCGTGGGCAATTCCAGCGCGATGGTTGAGGCGATGATCGAGCGCGCCGGGCGCCCGGCCGGAGCCTTACCACCAGCTACATCCATCGCCGAGTTCCGCCACGCGCAGGAGCAGCCCGGCTTCGAGTTGCTGACGGGCACTCTCGATCGGACGAATTCCCGCTCAGGCATGTTTCGCGGCATGTTACAACGTGATGCCCAGCCGTATTTCTCAGGCAACTTAGCGAGTCTCGGGGTCACACTGAATCGAGTAAGTTCAGCCGCGATCGCAGTGAACGACCGCGGCGAGACAGTCGAACAAACTGTCACTTACCGCCTGAGATAGATCGGCCGTTAACTCTTGGCTATGTCGCCATAAGCATGGATGCGATCGCAGATCATGCGGAGCTTGTCCTCGAGATTTCCGGATGCAGTCTTGAAGGAATCGGCGTCGATGGTGAGAGGCGCGCCCAGGACAACCAGCGGAGCGCCATACTCCGGCGTGCGCATCGCCTGCTCGATAGTAAGGCCGCCAACGGCCTGCACCGGTACTTTTACCGCCGCAACTATCTCGCGCAACTGGTCGAGCGGGCTCGGGTAAGGCTTTCCGGAAGCTGCCAGGCCGCGGCGCTCATCGTAGCCGATGTGATGGACGACAAAGTCGCAGCCGAAATCTTCCAGTCTTCGCGCCGCCGCGACCATGTCTTCGGCGGCAAGGTTGTCCCCCATGACGCTGATTCCGAGATCTCTGCCTGCGCGGACCACCATCTTGACGGTTTCGGGATGAGCGCGTTCCATGACGACGACATGGGTGGCGCCGGCCTTCGCCATCATTTCGGCTTCGAGCCACCCGCCGTCCATGGTCTTCAGGTCGGCAACGATAGGTACGCCCGGGAATTCGGCGCGCAGGGCGCGGACGCCGTTCATGCCCTCGGCAATTATAAGGGGAGTTCCCGCTTCCAGCCAATCGACTCCGCTACGGATGGCGAGCCTGGCGGTTTCGAGCGCCTCGGGTATGGAAGTGAGATCGAGTGAGATTTGGACGATGGTTTTCATGTGATGTCAGCCGGCAAAGTGTTGGTCGATTTTCGTCTTCAGAAAGCGCACCGATTCCCGCAAGTCATCCATGCCGTTCATCCCGTCTTCAATCGAAATCCACGATTGGAAACCGACCGAGCTGAGAGTCGAGAAAATTGCGTCATAGTCGTTCATCCCCTTCCCAACGACGCCGTGCGAGAGACGGCTGGCGTAACCAACGGAGTCTTCTTCTTTCCGCAAGTCCTCGATAGTGCCGCTCTTGAGATAGCGGTCACTGGCGTGCATTGAAACCACGCGGCGTTTTACGCGTTCGAGGAGAACCAGCGGGTCTTCGCCGGCCAGAATGGTGTTCGAGGGGTCGTAGTTGACTCCGAACCAGGGCGAGTCAATTTGGTCGACTATCTCGACGAAGACATCCATCTTTTGCGCGAACTCGGGATACTTCCAGTAGTTGTCTTTGTAATGGTTCTCCATGGTCAGGACGACGCCATGCTTTTCCGCGAAAGGCAGCAGACCTTTGATGACTCCCACCACCTGCGCCACGCCCGTAGCTCGCAGCAGGCCGGGCCGCCGCTGTCCCGAGAGCACGCGGCAAAACCGCCCGCCGAAAAACGCGGTGATCTCGATCATCCGTTTTTCACGCTCAATCTCCTCTAGCAGCAGGGCAGGGTCGGGCTGCGTGAAATCGGGTGAGCAGCACAGCATCGGCATATCGAGGCCATGTTTCTCCAGGGCCGCTCTGGTTTGTTTCAGGAAGGCGTCGTCGTCCTCAAGAAATCCCGCGTAGAATTCGAGTCCCTCGACGCCGAGTGTGGCGGCCAGATCGATCCATTCCAGCAGCGTCATCGTGTGATGCACGCAAAGATCGTCCATGTAGCACTTAGGGAAAGCAGCTAGTTTTGGTTTCATATCGGAGTCGCGCCGTTTTCGCAAACGCGCGAAGAACTCAAGGCTTAAGGACTGCCTTCACGATCCGTCCGGAGTGCATCTCCTCGAATGCTTCGTGCCATTCGTTGAGCGGCGAAACCCGGTTAAGCACCAGATCGAGATCGATCTTGCGGCTGGCGAGTAACGAAATGACTTTCTCCCACATCGGCCAGTTATGCGAGAAGCTGCCCTGCAGCGTGACTGCCTTTTGCACCAGCGGGTCCAGGGAAAAATTGAGCGGCTGCGGTCCCCATCCAACCTTGGTGATTTGTCCCGCGGGCCGGACGATATCGAGCGCCATCTTGAGCGACGCGGAAACGCCTGCCGCGTCGATCACCAGGTCGAGCCCATAGCCATCGCCAAAATTCTTCACCCACTCCCGGACATCTTCACCCTGCGCGCCGAGGATGGTTTCAGCTCCGACCTTGCGCGCCACTTCAAGCCGCCCGGCGTCGGCGGGGATGCCGATTACCAGCAGATGCCCGGCGCCCGCCAGTTTCGCCATGAGCGCGCAGAGCAGGCCGATTGGCCCCGGCCCGATCACGGCCACCGTGTCGCCGGGACGGATGCGCGAGTTGACGCAGACCGCATTGAAGGCCACGCAGCATGGCTCCGTCAGCGCCGCCTTCTCATACGTCAGCGAATTGGGCACGTGATGCAGACATCGCGCAGGCACGCGGACAAATGGCGCCATGGCGCCGTTGACTCCGTAGCCGAACCCAGCTCGCTTCGGGTCGAGATTGTACAGCCCCTGCCGGATGAAAGCCGAGTCGGAAGGGAGCACGGCCGCGGTTTCGCTGACCACGCGGTCGCCTTCCTTGAAGCCCCGAACACGGCTGCCGCTTTGCGCGACAATCCCGGCGAATTCGTGGCCCAGCACCACGGGAAAATTCACGGGCCAGCTCTGCGTGCCCATGTATTGATGTAGATCGCTGCCGCAGACGCCCACCGCCTGCACGGAAAAGAGAACATCCTCCTCGCCGATTTCGGGGACGGGTACTTCCCGCAACTCGACTGAGCGGGCATCCTTAGAGTAATTAACGAGACCAATCATGAAATCCCCACGCTGTGTAATCAGCTATTCAAAATTAACTAAGACCAGGATTTCCATTTTGGACCCTGCCCACGAGAGATTATAACTCAAAACGCCCTCATTGGGCGGAATTCTGCGAACACCTGCGACAGGCTGCGAGGGCCGTCATCGAAAGCGGCTTTCGCAGGACGATCCTGCATCCGCGCAGGTGCGCTCGGTTCGTCCAGGACCGTTTCGATTTCCAAGTTGCTTGAGACAGCGCCGCGAGTTCCGGCGGATCTCAGGCGGCGCGATTCCTTATTTGCGCTGTTTGAGATCTGCGACGATCTTATCACCCACGTGAAGGTCGAGTGACTCTGCAATGTCCTCATTGTCTTCCATAACATGGCCGCGTAATACGACAGACCAGACTGTGACACACAAGACCGTCAGGTAGCCGCGCAAACGTGACGGGTTACAACTTGACAGTCTGGGTCACAATTTCGGGATTCTCCACTTGCATGAGATACCCTCTCATGCGCGACAATAAAGCAAACCCCGATCCCGCACACAAGGAGTCAGCTATGAAACGCCGCGACCTGTTGGCCGGATTCGCCTTGGCGAGCGTTGAGGCGAGGGCGCAAACCCGCGCCGCCGATGCCGCCGCCGAATCGCTCTACATTCCGAAACCGCAGTTGATTGCAGACCGAACGTTCCTCCACGATTTCATGGACGAATTCGCGTTCGTCGATCTGGTCACGGTCTCGCCTTCGCTGCGCATCACTCACATTCCGGTTTGGCTCGACCGGGCCGCAGGCGCTTATGGAACGATTCACGGCCACATCTCGCGCCAGAATCCGCAGAGCGGGACTTTCGACGGCAGGCAAACGGCGGTAATTGTTTTCCGCGGACCGCATGGATACATCTCCCCAACCTGGTACGCCAAGACCGATAACGTGGTTCCCACTTGGAATTTCGCCGTGGTCCATGCCACCGGAAAGCTGCGGCCGGTGGAAGGCCACAACCAGCTGAACGAGCTGCTGGCAAAGTTGATTGCCAAGTTCGAGAGCTACGAGGGTACAAGCTACGACTTCGCCCGAATCGACGACAGCTATAAGAACGGCATGATGGCCGGCATTATCGGGTTCGAGCTGGAGATTGAGTTGCTCGAAGGAAAATTCAAGCTCGGCCAGGACCGGAGCCCGGCAGACCAGCAGAGTCTGCTGAAGAAAATGGGTGACGCAAAGGCCCCGCGCTCTCTGCGCGAATTCACGGCCGCCTTCTACGAGCGGCAGAGCAAGGGCTGAGCTTGGCGCACCCGGCGTGCGTCATCCACCACGTCGGACGCTTACTCGCGTCCGGCTTCCATGAAGCTTCGCAAATCGCTTTCTGCGATCTCCGGCAATCCCGGCGCTACGTTATCGAGCTTGCCCTCGCGCATCCAGTTTTCGAACCGGCCTACGAGTTCGAAAAGGTGATCGAACGAGTCCACGATGAACAGCAGGGGCTGGTAATGGTCGATCTCCGCGCCTTGATTGATCACCCACTCCATCTGTAGCGGATAGCGCTGCACCGCATCCGATTCGATAGCGTGCTGCAACTCGCCGTACGAGCTCAGCAGGCCGCTGCCATAGGCGCAAATGCCGCGCGGTCCGCGCATCAGGCCGAACTCCACCGTGAACCAGAAAAAGCGCGACATGGCGCGCATAATGCTGGTGAGGCGCCGCGCCCGCTCGGCATAATCGCGGATGCCCGCCGTCATCTCGACGGCCGTGTGCGCGCAATCTCCAAAGCGCACCAGAACATCCGCGAACGCCTTCTGCGTGTGCATGGGGACGTGCCCCGCCACGTCGTGGAAAATGTCCGGCTCGGGCAGGTAATCCATGCGGTCCTTATCGCGGATGGTGATGGTGGTGGGAAATTCGCGGCGGCGCAGGCAATCGAAGAAGAGGAACCCGGGGACGTATCCGCTCACCGCCTTAGCCTGGAAACCGGTCAGCGGCTCCAGGCGCCGGTTGACCTCATCGAGGCGCGGAATGCGGTCCGGCGGCAGTTGCAGCGCGTCCACCCCGCGCAGAAAATGCGGGTTCGCGTATTGTTCCCAGCGAGGCCCCATGCGGGCGAAAAGACGCCGCCATGCTTCGTGGTTTTCGTCGGAGTACAGCTCGTAGGCTTGGGTGATGTATAGGTCGCCGCGCTCGCGGGCTTCCTCGACGAATGGCGCGTGGCCGGTGGTGAGACCGGGGGCTGCTGAGAGCGTCTGCGGCATTTTTCCCTCTCTGTCCTTAAAGGTAGCACTAACAACCTCTTTCTGGTGGTGCTAGGTGTGAAATGTGGGGTTGCAAGGCCGGCCGGAGGGTACAACTGCGGACCAGTGGGTCCTCCCTATTATGGGAAAATCGTTGGCTGTGAAGAGGTTGCTACTATTGGGGGCGCTCTGTGTGCTAGCGTACGCTCCGGCGCTGAAACTGCCGCTGATTGAGGACGACTATCCGAACATCGCCCAGGCGCAACTATTCGGAGGGTACGCGGCGCCCCTCGCGAACCCCATTTTCCGGCTGCGCACCACCAGCTATTGGGCCATGCTGCCGCTGTGGCGCGCGGTTCGTCTGGCGCCGCTTGCCTACCACGTCACAAGCCTGATATTGCACATTGCCAACACGTGGCTGGTATATTTCGCCTGCCTGGCGTGGCCGGCTACGCGCCGCGCGGCGCTGTGGGCCGCTGGATTCTTCGCCGTACACGAGGGCCATCAGGAAGCCGTGATGTGGTTTTCCGCCATCGCCGAGCTGCTGCAGTTTTTCTTCGGCGGCCTGGCGCTGCTGTGCTGGATGCGCGGCCGCTGGTGGAACGCCGCGGGCATCGCCTGCTTCGCGCTGGCGCTGATTTCGAAGGAATCGGCGGTGGTTTTCCTGGCGCTGTTCCTGCTCACGGCCTCACGCAACTGGCGATGGATTCTGCCCTACGCCGCGCTGGCTGCGTTAGCGCTGGCCGGCGTTCTGGCAACCAGCGGCTATTCGTTCCGTTTCTCCGACGGCAGTTTCTCGCTGCACGCGCCGTTCTGGATCACGTGGCTGCGCGGGATGGCGCGAATCCTGTGGATCTGGGGGTTCGTCGCGGCGGTGGTGATCGCGTTTCGCTGGCATGACCGGCAATTGCGCGCAGCTGCGCTGATGGCCTTGGCGTGGATGGGAATCGCGCTCGCGCCGTATAGCTTTCTGACTTACTCGACGCAGATCCCGAGCCGCCAGACTTACCTCGCGAGCGCCGGACTGGCCGTACTCTTCGGCTTGGCGACCGCGCGCCTGTTCGATGAAGGCGCATTGTCGCGGAGACTCGCCGTCGCGCTGGCCGTGGTCGCGCTGTTGCACAATGTCGGCTATCTGTGGACGAAGAAGCGCGCGCAATTCATCGAGCGCGCACAGCCAACCGAGGAACTCATTCGCATGGCTCGCGAGAAGGGCGGACCGGTTTGGGTGCGATGCTTCCCGCGCCCCTTGCTGATCGCGCAGGAAGCGTTGCATCTGGGCGCGGGATTGCCGCGGGAAGATATTGTTCTCAGCGAAGCGGACGCGGAAGCGAGGAAACCGGCGGCGGTGTTCTGCTACCGGTAGCTCAAACTGGAATCCCGCAAGTTGCCGGTAGCGCCGTTGTGGGGCAGGCGCTTTCGCCTGCCAACTTCACCGCAGAATCTCGAACAGGTCGCTGTAGTCGTCAGTCCACACGGGGGCCTTGCGCGAAGTTACGCTGGCGTTGTTGAATGGCTCCAGGTCTGCCAGGTCCTCGCGCCGGTCCGCCAGAATGGCCCAATCCGCGGCTTGAATGTGACGCAGCGCATCCGAGGGATTGTGCACGATCACCAGCGGCTTGTGAAGATCGGCAGCGAGCGCGGCCACCACCGAAGCGATATCCAGATACCGGTTAGTCACGTGGATCACCACCACGCCGCCGGGCGCCAGCCTGTCGAAATACATTTGAAACGCCTCGCGGGTCAGCAGGTGTATCGGAATGGAATCGCCCGAAAATGCGTCGAGCGCAATCATATTCAAACTGCGCGCGGCCTCGCGTTGCAGCCCGAGACGCCCATCGGCCTGGACGGTCTCCACTTTCGCCGCCGATTCGCTTAGGAAATGGAAGTAGCGCCATGCCACATCGATCACCGCGGGGTTGATGTCGTAGAAGCGGAAGGAATCGCCGGTGCGTCCGTAAACGGCGAGCGTTCCCGTGCCCAGGCCTACCACGCCGACCCGCCAGGGCTGCTGATGCGGCAGCCACCGCATGGCTTGGCCGACGCCCGATTCCGGCGGATAGTACGCCGCGGCGATCCGGCTGCGCACCGGCGTCTGATATTGAATGCCATGCAGCACCTTGCCGTTGTAGAGCGAGCGAATCTTGTCGTCGCCCGAGCCGGAATCGGCAATCTGCAGAGTGCCGTAGAAATTGCGCGTGCGCACCAGGTCCTCGCGTCCTGCGGCGAAGCGCGACGCGGCGGCGAATGCGATTGCGGCCACCAACGCCAGGCGCAGAAGCTGGCGCGGCGATCCACGCCCATAGAGCAGCGGCATACTCAGCACGAAGCAGGCTGCTACGCCTATGGGCAGCTCCAGGTAAGTGCGGAAGACGTTGGGCGCGAACAGGCTGACGAACGCTGCGCCCAGCGCTCCGCCCACCGCGATCGTCAGGTAGAAGAACGCCAGCCCCTGCTTGGGCTCGGGCTTGAGCCGCGCCAGCTCGCCGTGGCAGAACATGCAGCAGATGAAAAGCGCGGCGCCAATGAGGGGCAGCTCCCACGCGATGCCGCCGGCCGCGCCTTGCAGCCGCCATGCGAAAGTGAGACACGCCAGCGGCAGAAGCACCCTATATATGCGCGGCTTATACCAGCCGCGGCCCTCGAAACACAGGATAAAGCTGAGCAGATAGATTGCCAACGGCTCCACCCACAGCAGTGGAATGGCCGCCACTTCCTGGCTCAAGTGATTCGACACCGCCGGCCAGAGCGTGGCTGCGCAGGCGGCAAGAGCGATCCAAAGCAGCGGGCGATGCGGCGGCCGTTGCTGCACCTTTGTGGTATCTTCCTCATCCGCAGGGGCGGCCGTCCCTCGCGCGCCCAGTGCGCAGACCGCAGCCGTCGCTGCGAAGATCACAAAGCCGGTGGACCAAGCCAGAAACTGATGGCTCAGCGTGAGCAGCGGTTCGATTCCCACCGGATACGCCAGCAGCGCCACCAGCGATGCGGCGTTCGAAAGCGCGAACAGTCGGTAGGGAAAGCGCGCGCCGGATTGAGTAGACGAGGCTTGCGCGGACGAGCCTTGCGCATACCACGATTGCAGCAGCGGGCTGGTGGTGCAGAGCGCGAAGAAGGGCAGGCCGATGGATGCCGCGAGAATGGAGACAATTGCCAGCGATGGATTTCCGCCCGCTTGCGCTGTAGGTGGACGCCAGGGCAGAAGGCACACGCAGGCGGCCAGCAGCGCAATGTGAACGGTGGCTTGAGCTCTTGCGGGCACGGTTCGCGTTAGGGCGTAGGCATACAAGTATCCGAGCAGCAGGGTGACTTGAAAGAACAGGACGCACGCGATCCATACGCCCGCCGAGCCGCCGAATTCCGGCAGCAGCGCTTTGGCGGCAGCCGGCTCGATAACGAAGAGCAGCGCCGCGCTGAGTGCGATAGCTATGGCGTAGAGAAGCGGACGCAAGCGAAGATGATAGCATCGCGTGAGCGGTTTTTCGACGCAGAGACGCAGAGACGCGGAGGCCACGCAGAGAAGGCCATCTCATGTTTTCTCTGCGCTTAACTCCGCGTCTCAGCGTCTCTGCGTCGAAAAAATCTAACCCAGATCGCTCTTCAACACGATGCGGTACCGCGCTTTGCCGGCCTCCAAATGCGCCATCGCTTCGTTGGCGCGAGACGCAGCCACACTACTTCACAAAGTAGTCCCTAAGGCCGAACAGAACTAGGACTACCCCTATTACGCCAGTGGCAACCCACCTATACAGGTTGTTTTCGACCTCGCCCTTCACACCCGGCCGACCACTTGTATAGAAATTGACGCCGAGCCTGGGCTCGAGGAGCGCCGCAAAAACCAGCAACGCGCCGATAGTAGCAAACCACATTACACTAATTCCCCCTGCATCCATTAATGAACGACGGCACGACATACGCGCCGAATTGATGATAGCATCGCGAGCCTTACAGAGACGCAGAGACGCGGAGGCCACGCAGAGAAGGCCTTCTCGTGTTTTCTCTGCGCTTAACTCTGCGTCTCAGCGTCTCTGCGTCGAAAAAATCTAACCCAGATCGCTCTTCAACACGATGCGGTACCGCGCTTTGCCGGCCTCCAAATGCGCCATCGCTTCGTTGGCATGGGACATGGGATACTCCTCCACCACTGGCGCGATTCCGTGGCGCGCCGCGAAATCGAGCATGGTGGCGACCGTCGCGGGCGCTCCCGAAGGCGAGCCGCTTACCGAGCGCTGGCCCTGTATCAGCGCGAAAGCGGGAACTCCGAGAGGCTTGGGCGCGGCGCCGACCACGTGCAAACGGCCCTTGGGTGCGAGAGCGGCGAGGTAGGCGTTCCAATCCAAATCGGCGGTGACGGTGGAAAGAATCAGGTCGAAGGAACCGGCTGCCTTCTTGAGCTGATTCGGCGAGCGGCTGTCGATAACGCGATGCGCGCCCATGCGGATGGCCTCATCGGCCTTCGACGTGTTCGAGCTGAACGCCGTCACGTCGCATCCCCACTTGTTGGCGAATTGCAGCGCGATGTGTCCCAGCCCGCCAATCCCGATCACGCCAACGCGATGCGTGGGTAGCACGCCGAACTGCACCAGGGGATTGAAGACGGTGATTCCGCCGCAGAGCATAGGGCCGGCCTTCGCGGCGTCCACACCGGCGGGGATAGGCGTGGCCCAAACCCAGTGGCAGCGCACTTTGGCGCCGAATGCGCCGTAACGGCCGACGATGGTTTGCTCCAGCGACACGCACATATTGTGGTTCCCAGTGAGGCATTGGCGGCAATGCAGGCAGCTTCCGGCGTTCCAGCCGAGCCCCACCAGGTCGCCGGCCTTGACGCCTTTGGCGCTTTCGCCGGCGGCCGAGATTACGCCGATGGCTTCGTGTCCGGGTACGAATGGATAGGCTGTGAAGCCCCACTCGTTGTTGAGCATGGAAAGATCGGAGTGGCAGATGCCGCAATATTGGACATCGATTTCGACCTGCTCGGGCAAGAGCGGGCCAGGGTCGTAAGTGAAAGGTAGAAGTTTCCCGCGGACTTCGCTCGCGGCAAGGGCTTGGATTTTGGGCATAGGTCAGTCTTTGGGATGAAGCGCGCAGCCCAAAGGATTCGGGGCACGAACTGCGATGCAATTTGTCCGGCGGGCGCGGGGAAAAGAGGCGTAAGTGGCGAAGCATCCATCGGAAATCACCACGCGCACCAGATGATACAGCGGCAACCATCGACGATCGTCGAAGATCGCGCCTCGCAAGCGCCGAGATGGTCAACGATGCAGGCGGACTCCCACCGCGGCGCCGCGAATGCTGCGGCCGGCGTTGCGCGACTCTTAGCGCTTGTTTCGACGGCCCGGCACGCGGTAGGGCAATCCTATTTCGCTGCTTTGGCTGCCGCTGCCCGGAAGGTCGAGGTCCGCGCCGGTTGCTTTCGTGTACCCATTGACGGGCAGTAGACGACCAGTTCGCCAGCCGGGATGGCGGCGGTACTATCGTAAGGGACACTGCATCACTTAAGAAAGCCCGTTCCCGAAAGCTATGCTTGTCTCAGGAGCAGGCGTCTTGGGCGAGGCGCGCCGGACGCCAACCTTCGAGGACGCGGACCGGGTTGCCGAGCGGGGGGCCGTGTCTCCGATTTCCTCCTGCTCGCCCGCTGCTGCCAGAAGCAAGGTCAACGTGCGCGGGCAGACGGTTGAACAGGAGTAACTATGTCGCCATGGACGAACTGGAGCCGGAACATCGAAGCGCCGGTCAACAATGAAAACTACTTCTCTCCCACCACGTTGAGCCAGCTCCAAAGTATTGTAACCGGCGCGGCAGCTAATGGCGTTGCTCTGCGCGTCTCCGGCCAGCGGCATTCCCAACCACCGTTGGTGGTTGCTGACAGTCGCGGCGGCGTCCCCGCGGACTCCAGGAAGACCTGGCTCGTTGACCTGTCCTGCTATGCCGACCTTGGCCCTAACCGGGACCTGCGCATCCTGCTGGACCCGTCAGGGAAAAAGGTCACCGTGAACGCGGGCGTTCGCGAGGACGAGTTAGACGCTTTCCTGACCGCCCATCAAAAGATGTTCCGCACCGTTACCGCGGGAGGTTTTTTCAGTCTTGGCGGCATGACCGCGATCGACGTGCACGGCGCGACCGTGGACGCCCCGATCTTCGCGGAGACGGCCTCCGCCTTCACCATCATGGGCCCGGATGGCGCCGTGACAACGCTCGATGCAAACTCGCCTCCCGTCGCTGGATGGAAGCCGATCCAGTTCGCCCGCGTGTCGCTCGGCGCGCTGGGCATCGTGACGTCAGTCACCTTGGAAGTGGTTGAGCGGCCCTGGGCCACGACGTTGAAGTCCGGCCGAGACAGGTATTCGTTAAAGGATGAGACTGCGTTTGTCTCTCAGTTCAAGACCGTGCTCAAGACACATGAGCGGATAGAGACCTTCGTCAACCCTTATACAAACGCGTTCCTCGCACTGTGGTGGGACGTTGACAGGTCGCCGGCCAAGCAGTCGCCGACCCAGGCGCCAACCGTTCCGGACGGCTGCGCCCATGCCGGCAGGAACGAATTTGGCGCGCCCCTTTCTTTTGTCGATCCAATCGCTCAGCCGAATGCGCAGTTGCACCAGTCCGACAAACTTGGGCTGCTCGGCGTATCGCTCGCCCATACCGACGTCGACAC
>JBEKNN010000118.1:0-26910 GCA_049522755.1 Bryobacteraceae bacterium | reverse complement strand
AATACCAGCTTCGCCAATATGGTTTCCACGATGAAGCTGCCGGCCGATGCGGGTACGGCGAAGCTGAGCGGCTGGGCCTGCACCAGCGCCATGAATGCGAAAAACGAAAACGCGAGCAACGCGATGGAAAGTATCAGGTCGCGCCGCTGCGCGATGAGCTTGAGCAGGCGCGTCAAGCCGCGTGCGCCCGCGGTCACATCGCCTTCGCGCTTCATGGCGTGGCTCTGCAGCAGATCGCTGGCGGCCGTGGCGGCGATCATCAGGCTCAACAGCGCCCACTTCACTTCAAGTCCTCTTCAGTCAAGGCGTCTTCAGTCAAACCCTCCGCGCCGGCCGGCGTAATGCGCGTCGTGTTGCGCGGCGTGGAGCCCACCAGCGCGGCGCCCGCGAAGATCAGCGCCGTTCCCAGCCAGCGCTCGGGGCTCACCGGCTCGGCCAGGAAGAATTTCCCGAGCAACGCCGCGAGCACATAGCCGACCGCCGTCACCGGCAGCACGAAGCTCAGATCGGCCACGCTGAAGAGCGCCATGCGCGCGAATAGTGAGAAGATTAGCATAGCGATCCCCAGCGCCGCGAACGGGTCGAGCATGGCCTGCAAATAGGGCGCAGGGTGGATGGAGAGCGTTTGCGGAAATCGCTTGGTCCCCCACGCCAGAGCCAGATTGCCAAAGGCCCGCAGCGCTACAAAGAGCAACAGCAGCAAGTAGGTACGCAGGGTTCGGGCGTGTGCAGCCATAGAGTGAACTTCCAGGGTACAATGCGGAGGCAATAGCTCTTTAGAGGCAGGCGTGCACGTGGTACATCATTGTAATATGGGCGTTGGCTTGCTTAGAGATCCGTTTCGCATTGAAATAAAAGGATTAAACGAAAATGAAGATATGCGTTTTAGGGGGAGACGGTTACTGCGGCTGGGCGGCGGCGCTTTATTTATCGGGCCGAGGACACCAGGTCTCCATTGTTGACAGCCTGGTTCGGCGGCAGTGGGACCGCGATCTGGAAGTGGAGACGCTGACGCCGATCCTTTCCATGACGGAACGGCTGAACCTGTGGCGGCAATTGACGGGCAAAACGATCCCGTTTTTTCCCGGCGATGTCACCGATTACGGATTTCTTTCCGCCACCATTCAAGCCGTCAATCCGGAGGTGGTAGTGCATTTCGCCGAACAACGCTCGGCTCCGTATTCCATGATCGACCGCGAGCATGCCGTATCCACGCAGGTGAATAACGTGGTCGGCACCATGAACCTGCTGTTCGCGCTGCGGGAATTCGCGCCCGATTGCCATCTGGTGAAGCTGGGGACCATGGGCGAATACGGCACGCCCAATATCGATATCGAAGAGGGCTACATCGAGATTGAGCACAACGGCCGGAAAGACATATTGCCGTTTCCGAAGCAGCCCGGCTCGTTCTACCACCTCTCGAAGGTGCATGACAGCCACAACATTACGTTCGCCTGCAAGATTTGGGGGCTTCGGGCGACCGATCTGAATCAGGGCGTGGTTTACGGCACGGTGTCGGACGAAGTGGCGCTGCATGAGGGCCTGATCAACCGTTTCGACTACGACGAGATCTTCGGCACGGTATTAAACCGCTTCTGCGTGCAGGCGGCGGTGGGGCACCCGCTGACGGTTTACGGCAAGGGCGGCCAGACGCGCGGGTATCTGGATATCCGCGATACCGTGCGGTGCATCGAACTCGCCTGCCAGTCGCCCGCCAAACCCGGCGAATTCCGCGTGTTCAACCAGTTCACGGAGCAGTTCCGCGTGCTTGAATTGGCGCACATGGTGAAAACGGCGGCGAAGAATCTCGGGTTGAAGGTGGAGATCGATCATCTGCCCGCGCCGCGCGTGGAATCCGAAGAGCACTACTACAATGCTAAGCATTCGAAGCTGATCGATCTGGGCCTGGAGCCGCACTATCTCTCGGAATCGCTGCTCGATTCGCTGCTGAACATTGCGGTGAAGTATCGGGACCGCGTCGATCAAGCGCTCTTTATGCCGCGAGTGAACTGGCGTAACGCGCGCAACGACCGCAGCCAGAAGTTGGCCGCCACGTTGACAGTCTAGGGCGGATTACCTGGCCCACTAAATCGTCGCGGGACAAAGCTACTGAATTGACCTAGACATATATGGGTACGCTCGAAGGAACTACGGCGCTGGTCACAGGAGGTTCCCGGGGCATCGGACGAGCCACGTGCATACGACTGGCGGAGCAAGGCGCGGATATTGTGTTGCACTACAATTCCAACCGGGCCGCTGCCGAAGAAGTCATGGCGTCAATTGGCCGTGAAGTAAGACTGGTTCGCGCGAACCTGGGGTCCGTCGACGAGATTGAAACTATGTTCAGTGAGTTGGGCGATCTCAAGCTCGACTTCCTGATAAACAATGCCGGAATCTGGAGGGGCACGCCGCTTGGATTCTCGGCGGCTGAAGTCGTCGACGAGCTAATCGATACAAACCTGAAGGGTCCGTTTTGGGTCACTCAGTGCGCATTGCGCTTACTGAAGGATGGCGCGCGAATCGTCAATGTATCTTCGGTAGCCGGCCGGATAGGCGTCGTAGGAGGCCGTAGTCTCTACGGCGCAACCAAAGCGGCCATCGACTCACTGACACGAAACTGGGCCTTGGAGCTGGCGCCGCGCAAGATTCTGGTAAATGCCGTAGCGCCTGGCTATGTCACTACGGATATGACCGCGGATTACTTTTCCGATCCGGCGATTTTTGAGCGAGCCATGGGACGTCACCCGCTGGGGAGAATGGCTACGCCCGAGGATGTCGCCGATGCCATCGCCTTCTTGTGCTCGGACGGCGCAAAATTCATAACCGGGCAAAGCATCAATGTGAGCGGAGGCTCGGTCATTTGAGTGTGCCTGGCCCCGAACAGCACCTTGGCAGGTTGAACGCTATCGTACTTTAGTGCGGAACAAGTGTAAATTCAAAAGCATTCCACTTATTAGCGTTGCAGTCAGGCAGGCGCAAGTGCTCGTGATAGCCTGAAGGCATGTTATGGGTACTTATACCGTTCGTTTTCCTAACTGCCATTCCGGTTTTCGGAGGCAGTGTTCAATTGCTCTCCTCGTTGCCAAACGGCGCCGTATCCAAGGCCATTCAACTCGACCCGGCGGGCAACATCTACCTCGCCGGATCCCTGACGCCGCCGAACCCGCAGAGGTCCCAAGATACATCGGATGCCTTTGTGGCGAAGGTCTCGGCCGACGGCTCAACGCTGATTTACTATACCGTTCTGTCGGGATCGTCCGCCGACGCAGCCGCCGCCATCGCGCTGGGCTCCGATGGCTCGGCCTACGTCACCGGTTCTACAGGCTCGTCCAGCTTTCCGGTGACTGCCGGCGCATTGGAGACTACTTTTAACCTGGCGGGCGCGTCGCAAGGGTTTCTAGTGAAGGTCAATCCGGCTGGCGCAGTGACTTATTCCACTTACATCAACGGGACGGCTTACACACAAGCTACAGGAATTGCGATCGACAGCGCGGGGGATATCTACCTGACCGGCTCGGGCGGCCCAGGATATCCCGCCTCCAGCGGCCAGCCTGCTCAGGGCTTCATTCTTAAACTTGATGCCGGGCTAAGTAACGTGCTGTTGTCGATCTACGGTTATGGCGGCTGCCTAATTGCGCTGGATAGCCAGGGCAACATTTACCTTGCCGGCAACGCCCAGCCGAACGAAACAGTGAGCCCGAACAACTCGAGCCCGGTATTTACTCTTCCGCCGCTGCCGTCCGGCGCGTTTCAGTCCACACATACCGGAGTGCTTTGTACGGAGGCGTCAGGTCCGGGAGGAGGCTTTTCCACGTTCTGTCCTTACCAATTCGTTGCGAAGCTCGATCCAACAGGAAAGCTGCTCTGGGGCACGTACGTCACCGGCACATACGGAGCCATCGCCGCAGGAATGGCGGTGGATAGCGCGGGAAACGTGATCGTGGCCGGCACCACTAACTCGAGCGATTACCCGCTTACGCCGGGAGCGTTCCAGACTACCTACACGGCCGACGCTCCGCAGTTGCCGGTTCAGCCCCTGGCGTTTAACTCATTCATAGGTCCGCCTAATGCTACGGGGTATGTCACTAAGGTCAACTCCGGGGGGACAAGTCTGGCATGGTCCACTTACTTCGGCGGATCCTTCCAGGACCAGATCACGGGTATGGCGGTCAGTCCGACGGGGGAGATTATTGTGTCGGGGCGCGCCGGCTCGAGCGACCTGGCGGTGCTCTCCGGCGTCCCGGCGGGCTGCCTTCCCTCGGCGAACCAGGTGCTTGGCTTCGTCGCGAATCTGGCCCCCAATGGCGCGACGGCCGGCGCCGCACAACTGGTCCAAGGAGCTCCCGACTGTCTATACCTGTCGTGCAGCGGTCTGGCTCAGTATGAAAGCGGGTGGCCGCTGGCGATCCGCCCGGACGGAACGGCCGTGGGAGCGGGATCGAACGGAACAGTGGCCTCGATCGATTTTTCGGCCAGCAGCCGTCTGGCTTGCCTGACCGATCCGGCGGATAATGCGCAGTTGAGCAGCGTGGCGCCAGGTCAGTTGGTTGCGCTCTTCGGCGCGGATCTGGCGCCTGCGGCTCCGTACACGCCGGCGGGTGGCGTAGCACAATCGTCTAACGCCTTGGGCGTGTTTTTCAATGGGATCCCGGCGCCCATCCTCTATTCCTCGGCCCAGCAGATCAACGTGCAGGTTCCTTACGAGATTGCGGGCGCGAGCGCCGTGCAGATGCAGATGCTCAGCCAACAGATCGCGAGCCCGGTGTCGGCGACCCGGACCCTGGGAGTGGTGGAGCGCCAGCCTGCCATTTTTCTCTCGCCGGCGGCGTTGGAGAGCCCATTTCCGGGCTACTCTGCGTGCGGCGGGGCGACGGCGCTGGGCCAAGCCGCGTTGGCGCTAAACGCGGATGGAACGGTAAACGATTGCGCCAACCCGGCGGTGGCAGGTTCGGCGGTCACGGTTTTCCTCGGTGGCTTCGGACCGGCGACTCCTGCATTGGGCACGGGCGTGATCGCGCAAGGACCGGCGGCGGCCCTCGCGCCATCCCTGACTCCGGGTCCTTTCACAGGGACCACCGTCATCGCCACGACCAACCTTCCAGGCTCTATCACCGGTGTAGCCCAGGTGCAGTTGCAGGCAGGCGGGGGCGCCGGCGAAAACGTGCTGCTAAACGGACCCACGCTGGCTGGCACGCCCCTGCGCGAACGAGTGATTCTGATCTGGACGCGTTAAAACCGACGCTCTGACAAGCTGTGACAACTCGGAACGTTTTGCGACGCCGTGCGAGGCAAGGCAGCGTGCTTCTCCAAGGTGATGAAAAGCATGCGCCGTCAGCACAAGCCGCAAAGGGCGTTTACGTCTCTTCTCGCGTGGCCCATGTTCACCAGGAGATCGCGAAACGTAGGAGGCAGACACCATTGAGTCGACCCCATCGCTTTATTAACCTTGTAAGTTCTTTGGGTGCTTGTGGACACGCCCAGCAGTCCGAGAACCGCGGAACAGTTTTTGCAACAAGGCTTGCTTAAACACTCTATTTCAAGGACATAATTTGGGAGATTGTTGTGATTGTAATTGATGGCTTGTAAGAACTGAACAATGGCGTTCATCTCGGCGTGAGTACCTTGTCCTGTCGCGCCTGGGTAGGCGGTCTGCTGCATCATTAGGTTAGTGGCGTAAAGAGTAGCTTTGCAGTTCTCGTTGCCATCGTTAAATGTTCGTTCTTGAGCATTGAAAAGCGCATAGCCGACTTCCAGGAGATCTGGCACTTGATTGACTCCTTTCGCTGGCGAATGTTTCACCTGTAGGCATTCATATCGAATTCTATGCCGTGTGGTAAAGGATTGAAATCCGGAAATGACACTAGCACCTATCCGCTGGCGAAGCCTACATTCGCTTCAGCCAGATATTACGCGTGAAGTAGGCGCCCGTGCTCTCGACTTCGAGTCCGATCTTACCGCTGGGGCGGAAGTAAGCCGGATCGTTGTCGATGAAGACCGAGATCAGATGGCCGTTCATGTACATAGTACTCGTATGGCCTTTGGCGATGAGCAGAAACTGGTTGTAATCGTCTTTCTTGAACCACGAGTCGAGCGTGGATTTGTCCGCGATGGCAGCCAAAAGCCGCCGCTCGCCGGGATCGGCAAGCACTACCGTACCCGGTGCGGCGGCGATGCCGCGGATCGACGATTGCTCGTAGTATTGGCCCGGGTACGCGTTGTTGGCGTCGAAATCGAACTGGGGGCCGGCCATATCCCATTTGGCCTTCTCCCCCGCAGTCGGCGGCGTGCCGGGATTGGCGCATTGTGGACCACGGCCGCCCCTCCCGCGGCCCGCCACAACTGCGCCGGGAGCACCCGCAGCGGGGCCGCGCGCTCCGCCACCACCAGGTCCGCCAGGGCCGCCGCGACCCGGTAGAATACCGCCGCCTCCGCGGCCGGGATACTTCAGACCAACGTTGTTTTCGGCGGTCATATAGCTTCGGAACTGAACGCCGCCGTTGACGTTGCCCGTGCCTTTGGATTCGAATTTCAGCATGAAATCCGCCGCGTCCCCACCCTGCCAAACCAGGTAGATGGTGCCGGTCGGCTTTTCGCACGTCGGCTCAACATAGATCGAGCCGTCCTTCACGCCCCAATACCGCCTGTCGCCGTCCCACCCGTTCAGCGTCTGACCGTCGAAGAGGGAAAGCCAGCCGTCGTTATCTGCGTAATCGAACGGTGTTGCGCCGCGTCGGCCTCCACCGGGACCGCCGCGCGCTTCTGCCCCCGCGGGCGCTCCGGCCGGTGACTGGCCGGCTTGCTGCGGCTGCGAGTAAGCCCGCGAAACCAACAGCAACGTGACGCCGAGGCCGCTTGCAATTAAAGAAATCTTCATCCGCTGCATGTCTGTAACTCCAGAGTCCGAAACAACCGAAAGCGCCGTCGCACGCGAGCGAAATATACACCGAGGACCCTCGCGGTGTTATCCGCGGAAGTTACGCGTTCAACGCCTTCCGGCAATACTCGAGACACTTCTTCACTTCGGCGACTGAATTAGAGCCTTCCGGAATCTGATACTCCAGTTCAATGCTGGCCGGAAAGGTCCACTTATGCTTGCGGATCAATTGCAGAATCTCAGCGATCGGCGTGTCGCCCTGGCCCCACGGAAGATTTTGGGAACAATGCGCCGGGGTGGTCCGGTCCTTGAGATGAAGGCTGGCGATCTTGCCCATGCCTGCATACTTCTCGATGACGGGGATCGGGCTGAGACCGCTGCCCGCCACGTAGTGGCCGCAATCCAGATTGACGGCGTTTCCCTTCGACTGAGCGATCACGTCGTCCCATGCGGTGATGGTTGCCTGGGTGTGGGCATGATAGGCGGCCACCATGCCGTGTTTGGCCGCGAAATCGCCCAGCTTCTTAGTGAAATCATTGGCCGCGGAAAGTTCCAGGCTGATCTGTTTCGCGCCGAGAGCGGCGGCAACATCGAACATGTAGTCGAATTCCGCATCCGACATGTTGGGCGAAGGCGCCAGCTTATGGCAGTAGATGGTCACGCCGGCGGCGGTGTACATTTTTCGAAACGCCTTGAACTTATCCATGGAGGCGGAAAGGCGCCACTTCTTCAACGCGTCGGCCGCCGCCTGCTGTTCGGGCGTCATCTGACCGCGGCCGCCGCCAGCGCCGCCTCTTCCTCTGCCAGTTCCGCCCGCCCCGGCGCCGGCAGTTTCCGCGACGCAGGGTTGGACAGCCGCGGCGGGCGCTGCGCCGGGTGCGCCGGCACGGCCGCCGGGGCCACCCGATCCGCCAGGTCCGCCGCGACCCGCCCGATTGGCGGCCGGCGATCCGGCATAGTTTTCGGCAGCCGGAGGCATCAACTCAATCTGGCTGATTCCGCTGTCGACCACCATCTTCAAGAGCGCTTCGGCATCGGCCGTTCCCTGCTCCCTGAAGCTGTAAGTGATTGTGCCAATCACCACGCCGTCAATGATTGAGTTTGGCTTAGCGGCAAAGAGTTTTCCCATTGGGGCCGCGGCCGCCGCCAGGGCTAGTCTTGAAAAATCACGCCTTCGCAGATGCATTCGCTAATTTCCTTTCCATCGTAGAGCCGTAACGAACAACGTAGCAAGGCGAACCTCAAGCAACCGCCCCCGCGTATTCTATACCAAAAGGCCTTGTTCCGAATTGCTCCGCGCCGGGCGCGTTGCAGGCTCAAGTGCAAAACTCTAGCGCCAGGGGCTAGAATAGTGCTCAAAATGATTCAAACCCTGTTCGGCTCCGTGGAGCAAGAGCCGTCTCTTCTCGAGAAGCTCAAGAGCGGTGTTCAAAAGACCCGGGCCGGCTTGGTTTCCGCGCTCGAAGATGCCATCCAGGGCAAAAAGGAAATCGATGCCGATCTCCTGGACGAGCTCGAATTTACGCTGATCTCCGCCGACATTGGCGTCCGCACCACCGCCGAGATTCTCGACCGCATCCGCGAGCGCGTGGGACGCCACCAACTCGGCAACGCCGCCGAAATAAAAGGTCTCATTCGCGAGCATCTGCTCGAAATCCTCGAGGCCAGCGAAAGGGCTCCGGCGCGAGTTACAGAACCGCCCGCGGTGGTTCTGGTGATCGGCGTCAACGGCGCCGGAAAAACCACCACCATCGGCAAGCTGGCCAGCCGGTTCAAGGGGGAAGGGCGCTCCGTGCTGCTCTGCGCCGCCGACACGTTCCGCGCGGCCGCCATCGAGCAGTTGGAGATCTGGGGCGAGCGCACCGGTACGCAGGTCATTCGCCAGATGGCGGGCAGCGACCCCAGCGCCGTGTTGTTCGACGCCGTCAGCGCCGCGCGCGCACGCCAGGTGGACTATGTGATAGTCGATACCGCCGGCCGCCTGCAAACCAAGGACAACCTTATGGCGGAGCTGCAGAAGATGAGCCGCACCGCCAAGAAAGTGATTCCCGAAGCACCGCACGAAGTGCTGCTGATCATCGACGCCACCACCGGCCAGAACGGGCTGGAACAGGCGCGCAAATTTACCGAAAATTCCGGCGTCACGGGCATTGTGCTCACCAAACTCGATGGCACCGCCAAGGGCGGCATCGTAGTAGCCATTGCGCGCGAGCTGAACCTGCCCATCCGCTACATCGGCGTCGGCGAAAAAGTCGACGATCTGCTGCCCTTCGATTCCGAAAAATTCATCGAGTCGCTGTTCGAATAATGCACCAGGCTTTCATGCGCGAAGCGTTGGAGCTGGCCCGAAAAGGCCGCGCCCTGGCCACTCCGAACCCCATGGTGGGCGCCGTGCTCACGCACGGCAGTGAGGTGGTGGGCCGCGGATTTCACACCTACGCGGGGTTGCAGCACGCGGAAATTGTCGCGCTTGCCGAAGCCGGCGACAAGGCGCGAGGCGCCACGCTTTACATCAATCTGGAGCCCTGCGCGCACCATGGCCGCACGCCGCCGTGCGTAGAGGCCATCGTCGCAGCCGGCGTGGCGCGCGTGGTGGCCGCCATGGAAGACCCCAACCCGCAGGTTTCCGGGGCCGGTTTCCGCCGTCTGCGCGACGCCGGCATTGAAGTGGAGCTCACGCCCGAATTCGCCGCCGAGGCCGCCAAACTCAACGAGCCGTTTCTGCACTTCATGCGCACCGGCCGCCCCCTGGTGACGCTCAAAACCGCCATCACTCTCGATGGCAAAATCTCCGCGCCCGACGATAACGCCGGCTGGATCACCAGCGAGCGCGCCCGCGCCCACGTGCAGCAATTGCGCCACGACCACGACGCGATCCTGACCGGCATCGGCACGGCGCTGGCCGACAACCCGTTGCTCACCGACCGCACCGGCCTGGAGCGCAACCGCCCGCTGCTGCGCATCGTGATGGATTCGCAGCTTCGCCTGCCGCCCGATTCGAAACTGGTCCGCAGCGCGGAAGGCGATGTGGTGGCGGTGGCGACTTCGGCTGCGTCCGCCGAGCGGCGCAAGTCGCTGGAAGCGCGCGGCATCCAGGTGTTGAGCTTCGACGGTCCCGGCGGCCGCGCCGATTTGCGCAGCGTTATCGACTGGCTGGGCGAGCGCCGTTATCTCTCGCTGATGATCGAGGCCGGCAGCAAGTTGAACTGGACGGCGCTCGAATCCGGCTGCGTCGACCGCATCTTCTTTTACTACGGCCCCAAGATTCTGGGCGGCATGGAAGCGTTGCCGCTGGCCGGCGGCATCGGACGGCGCAAGCGGTCCGACGCCATTCGCATTCACAACGTCGCCGTGCATTCGATACCGCCGGACGAATTCGCCGTGGAAGGCTATGTTCACAGGGATCATTGAAGAACTGGGCAAGGTGGTCGAGCTTGGCAAGGTTGAAGAGCGGGGCGCGGTGGAATCGGCCGGCGCGCGCTTGCGCGTCCACTGCGCCACGGTGATGAGCGATCTCACCGAAGGTGCGAGCGTCGCGGTGAACGGCGTGTGCCTGACGGCCGTCGATTTACAGAATGATTCGTTCGGCGCCGATCTTGCGCCGGAGACCTTGCGACGCAGCAACCTGGGCGACCTGCGTGTGGGCTCGCGCGTGAATCTGGAACGTCCGCTGGCGGCGGGGGGAAGGCTGAACGGACACATTGTACAAGGCCACGTGGATGGCACGGGCGAGTTCCTGTCGCTGGACGAGTTAGGTGACGATAACTGGTGGCTGCGCATCCGCGTGCCGGCGGAACTCGATCGCTATCTGGTATTCAAGGGCTCGATCGCAATTGACGGCATTAGTTTGACTGTCGCTGCTATTGAAGACTGCGTAGTGTCAGTTACTATCATTCCGCATACTTACCGGAATACGACGCTGGGCGGCTACTCGCCAGGCGCGCGCGTGAATCTGGAGTGTGACATTCTGGCGAAGCATGTGGAGAAGCTGATGAGGCGTTAGCCTCACAGCAAGTGACTCACCTCAAAAACAGCTTCGCATTCCGAGGCCCCGATGCCTACGCCATCGCGTTGCGTGCGCCCAGACGGATGGATGTGTTCAAGATGGCGGATAGCGGAATAAGCCCGCCGAGCTTAAAGCTAGCCAGCGCGTGCATTCCTGCCGACGCCAGACAACCGCATTCCTTGCAAACCGGCTTGCCACCCAATTGGCACGGGATGACGCGGGTTTTCAGGTCGGCCGAAAGACACGTGGTCAGACGCGCGAACGTACACTCCTGGGGCGAGCGCGGCGGATTTCGGTAGCCTTCGAGCACTACCCGCGGTAAATGTACTTTCGGGAATTCGGCGGCGACGGCGGTCAGTTCCTCGAAAAGCATTTCCCGGTCGCGCGGCCTCAAGCGCTCCGGCGAGTCATCGCCCTCCTGGGGAGTGTAAATGCTAAACCATATTTTATGAACCTCGGGCCGCCCGGACCAGAAGCGGCAGAAGTCGGCGAGGTACCCGGACCGCCGCAGCATCGGCCCGGTGACCGTGCAGTGCACCGCGATCCGCTGCCGGGCGATGTGCTTCAAAATGCGATCATAGGTCGCCGGTGCGCGCCTCTGGTCGTGCTCGGGAGCGAGGCCGTCGATCGAGACCACAAGGTGCAGGCAACCAATTGAACTCCACTCTTCCGGAATCGGACGCACAGCACTGGTGACCAGTTGCACTTCGACTCCCATCCGGTCGAGAAGCGGCAGGAGTGTACTAAGTTCGCGATACCGGACCAGCGGCTCGCCGCCGATAATCGATACATGAACCGGGCGGACGCGGCGCACCACTGCCAGTGTTGCGGTAACCAGATCATCTCCCCGGTAGTCGGAAAGCTGCCGCAACGTGGTAACCGAACCAAGATGGTCCGGCGAATACGCGTAACAGCCGGGACAGCGGAGTGGACATTCCTTAGTGATCTCGATCGACAAAAAAGGAGTGTGTCCCCTAAGTATGCGTCCCCACACACGCAGGACATCCGATTTCTTCATGGAGCCTCTTCCGATGCGGTGGGACAAGCCGAACGAACCCCAACCTCGTACCCGCCGCTTTCTCGCCATTCTCAGGAGGACCGCATTTACGCCTCGGTGTGCCCTGCCTCACATTTGATGGGGTAAAGCAGGAATCAGTTGCACATCGGTTTATGGGGAGATGTTATAACGGATACACAATGCGCATCGCAGTCTCACGGAGGGGACAGGCGAGATTCCGCGACCACAGGACCTGGACTGCCGACGCCATTTGAGAGGACAGGCCGGGAGGCCTGTCCCACTTAGCCCTTTAGCTCCGTCACAATGTCCGCCGCCACTTTTCGCGCCCTCTCCAACTCCCCCGGAGCGAAGCTAATCGCCCCCACGCGCGCGTGTCCGCCGCCGCCGTAGCGTTCGCAGATCGACGCCAGATTATGCTTCGGTTCCGCCGGCGCCCACGGATTCGACCCCACCGAAATCTTGGTGCGCGAGCTTGCCGCAATTACCGACACCGTGTAAGTGGAATCGGGAAACAGATTATACGGAATGAACTTGTTATAGCCCTCGATCTGGCATCCCGTCAGATCGAAAAACACCACGCCATCGCCCGCCACGGCCAGGCGCTCAATGATATCGATGGAATCGAGATGCTTCTGGTAAAGCGGCGCATATAGCGCCTGAATTTCCGGCTCCGCCACAATCTCCGCAAGCCGCCGCGTCTGCATCCAGCCGATGATCTTCTGTACGATGCCCGAGCCTTTCGCCGATTCAATCACCAGCGTCAGTTTCATGGCCGGCGCGCCCAGTTCCACCGCCGTTTTCGCGTCCGGATATTGCGCGCCATCGATCACGATGGACCATTCCACCAGATCTTCCAGGTCCGCCGGCGCGAAGCCGAAGCGGTCGCGGGCGAAGTCGCGGATGAACGATGCGCAAGATTTGTAATTCGGGTCGTACAGCTTGCGTCCGCTCTGGTCGCGGCGGAAATCCTCCGCGTCTTCGGCGGTCAGGAACGCGCTCTGATGATGGTCGAACCACCAGGTGAGCCGCGGGTTGCTGGAATATTTGAAATCGACGATGGCGTTCTCGTCGCCGTCGAACAGCGCCGGGTCGAAGGTCTGCGACGCCGTGTGGGCCATGCCTGTGTACTCGAAGAGCGCGTCCGGGTGAACGGCAGCCGCGATGAATCGGCTGAAATAGGCCGCCGAGGCGGCGCCGTCGAAGCAGTGATCGTGATAGAGAACGCGTACAAGCATGAGAAGACGGGGAAAACTTATTAGGTTGCCTGAATTGCGCAGGAAAAGCAACTATAATTCTGGTAAATTTGAAAAACCGATGCGAACCATTCCGGCCTGGGACCAGTATTATCTCGAAATCTGCAAGGTGGTCGCGCTCCGCAGTAAGGATCCGAACACGCAAATTGGCTGCGTAATCGTCGGACCGAACCACGAAATCCGCTCCACCGGTTACAATTCGTTCCCGCGCGGCATCCGCGACGACGTCCCTGAGCGTCTGGTTCGCCCCACTAAGTATCTTTGGATCGAACACGCCGAGCGCAACGCAATCTGCAACGCCGCGCGCGCCGGCACGGCCACCGAAGGGTGCACCATCTATGTCGAGATCATGCCCTGCATGGATTGCGCCCGCGCCGTGGTGCAGGCGGGCATCGTGGAGGTGGCGGTCTCTGCCGAGCGTATGGCGCAATACAACAGCGCCTACTACGACGAGCATTTCAGCATGGTGGAAGTGTTGTTCGCCGAGGCCGGCATCAGGGTGCGGCGGATCTAGGGTGGGCGAAAAAGCTCTCGACGCAGAGACGCTGAGGCGCGGAGACAAGCGCAGAGAAAACCTTCTATTGCTTCTCCGCGCTTATCTCCGCGTCTCAGCCTCCGCGTCCAAAAAAAGCCTCGGTATTTATCTACTTCTCATCCCCGCAACCCTAGCCGTCTACTCCGCCGTAACCCGGTTTGATTTTGTCAATTTTGACGACCCCGACTACATCACGAACAACTCATACGTGCGCCAGGGTATTACCGCCGATGGCATCGAGTGGGCGCTCACTTCGACTGAGGCCGCTAGCTGGTTTCCTGTAACCCGTTTGTCACATAATGTTGGATGTCCAGCTTTTCGGAATCAGTCCCGGCTGGCGCCATCTCACTAATGTCCTGTTTCATACGCAGGCCACGCTGCTGCTTTCGCGTTCCTTTATCGTGCCACCGGCGCATGCTGGCCTAGCGCGTTCGCCGCATTCGTGTTCGCACTGCATCCGCTGCATGGTCGGTCGCATGGGTGGAGCGCAAAGATGTCCTCAGCGCATTCTTCTGGTTCCTGGCGTTGTGGGCTTTTGTGCGATAAACGGAACGTCCGGGCGCGACCCAGTATCTTCTGGTGCTTCTGGCGTTCCGCCTCGGCTTGATGTCGAAGCCCATGATTGTGACGTTGCCGTTGGTGATGTTGCTCCTCGACGTCTGGCCGCTGCGCCGTTGGCCGTTGCGCCTTTGGGAGAAGCTTCCGTTCTTTGCGCTGTCGATTGGAGCAGCCATTGTCACTTATGCGGTCCAGAGCGGCGCCGGCGCGGCCGAAGCCGTCCAGGTTCCACTCGGGCTGCCCGTCGAAAACACGGTGGTTTCCTATGTTGCGTACATCGCCAAAAGGTTTTGGCCCACGCGGCTGGCGGTGTTCTACCCATACCCACACGACTTGCCTGTCTGGCAGGTCGCCATCGCCGCCCTCGTGCTGGCCGGGGTTTCGGCGTTGGTTCTGCGCGGTTCCGAACCGATCCCCACCTCGCTATTGAATGGCCATGGTATCTCGTTACACTCTTGCCTGTAATCGGTCTGGTGCAGGTTGGCGCACAGACGCGTGCTGACCACTATACGTACGTCCCTACGGTATGCCTTTCCATCATGCTCGCCTGGGGCGCGGTTTCGATAACGCTCCGCTGGCCGCGCGCCAGGCGCGCAATTGTCGCATTGTCAGCCGCGGCATGCGCGGCCTGCGTAGCGCTCAAGACGTGACCGCGGGAAACTATGTGGCGGAGCACAACCCTGGGAACCGAGCTCATGGAGCATCCGGACCGATTGCCGGAGGCTATCCATCATCTGGAAGCGGCCGTGCAGATCAAGCCCGATTCCGCGCGCGCACAGCGACCCGGGCAGCGCCCTCTCGAAGCTGCCGGACCGCCTGCCGCAAATCATCGTCGAATATCAACTGGCGGTGCGCTATTCGCCCGGCTCCGCAATTCCGCATTACAACCTTGGGAATGCGCTAACGGCGGGGGGCCGCTTGCCGGGTGCCCTCGACGAGTGGGATGCGGCCATCCGCCTCGACGCTGCCTATGCGCCCCGTCTCAAACAGCAGATGGCCGAGGCGTACAACAACCTGGGAGTGACTCCGACCGGCGTCCCGGGCCGCCTACCGGACGCTATTGGCCATTTCAAAGCAGCGTTGCGTCTGGCGCGGATTACGCGGACGCCCACTATAATCTGGGCCTGGCGCTATCGAACATTCCCGCCCGCGTGACTGAGGCGGTATCCGAACTGGAAACTGCTCAACGCCTTCGGCCCGGCCCGGAGTTGCGCGAAGCGATCGACCGCCTGAAGCGCAGGCGATTACTCCATTTCGTAGGTGCGGTTGCGTATCGGGATTCCGCATTGCTGAGCGGTACGCGCCAGGAATGTGGCGCCATCGCTTTAAGGAAGGGCAAATCCTGCGGGCTCGCAAGCCCCGTGGCGTCAGCCTCGTCGAACCCTTATTCTGCGTACTGTTACACGCATTTACCGCCGCCACAAACCCGGTTTACACAGGCGCCTTAAGTTCGAAACCGGAGAGGTAGACCAGCCATGAAACGGCAACTGACAAGACTCGCAGCAGTGGGAGCGGTGACCGCCGCGGTAAAGGCGGATAACAAGGCTCAGATCGACCAGCTTTCCGCCGAGCGCGGCAAACTGATAGGTCAATTGACTACAACCCGCACCGAAGCGATGGCCAGGTTCTATCACGAACTGACGCCGCAACAGCGCGCCAAAGGCGACCAGATTCACCAGCGTCTCGAAGCCCTATACAGGAGCGCATGCGGCGGCATCGCGCTATCGGCTCGAATAGCTGAGCGCTTCCAGCTTCTAGCCTCGTGGGCCGGCCTCACGATGTGTGGATAAGCGGGGAAGCCGGACTCACAACGCTGCGTTCGGCGACACCCTAAATACGGCGCGCCAGATGGGATATAGTAAACGAATCTGGAGTTTCTTACGTATGGTGAACCGAACGCATTTTCTCGCCGTCTCCGGGGGCTTGCTCTCGCTGATTGCCGCCTCTATTTCCGCTCTCGCCGCCGATAACCCGGCGCCTGTCAAGCAGACCAAGGCTAATTACGAACTAGCTGCGCAATGGACGCCCGCTAAGATGGGCAAACTGGTGCTGGAATCCAGCGTCGTGCCGCACTGGCTCGATCAGGGCGACCGCTTTTGGTACACCTTCGAAAACAGCAAGGGCCGCAAGTTCTACATTATCGACCCCGTCAAGAAGACCCGTACTTTCGTCTTCGACCCGGTCAAGCTTGCCGCTCAGCTTACAACCGCTACGGGCATGCCCTATGACTCGCAGCATCTGCCCATCACTACAATTCGTTTCGTCAAGAACGACACTACCATTCAGTTCGATCTTATCGTGCCTAAGGATGCCGTGATTCCCGGTGAGAAGAAGACTAACGGCTCGCAGACACAGACCGAAGCCGGCAATGGCCAGGACCAGGATCCGCAACAGCAGCAGGGCGGGCGCGGCGGCCGTGGCGGGCCCGTGGCCAACCGCAACGAGAAGACCCTCAGCTTCGAGTACGAGCTAGCTACCAGTAAGCTCACGCTGCTCGATGAGCGTCCTCCCCGCAAACCGGCTTGGGCGTCTATCTCGCCCGACGAAAAGACCGTAGTATTCACGCGCAATCACAACCTGTATATGATGGACGCCGCCAATTACGCCAAGGCGCTCAAGAAGGCCGACGACGCCAGCATTGTGGAAGTACAGCTCACCACCGACGGCGTAGAGGATAACGGTTACGGCGGCGGCCGCGGCATGGGCGGCGACCAACAACAGGAACAGAACGAGACCGGCCAGCAAGGCGAAAACCAGGAGAACACACGCGCGCGCGCCACCGCCGGCAACATCGCATGGTCGCGCGATTCGAAGAAGTTTGCTTTCGTCCGGCGCGATTCGCTCAAAGTGGAGAAGCTGTGGGTGATCAACTCGCTCGCAAGTCCGCGTCCCACGCTGGATACTTACCGCTATGCCATGCCCGGAGACGTGAATACGCCCATTTCGCGGCTCGAAGTGTTCGACATTGCTTCGAAAGCTCGCACCATCGTGAAGGCCGACAGCTTCCAGGACCAAACGATTCAAGTGGAGGTGGAACGCCCCACGGCTCGCCAGCGCGAGCATGAACGCACCGAACCAGTGTGGGCCGCGCAAGGTTCGGACAAGCTCTATTTCTCGCGCACCAGCCGCGACTTGCATCGTGTCGACGTCTGTGTCGCCGATCTGGTGGCTGGAACCGTGAAGCCCGTGATTCAGGAGCGAATGAACGTCTACATCGAAACCAAGCCGCTGAAGTTGATCGACAACGGCGCTGAGATGATCTGGTGGTCGGAGCGCGACGGTTGGGGACACTATTATCTCTATGGCGCCGACGGCGCTTTAAAAGGCCAGATGGATAAGGGCGAATATGTCGCCGAAGAACTGACCTACGTCGATGAGAAAACGCGCCAGGCTTACATAACGGCCGATGGCCGCGAAGACGGCGAGAACCCCTATTACATGCACTTCTACCGCGTCAATCTGGACGGCAGCGGAATGAAAATACTCGATCCGGGCGACGCATCGCACGCGATTCAGATGTCCGATTCCGGCCGCTTCTTCGTCGATAACAGCTCGCGCGTCAACACCGCGCCGGAAGCTTCGCTTTACGATGGCCAAGGCGCCACCGTGATGCCGCTCGAAAAGGTCGATATGAGCCGCGCGCTTGAAGCCGGCTTCAAGTTCCCAGAACCGTTCAAAGTGAAGGCCGACGACGGCATCACCGATATCTACGGAGTGATGTACAAACCGTTCGATTTCGACCCCAGCAAGAAATACCCGCTGATTGAATACGTGTATCCCGGACCGCAGACCGAGAGCGTGGATTACACGTTCAACGCGCGCAGCGCCAACGTGACGCTGGCGAATTTCGGCTTCATCGTGATCACGGTGGGAAATCGCGGCGGCAACCCGAACCGCTCCAAGTGGTATCACACCTTCGGCTACAATAACCTGCGCGATTACGGTTTGGCGGATAAGAAGACCGCAGCCGAGCAACTTGCCGAGCGCTATCCGTTTATCGATCTCGACCGCGTGGGCATGTGGGGACATTCCGGCGGCGGCTTTATGACGGCCGCAGCGATGCTGCTTTATCCGGATTTCTTCAAGGTGGGCTGGTCGGAATCCGGCAATCACGAAAACAACATCTACAACAACACCTGGAGCGAGAAGCATCACGGCCTGAAGGAAGTGGAAGACAAAGACGGCAAGGTCCACTTCGAATACTCCATCGACAAAAATTCGGAGATCGCCAAGAACCTTAAGGGCCATCTGATGCTGGTGACCGGCGATTACGATAACAACGTGCACCCCAGCAACACCTTTCGGCTTGCCGACGCGTTGATCCGGGCGAACAAGCGATTCGACATGATGGTGTTGCCCGGCCAGCGGCACGCTTACGGTCCCGACGCCGACTACGCGATGTGGCGCCGCGCGGATTATTTCTGCCAGCATCTTCTGGCGGACTACGATCAGAGCGTGGATATGTGGGAGCTAAACCGCGAACAGCAGAATAACGGCAAGACGCCTGGCGGCCGCGGAGGCCAGGACACAACAACCACCACGACGACCGTGCAGGGCGGGCGCGGCGGCAGAGGCGGACGGGGCGGCGGGAATTAACGAGTAGCCGATCGCGAGACGGACGCTGGGGTTGGGCCTCATCGCCGTCTCACTTAGCGATACAACGCCAAACGGAATCGCCGATCGATACTTAGCCCCTGGGTCAATGGTTAGTCCCTGCTCCGGCATCCCAGGGATCTCCGCCCTACGCGGCAATGGGCGGTTATTCCGAGCGCGGCGATCGAGGTTACAGGAAAGATAACGGAGTATGCGGATACTCAAGCTCTTGAGGGGACCAATAGTTAAAGGAGTCACTTGAAACTGAAACGGAATGCGGGTGACTAACTGGTCCTCACGGGGCCTCCTGGACAATTCTGCGCTCACGAAGATCAAGCTCATCCGGCCGCTTGAAAAGAGCCGGCCGGGGGGCCGGCTGCGGACCAGGGGGGCCGCCCTACAATTATTGCGGGACGGGTTTTCCGTTGAGCTTGTATACTTTGCCGCCTTTCATGACGAATTGGACGCGCTCCAGCTCGGTGATGTCCGCGAGCGGATCGCCGCTGGTGGCGACAAGGTCCGCTTAGCGGCCTTCCTGGATGGAGCCGATCTGATCCTGGACTCCAATCAGGTCCGCGGCGTTGCGGGTTGCCGATAGGATGATGTCCATCGGCGTCATGCCGTCCTTCTTCAACAGGCCGAATTCGCTCAGGTCGACGCCGGGTCCTACGTCCGTGCCGAACGCGATCCTGACTCAGGCTGCGTAAGCGCCGGCCACCATCTTGTCCTTATAACGAATGGCCTCGCTCACTTTGGCTGTCACTTCAGCCGATGTCTCTCCGGCGCTCGACCTGTCCATGGTGGCCACGGCCACAATAATCGTAGGGACCAGCCAGGCGCCGTGCTGTTTGAACAAGGCGAACGACTCTTCATCGGCGTAAGTGCCGTGCTCGATCGAGTCTACGCCCAGCCGCAGGGAGTTATCGACCGCCGCTTTGCCCTGAGCATGAGCGGCAACCTTCATGCCGAGCGCATGCGCCGCGTCGACGGCGGCTTTGATTTCGTCGTTGGTCATGAGCTGAAGGTGCGGATTGTCGCCGGTGCTGAGCACGCCGCCGCTGGGCATGATCTTGATCAGATCGGCTCCGCGCTTGTGGTGATCGCGGACAGCGGCCATCACCTCGATAGGGCCGGTGACTACGGAGCGGGCAAGCCGCAAGGGGTCGAAGGGTAGATTGGGATCGAGAGCATTAGTGGGGTCGCCATGGCCGCCGGCTGGACTGAGCGGCTCGAGCGAGACCCACATGCGCTGGCCGGGCACGACGCCCGAATCCACCGCGTGCTTGAGAGCCAGATCGATTCCGTCCGCCGCGCCGACGCGTTCACACACGACTGGAATGCCGCGATCTGATACGCTGAGTTCCGCAGAGATATGAAGACTAACGCGGTGCGGCTGCTGGACACGCTTGGGATTCGATATGAGCTGCGCGATTACGCGGTGGATCCCAACGACTTGGATGCCGAGACGGTGGCGCTCAAGATCGGCCTGGCGGCGGAGCAGGTATTCAAGACGCTGGTGGCGCGCGGCGACCGCAACGGCGTGTGTCTGGCGGTGACGCCCGCGAACACGCAAGTCGATGAGAAAGCGTTGGCGCGCCTTGCCGGCGATCGGAAGGCCGAGATGGTTTCGCTCAAGGAAGTGCAGCCGCTAACCGGATATATTCGAGGGGGCGTGACCGCATTGGCGTGCAAGCGGAGCTATCCCGTGTATGTGGACGAAACGGCTGAACTCTTCGATGTGATCTCAGTGTCGGCGGGAGTGCGCGGGACACAGGTTCTGCTGGCGCCATCGGACTATCTGGCGGCGGTTAAGGGCGTGGTGGGTCCGATTGCACGAAGTAAGTAGCGAGTTATGAACCGGCGCGGGCAGGCAAGCGGCGCCTGTCCTACCTGGCCGCGAGACTTACTCACTCAGACTTCGAACTGGAAGGCCGATTAAACTGTCCCACAGGCGAGCCATAGGGCAGTCTCCACGCTTTCGCCCAACTCTTGGAGCCGCACGACTAAGCGCCTACGGCGTCCAACTGCCCAGCGCCTGCCATCCGGTGTTGGCGCTCGATCCCGCCGCGTACATGTAGGTGCTCTTGGCCCCGGCATACGCCGCCAAGAACGTCACTGGAAGGTTCAAGGTCAAATTCGCCCCCGACGATGTGACGCTTGCCGCCGCCACGTTGACCGAGCACTGACTGTTGCTCAAAGTCACTGCCGACCCCGGCGCCACGGGTGAAGACCATGTTGTGCCGGCGTCGTTGAGGAAGAACAACCGGTTCGTGGCCCTGGCGTAGTAGAGCATGCAGGAATTGGCCGCCGACCCCGAATTGAAATTCGAGGTAAACCAGACCCACACCGACGTCAGGTCGGTGGCCCCCAGCGAATCGGCGTACTGTAACGCGAACGTCTGTTGCAGCCCCCCACCACTGATTGGCGTCACCGATACCGCGCTCACCACTGCGACGATGGATTGGATGGCTGTGCTGTCCGCGGCGCTGGCGGTTGCCGACCCGCCGCCCGATACGCTTACCGAATTCACCTGCGGCGAACTGGCGCTGGCCCCCACATTCACTGTCACCGCGATCGCCGGGTAACTGACCCCTCCGTTTAATACGTCGCTGCGACTGCAGGCGTTGCTAATGCAGGTCCAACCTATGCCCGTCGTCGAACTTAGCGTCAAGCCGGCGGGAAGCGTGTCAGTCACGGCTACAGTCCCGCTGGTGGCGCCGGCGCCCGTCTGGTTCGACACTGTCACCGTGTAAATGGCGCCGATTTGCCCTTGCGTGAAACTGCCGCCATGCGCCGAGGCGACGTTCAGCGCCGGCGCCGCTGCGGCGGGCACGGTCCAATTGCCCATCGCCTGCCATCCGCTGTTGGCGCTCGATCCCGCCGCGTACATGTAAGTGCTCTTCGCCCCGGCGTACGCCGCCGTGAACGCCACTGGAAGGTTCAAGGTCAGGTTCGTCCCCGACACAGTGACGCTCGCCGCCGCTACGTTGATCGAGCACTGACTGTTGGTCAGCGTCGCTGCCGCTCCCGGCGCCACGGGTGAAGACCAGGCCGTGCCGGCGTCGTCGAGGAAGAACAACTGATTCGCGGCCCTGGCGTAGTAGAGCATGCAGGAATTTGCCGCCGACCCCGAATTGAAATTCGAGGTAAACCAGACCCACACCGACGTCAGGTCGGTGGCCCCCAGCGAATCGGCATATTGTAAAGCGAACGTCTGTTGCAGACCCGCACCGCTGGTTGGCGCCACCGATGCCGGCACTGGCACTGGCAGCGATCCCAAAGTCACAGTCCAACTTCCCAGCGACTGCCATCCGCTGTTGGCGCTCGACCCAGCCGCATACATGTAGGTATTCTTCGCTCCGGCATACGCCGCCGTGAACGTCATCGGCAGGTTCAAGGTCAGATCCCTCCCCGACGGCGTGACGCTCGCCGCCCCCACATTGACGGAGCACTGACTGTTGCTCAACGTCACTGCGGCGCCTGGGGCCGCGGGCGAAGACCAAGCCGTGCCGGCGTCGTTGAGGAAGAACAACTGGTTCGTGGCCCTGGCGTAGTAGAGCATACAGGAATTGGCCGACGACCCCGAACTGAAATTCGCGGTGAACCAGACCCACACCGACGTCAAGTCCGCGGCCCCCAGCGGATCGGCGTATTGCAGCGCGAACGTCTGCTGCGCTCCCGACCCGCTGTTGGGCGCTACCAACACCGCGGTAGGCGGCGGGGTTACGACTTGGATAACCGTGCTGTCCGTGGCGCTGGCGGTTGCCGAGCCGCCGCCCGATACCGTGACCGAATTCACCTGCGGCGAACCGGCGCTGGCGCTAACATTCACAGTAACTGTGATCGCCGGATAACTGGCGCCAGCGTTCAATACATCGCTACGCGTGCAAGCGTTATTAGTGCAGGTCCAACCTGTGCCCGCCATCGAAGTCAGATTCAAGCCGGCGGGGAGCGTGTCAGTCATGGTTACAGTCCCGCTGGTGGCCCCTGCGCCCATCTGGTTCGACACTGTCACCGTGTAAATGGCGCCGATTTGCCCTTGCGTGAAGTTCCCGCCATGCGTTGAGAAGACGCTCAACACCGGCGCCGGCGGCGGCACAGTCCAACTCCCCATCGCCTGCCATCCGCTGTTGCCGCTTGAGCCCGCTGCGTACATGTAGGTGCTTCTAGTCCCGGCATACGCCGCCGCGAACGTCACTGGCAGATTCACGATCAGATCCGTCCCCGACGGCGTGACGCTTGCCGCCCCCACATTGACGGAGCACTGACTGTTGCTCAACGTCAGTGCCGTCCCAGGCGCCACGGGCGAGGACCAGGCCGTGCCGGCGTCGTTGAGGAAGAACAATTGGTTCGTGGCCCTGGCGTAGTAGAGCATACAGGAATTGGCCGACGACCCCGAACTGAAATTCGCGGTGAACCACACCCACACCGAGGTCAAGTCTGCGGCCCCCAGCGGATCGGCGTAATGCAGCGCGAACGTCTGCTGCGCTCCCGACCCGCTGCTCGGCGCCACCGACACCGCGGATGGCGCTGTGCCTGTGGCTTGGATAATCGTGCTGTCAGTGGCGCTCGCGGTTGCCGACCCGCCGCCGGATACTGTGACCGAATTCACCTGCGGCGAACTGGCGCTGGGGCCGACGTTCACCGTCACCGTGATTGGCGGATAGCTGGCGCCTGCGCTTAATAGGTCGCCGCGGGTGCAGCTGTTGCCGATGCAGTTCCAACCCGTGCCCGTCATGGACACAAACGCCAGACCGCCGGAGAGTGTGTCAGTCACCAACGCTGGTCCGTTTGTGACCATAGCACCCTGGTTGGCGACGGTTACCGTGTACGTGGCTCCGCTCTGACCTTGCGTGAAATTGCCGCTATGCGTAGAGGAAACGCTCAGGACCGGAGGAAGCGCGCCCAGCAGAATGCTGACGGTGGTATTGCCGGTTGCAACCGCGAGGTCGGCTCGGCCATCTCCGTTGAAGTCTCCCACTACAATCGACCCCGCGTTGGTCTGCTGCACGGTCGTCCCAAGCGGATAGTTGGCCACCGCCTGGAATGTCCCGTCGCCATTACCCAGCAGCAGGCTCACACTGGTATTGAACTGGTTGCCAACCGCCAGATCGGCTTTGCCGTCCCCATTGAAGTCACCCACGGTCAGACAGCCGCGTTGGGCTCCAGCCGCGTAGCTGCCTGCCATCCGAAAGGTCCCGTCGCCATTGCCTAGCAAGATGCTCACATTATTGTCGGATATGTCGGTGACGGCCAGATCGGGCTTGCCATCCCCGTTGAAATCCCCTATCGCCACCGCGCTGGCGCTCACCGCATAGTTGACCGGGGCCAGGAAGGTCCCATCGCCGGCGCCCAACAAAACCGTGACTCCGTTCTCGTTGGTGATGGCGAGATCGGCATTGCCGTCTCCGTTGAAATCGCCCGTTGCTAGAGATGTAGCTTCCGGAACCTGGTAGTTTACTGCCGCTTGAAAAGTTCCGTCGCCATTGCCTAGTAGGATGCTCAGGTTCGAGTTCAAAGTGCCCACCGCCAGATCGGGCTTCCCGTCCCCGTTGAAATCCGCCACCACCACCGAGCCCGGAAAAGTCCCAACGAGATAGTTACCGGCCGGTTGTAGAGTGCCATCGCCATTGCCTAATAGAATAGTTACTACGCTGTTGGAGAGGTTGGTGACAGCCACGTCAACCTTGCCATCTCCATTGAAATCGCCCACAGCCACCGACCACCAGGGGCCGCCTCCGTGCAAGTAACTGCCCGCCAACCGGAACCCTCCCAAGCCGTCGCCCAGCAGGATGTCCACATCGCCGCCATTCTCACCCACGACAAGATCGGCATTGCCATCGCCGTTAAAGTCCGCCACGGCAAACGAGATTGGACTGAGGCCGGCAAACGGCTGCCCCGCTGTAAACGCGCCGCCGGCCTTCGCGTTGACCAATTGCGCCACGAGGTTCGAAGTATTCGGACCGTGACTGGCATCCCCGCCGTAGTATGCCTTCAGAGTTCCGCTGCCAGCTGGCAGCAGAATCGAGGATAACGATGCAACACCGGAAGAGACTGGACTGGTTCCAAGCACCGTGGTCCCCTCGTAGAACGTTACCTTCCGAGTGGCGGCGGATGGCGTCACTGTCGCGGTCAGAGTCACGGGACGCCCGAAGACCGACGGATTGGTCGCGGAAGCTAGAAAAACACCGGCTGGCGAGAGTATGACTGTGGCATTGGTAAAGCCCGTCGCCGGGGAGCCGCCGCCCGACACAGTTACCGAATTGACCTGCGGCGAGCTCGCTCCGCCAGCCACATTCACGGTCACCGTGATCGCCGGATAACTGCTGCCACCCGCCAGCGCATCGTTCCGCGTACACGTGTTGCCGATACAAACCCAGCCGACGCCGGACATCGAAACCAGGGTAAGGCCGCTCGAAACCGTTTCCGTCACCGTTACTATGCCGCTGGTCTGACTGTTGGGAGCTTGGTTAGACACAGTCACTATGGACTTCGCCCCGGTCTGCCCTTGGGTGAAGCTTCCGGCCTGAGTCACCGTTACCGAGAGCGCTGGAGTGTTGGCGACAGTGAGCGTGACGGGAACAGTGGCGGTGCTCCCGCCTCCTTGCAGAGTGATGACGCCGGTGTAGGCCCCAGCCGCCAGCAAAGTCGAATTGGCGACGATCAACAGCGGAGCCGCGCTCGTACCGTTACCCTGCACGGTAAGCCAAGCGACTCCGTTGGCGGTGGTGGCGGTAGCGGTAGCGGACACCGTTATCCCAGCGGGAACGGTCGTGACTGAGCAAGTGGCTGCAGCCACCCCGCCGACAGCGGTGGTAAGGTTCAAGGAGCTCGGGGTGCACGAGATCCCCGACACGGCGCTGCCAAGCAACACGCCTACATTACCACTGAGGGTGTTAACCACGGCCAGATCGGTTCTTCCATCGCCGTTAAATTCTCCAACGGCCAGGAAGTAGGGGTCAGAGCCGCCACTGTTGTAGGCCACGAAGGGCTCTGTAAAGGAGCCATCTCCCCGGCCTAAGAGTACATTCACGGCTGGCGCAGCTTCTGCACTTCACCGGACACGACGCCGAATCGAAGACTGAAGCCAAGGCCGCGCTGGATTTCGCCGGATCCCGTAGGCCAGACGTGGAACAGGCGCTCCGCCAACTGGGGCTATAGAACCTACGGCGTCCAACTTCCCAGCGCCTGCCATCCGCTGTTGGCGCTCGACCCCGCCGCGTACATGTAGGTGCTTTGAGCCCCGGCGTATGCCGGCAGAAATGTCACTGGCAGGTTCAGGGTCAGATTCGTTCCCGACACAGTGACGCTTGCCGCCGCCACGTTGACCGAGCACTGACTGTTGCTCAACGTCACTGCCGCCCCCGGCGCCACAGGCGAAGACCATGTCGTGCCGGAGTCGTTGAGGAAGAACAACTGGTTGCTAGGCCTGGCGTAGTAGATCATGCAGGAACTGGCCGCCGACCCCGAATTGAAATTAGCGGTGAACCAGACCCACACCGAGGTGAGATCCGCGGCGCCCAGCGAATCGGCGTACTGTAACGCGAATGTCTGTTGGAAACCCGAGCCGCTGTTCGGCGCCACCGACACATCGCTCACCACTGCGACCGTGGCCGGCACAGTCCAACTTCCCAGCGTCTGCCATCCGCTGTTGGCGCTCGACCCCGCCGCGTACATGTAAGTGCTCTTCGCCCCGGCGTAAGCCGCCGTGAATGTCACCGGCAGGTTCAAAGTCAGATTCGTCCCCGACACAGTGACGCTTGCCGCCGCCACATTGACCGAACACTGACTGTTGCTCAACGTCACTGCCGTGCCTGGCGCCACAGGTGCAGACCACGCGGCGCCAGCGTCATTGAGGAAGAACAGCTGGTTGGTCGCCCTGGCGTAGTAGATCATGCAGGAATTAGCTGCCGAATTGAAATTGGCGGTGAACCAGACCCACACCGAGGTGAGATCCGCGGCGCCCAGCGAATCGGCGTACTGTAGCGCGAACGTCTGTGGCGTAGCCGAACCGCTGCTCGGAGCCACCGAGACATCGCTGACCACTGCGCTTGTGACAGACACAGTCCAACT
>JBEKNN010000117.1:0-27020 GCA_049522755.1 Bryobacteraceae bacterium | reverse complement strand
ACGATCTGCATGTGCGCGAGACATGCGATTTCTAGTTCGAAGCATACCGCGATTCCGGCATTGCCGATACACTTGCTCCCACAAGGACGAGGAGAGATGCGGCGTCTTGCTGCGACGAGGCAAATTCAAAGAGCAGTCGCAGCCCTGTGCGCGTAGTCTCGACCTTTGGACGACCGCAGACGAGCGGCTCCCTGGTCCTGAAGGCCGGCTCGTCGTCGGGATTTCAGTCTGTGGCTATATCAACTGGAAAGCGCCGTCGCAAACTGCACGAAAAAGTACATCCCCCGGCATTTATCGTCGCGATTGAAGCGGTGCTGGCTGCCAGCCCGGTCCGGCGACAGTAGAGGGGCTCCAGCGTGCGAATGAAGCGGCGAAGCAGATCGCTCCGCCACACAACCTATGGCTGCTTCAGGATGGCCGCCAAGGCTCGCATACGGCCTGCGTCGGTCGCGGACTTCGCCTTTGCGGCATCTTTATCGAGAGCATCGCCCATCGCTCTTAGACTCGCCGAGTCTTTGCTGGTGGACCCCGGCTTTTCGGTTTTTGCAATCGCGGATTTCAGAGAAGCAATCCGCGCGGCAGGAAGCGCTCCACTGCGCTCGATCTGAGCCACGTAGGCCTTGCCGACGATCAGATTCTGCGGCCACTCGATCTTTGGCTGGCTTTGCACGTTGAGGATGTCGAAGTGCACCTGGTTCGAGGCGTCGATCTCTTCCTGCGTGAGGAACTTACTCGGCGTCAAGCGGAACACGTCGACTCCGCGCGCGATCTCGGAACCGTATATGTAACCGTTATACCAATAGACGGACCAGAAGCCGCCTAAGCCGTGCTTGACGGCATCGAGCGGTCCGCGGTCGAAGTAGGCGATTTCGAAAGGGTGTGAGGGGTCGGTGAAGTCGACCATGGAGAGGCCGCCCTGATACCAGGCTTGGACGAAGACGTCGCGGCCGGGGATCGGCACCAGCGAGCCGTTGTGCGCGACACAATTCTCGAGGTCGGTCTGGGGGGCCGGCATCTTGTAATACGAGGCCAACGTCAGCTTGCGGCTCGGAGAGAGGGTGAAGATAGCGTCCGCGCCCCAGTGCATCGGGTCGGTCGGCCGGCAACGGGGCTGGGATCCGCCGCCCCATTCATCGGTGTAGAGCACTTTGGAGCCGTCGTTGCTAAAGGTCGCGGAGTGCCAGTAGGCGTAGTTGGGATCGCTGACGGCGTCGATGCGCTTGGGGTTGATGGGGTCGGAGATGTCGAGCAAGATTCCGTTTCCGGAGCATGCCCCGGCGGCGAGGCCGACGGCGGAATAGATCGTAATGTCGTGGCACTGGTTGGTTGTGGATGTTGACTGCGTGCCCTCACCATGGGTGCCGCCCTTCCAGAGGCCATCCATGTCGCCGGTTTGCGTGTCGGTGAAGATGCGCGGGCTGGAGACGATCTTAGCCTGCTCGGGATGAGCGAGGGGTACCTTGATGATGTCGATGCGGAAGAGCGCGGTCTCCGGGTTGGCCTTTGGGTCCCCGCCAGTGCAGCCCGCCAGTTCTTCGGCTTGACGGACCTGGCCGGTGCCGGAGATATAGATGTAGACGTTGTCCTTATCCTTGGGATCGACCAGGAGGCTATGGGTGTGCGAACCGCGGCAGCTTTGTACGGCGGCGACCTGCTTGGGGTTGCCGATGTCGCTGATATCGAAGATGCGCACGCCGCGGAAGCGATCGGGACTCGGAGGCGCCGGACGGCGTCCGCCGCGTCCAGCGGCTGCGGCTTCGGGCGTCCCGGGTGCTGCGGGAGGCGCGGCAGGCGGTTCCGGCTCGGCTGCCTCGGCGGGAACGGGGATGCCCTGCGTGCCGCAATCGATGCGCCCGTTCATGGCCTCGGCTGACATGAAGAGCAGATGGCCGTAGACAGAGACGTCGCCCTGTCCACCGGGGCACACCAGCGAAGTTCCCAGCTTAATCTTGGCCGGGTTATCGATGTCGTAGAAGTTGATGCCGTTGTAGTTCCCCACGAAGAGATGGTTGCCGATAAAGGCGAGGTCGGAGTTGACCGAGCCGGTGTCGATCGTGGGGCCGCGTCCGCCACGGCCACCGGCAGGCGCGCCGGCAGGTGGCGCGGGCGGCTGAGGGGGCGGAGGAGCATTGGGGTCGGGCGCGAATCCGGGCGGCTTCTGGAGACTGGCGATTTTCTGCAGTCCGAAGATCGCCTCGCCGGCGTCGAACAGGCCGGGCTTGAGGCCAATGCGGGGATCGTCCGGGCCGGAGCGCGGGTTGGAATAGACGCTTGGGGGCGCCGCCTTGGTCGGGTCGGGTTGCGGCCCCCTTTGCGCGGAGCAGAGCGCAGGAAAAGTGAGGGCTGCCGCGAATGCGAAGCCGGATCGAACACGGCTGGAATATCGTCTTGGGGTCATTGCTTCTCCTTGTCAAGCATGCCGCGCATGATTTTGATTTCTGCGCTCTGGGTGTTGTCGATGTCGGTGGCGAAGTCGAACAGGACGGGGTCCTGACCCGCGCCGGGGGTGTTGAAAAGGTCGGTCACCATGGTGAGAGCCCCGCCATGGTGCTGGATCATTCCGGTAAGGAAGAGGTGATCGAACTGCGCTCCCTTGGCTTTGGCGAGGGCGGTCATCTGTTCGGGCGTGAGCATGCCGGGCATGAGCATGTTCATGTTTTTCATGTCGGCCGCGCTCATGTGGCTGTGGTCCATCTCCATGGTCGTCGGTTTACCGCGGCTTTCGAGCCAACGCTTCATGAAGCCGATCTCGTCGGTTTGCGAGATGGAGATCTTCTCGCCAAAGGATTTCAGGGTTGGGCTCTTGCCGCGAGTGCGCAGGAGCGCGACCATTTCGACGGCCTGAGAGTGGTGCATGATCATCCCCTGCATGAACTCGACGTCGGCCTGGAAAGGCGGTCGGGTCGGAGTTCGAACAGTTGCTTCGGTGAGGAATTTACCAGGCTGGCCGGGGGCTCCGGGCTGCACAATGGGAGCGGATTGCTGTGCGAATGCCGCCATGGTGCTCAGTGCAAACAGCGCGACGAAAGTTCGACTGCAGAAAGCCATGTATTACTATACAATTCGCGTTTTCAGACAGTCAATAGAGTCGGATTCCGTCCACTCGGTGCGCGGAGCGTCCGCTCCCGCTCGCTTGGAGGCCGCTCATTGGCGGGGGCGACCGTTCATCAGAGAGCAGTCAACATGCTGAATCGGCCATGCTACTCTTAACGGTTCACACAGGCTGCCAGATAGGGTCTCTCCTGTTCCGCGCTCTTCTGTCAAACGTGCCACCGCCATCTGCCCCTGGGAGGTCCAGCATCCGCTTCGGTCCAGGCTGCTGTCCATTGGCTTCGCCGTGACATGAGCGGCTCGCCCCTCCCAAACACCTGTCGGCTGATAATTTGTCGATTCTGCAGCGTTCACTTGATGAAGAAGCGGTCATCGCCCTGCTATCCAATCCCCGCTTCGAAGAAACGGCCCCGAAAGCGCTTCGCCGATCCTGTCCACGCAGGTTCAGTAAGGAGAACACAATGCGCGGTTGGGTTTACTGCTTGGAAACCCGGAAGGAATCGACGGTCTCGCCCGTTTCCGAAACCTGCTTCAGGCGGAAAGTCTTCCCCTCTACATCTATCACGCTCAACGAATGGACCTGCGAGATGAATTTGTCGGTGAAGGGCTGCCAACTGGCCGGATCGGTCTGCTGTTCGGGATTATAGAGCTCCGCTCCACCGGCGCCGCTCACGATGTAAATCACGCCGTGAGGCTTCGCCTTTGCTCCGTCGCCAAAGGTCTTGTCGAGCGTCCAGTTGCCTGCCACTTGACCTTTGGGTCCGGCCGGGCTGCCGTCTGGCTGATTTGCGGGAACGAATGTGAGTGGAAAGCTGCGCTGGTAATTATGAACGTGGCCGGCGAACACAACATCCACATGTCCCGCCTCGAAGATCGGCGAGAGAGGTCGCATCTGTTGCTCGCTAAAATGCTCTTTGGACGAGTTGAACCCCGGCTGATGGAACGCCACGAAGCGCCACGTGGCTGATTGGGCCGCAGCCAGGTCTTTCGTCAACCATTCGCGCAAGGACGCATTGTTCCAATCCATATACGTATTCGCGTCGAGGACCGTCCAGTGGCTGTTGCCGTAATCGAAGGAGAAGTTGGCCATGCGGGGGTATCGCTGTTTAGCGCCGTCCAGAAATATCGGCTGCGCGGAAATACTGCCGGTGAGTTCGTGCGCCGCCTTAATCGCGCCGGACGGAGCCACTGGCCCGTTCAGCGGCTGATCCCAGTAGAGAAAATAAGCGAGGGCGTCCGGAAACCGCCGGAAGTTCGCCAGATCGGTGTCGTGATTTCCAGGCGCTGCGATAAATACCACGGAACGGAGCAGCGGCGCGCCATTGGCGGCGGAGGCCTCATCGGTGTTATAGGTCGGGAAAAACCTGGTGCGATATTCGCTGATTCGTCCAGACCCGTAAACGATGTCGCCCGGAATGAAAATGAAGTCCGGCTTGGCGAGATATGCCTGGTACGCAATGGCGTTTTCGGACGGCGTTCCCTGGCCGCAGTCTCCAAAGAGCGCCAGGCGGAAGGGTTGGCCGGCGGACTTGCGGGCGCGCGCCACAGCATCGAATACCGGCTTGCCGGCCTTCAGCAACCGGTAGTGAAACTCCTGGCCTGGCGCTAAATTGGTCAGCCGGGCGCGGTATACGATGTGCGGCTCAATCGCGGGAGATGCCGGAGCGTCTTTCTTGGCGCCATTTTGGCCGGCGACGGCTGGCTCGCCGGCTGGAGCCGACACAACTTGTGAGTACACCTCGCCGGTGTTACGCCACGCCGAATCCTTGGATGTCCGCACCTCGACGTCCCATTTTTCAGGGACATTTTCGGTATGCCAGATCAGCACCAGGCTCTCGGACGCAGACAGCTTGGGGGCGTCACCCAGTTGCAGATAAGGCTTCTCCAGGAAGGGATCTGGAGCGGGCAAAGTCTGACTCAATAGCAGCGCAGTGGCCAGCAGCGACGCCGCGGCCGGAATAAGCTTTGACATGTTGAAAATTATAAATGCCGCAGATCTCAATATAGTGACAAAAGGTGTCGCAAGCAGACGAGTTTCGACGTGGACGCGCAAAGCGGACCGCTTTTTCAAGGTTGTCTTAAGACTTCAAATATTGGCGCCGGAGCAGCGTCGAGTGTGCCAGAATATGGCTATCGAAAAGCATAATCAGAGGCCGGCCAGCGGCGTGCCGCTTCCGCGTCGCGCATTTGTCGCCGGCGTGGCAGGAGCGGGCCTTTTGGCCTCGCAGCATCGGGGTAGCAGCGGCCCTTCGAATCGCCCGGCCGATGTCACTCTGAATATCGAGCGAGCGCAGATCGATGTTGCGCCCGGACACACAATCGCGACCGCGACGTACAACGGAACCGCACCGGGTCCCCTGATCCGCATGAGGGAGGGGGTCCCTGCCACCGTTGAGATCATCAATCGCACCAAAGTGCCGGAGTACGTGCACTGGCACGGATTCGAAATACCGCCGGAGCTGGATGGCACGGAGGAGGAGGGCAGTCTTGCGGTTCCCGCGGGTGGACGCCTCCGGTACGAGATTACGCCGCTCCAGGCCGGCTCCCGCTACGTGCACTCACACGCCATGACCATGAACGATCTGTCTCGTGGCGTCTACAGCGGCCAATTCGCGTTCGTCTACGTGGAGCCCAAGCGAAATCAAGGCCGCTATGATCAGGAGATCTTTCTGTCGACGCACGAGTGGGAACCGCGATTGACTAAGGAGTTAGACGATGAGAGCGCCGAAGAAGACGTGGACGAAACGGAGCAGACATCCATGGAGATTGGATATGGAGTGCGCTCGATCAATGGAAAAGCTCTGGGCCATGGCGAGCCGCTCCGGGTGAAGCAAGGGCAGCGGATCTTGTTTCACGTCTTGAACGCAAGCGCAACGGAGAACGTTCAGCTTCACCTGCCTGGGCACAAGTTTTACGTTGTCGCGTTGGACGGCAATCCGGCGCCGCGTCCCGGCCATGTGAGTGTGCTCGAACTCGGCGTGGGAGAGCGCGTGGACGCCATCGTCGAGATGAACAATCCGGGCGTGTGGATTTTCGGCTCCGTCGCAGACGACGTGCGACGAAGTGGAATGGGCGTCCGGCTGGAATATGCTTACAGGCACGGCGAACCGCAGTATGCTCCCCCCGGCGACGCACCCTGGGACTATCTGCGCTTCGGGCGGCCGGAAGAGAGTCCGAAGCCGGATGAAGTCATTCCGATGCGGATTCTGAGAGTCGCTCCCGGCGAGGATGGTATGGAGAGATGGTCGATAAACGGACACGTCTATAGTGACCGGGATGACCCAAAGGTTTTGAGCCGCGGCAGGCGCTACCGGCTAGCCTTCAACAACCGGACGGCTGAAGCTCATCCGCTACACCTGCATCGCTATACCTTCGAACTGGTCCGGATCGGCGCAAGTGCAACCGCTGGAGTGAAGAAGGATGTCATTACGCTGCAGCCGTATCAGACGGCGGAGGTAGACTTCGTCCCATCGGAAGCGGGGTTGGCATTATTCCATTGCCATCAGCAAATGCATATGGAGATGGGTTTCAAGCGCCTATTCCGAGTCGTCTAGAGCTTGTGGTTCCCCCATTGCTTCCTGGGAGCGGGAGGCGGATCGGAACTTCAACCGCAACGACAGTTGAATGCTGCGCGCGCCGCCGGCGCCGATCGGAGAGGTATTCTCCAGGCTCGTAATGCGGCCGAAAGTGCCAGGCGAAGAGATATTCAGATTTGGGGGGCCAAGCTCCGGATGATTGAAGACGTTGAACACGTCGGCCCGGAAAATCAGGCCGATTCGTTCCGAGAGCCTCGTGTCTTTCTGCAGGGCCGCGTCGATTTGAAATAGGTTCGGACCGGTGACGGTGTCGCGCCCCGCGTCTCCAAACACGCCGTTGGCCGGCGTCGTGAATGCGTTGATGTTGATCCAGTCGTTGATATTCTGGCCACCCGCGGGAATCAGAGAGACGCCCGCTACGACATCCGGACGCTGGTTGGTAGTGTTGCCGTCAGGTACGGCCGTGGCCTTGCGAGTGAGGATCTTGCCATCTTTGTGGCGAGTTTTGTCACTTTCTGCGACTCAATATTCCTTGAGCCCTGCCCGTGTGAACTGCCGCTGAATCCGACGCGCACGGACGGGGGCCAGTCGTTTGGAAATCGGCCCTGCATTCGCGCGGGCTTCCATCGGAGCGGAGAATTGCGCGCGAATCCGGTCGGGACGAGCCTTACGACGCCTTCGAACGTTATCGGATGCGCTGTTGGGGAACTCGCAGCCGGCTCGGGACCGAATCGAGCCAGATACTCGTCACCCCGGTCCCTCAATATTGGATCGCCGCCGAACCGGCCGCCCGGGCAAGGCCGGCCGGTCTTAAGGAGGAAACACTTTCGCCCGACTGGGCGTTGAACATCAGAAACTCAAACTCAACGGGTTGGCGCGTTGCGGTAAACCATTGTGAGCCAGAGCGCCTCAAATCGACCGTGTCGGGAAAACCCGCCGCGGCGACGCGCATGCGGCCCCTTCCCTGTGCCAGTACCACGGCCTCAACGATGATCCCGACCGGATATCTGATAAGCAAGTACATCACTGGGCCCCTCCTCCGGGCTAATTAGAGTATGTGGGTCAACAAGCGGCGGTTCAATGCTGGCCTTAGTTATGTGCTATCGGATGCAACTGGTCGGTCCACCGCACGAAAGCGGCCCAGGAGCAGACAGCGAACGAAAATCCGATAGAGATTCCGTTCTGGCGAAGGGCGAGGCCGAAATCGAGAATCTTGGCGCGGCCCTCGCGCGTGATCCTAATATTTTCCGGCTTGATATCGCGGTGCACAATGCCTGCCGCATGCGCCTGCGGCCACCTGCCCGGAAAGATCGAGTAGCTTGCTCAGCGGCAGCGGCCCGCGGCGCAGGGAATCGCGCAGCGACTCGCCTTCGATCAGCTCAGAGACCATGTAGGCCATGCGGTCCTGCTCCCCGATGTCGTAGACCGCGACAATGTTGGGGTGATTAAGCGCACTGGCGGCGTGGGCTTCCTGTTCGAAGCGCGCGCGGCGTCCGGCGTCCGCGGCCACCTGCGGCGGAAGAATCTTCAGCGCGACGGTGCGGTTGAGGCGCAAATCGCGGGCGCGATACACCTCGCCCATGCCGCCCACGCCCGGCAGGGATTGAGTCTCATAAGGGCCGAGCTGTGTTCCCGAGGAAGGCATCCGAAGGTAACGATCCTAGCAATGCGGCATATCCGGGATCTCAGCAAACCGCGGCCTGCCACGGCCTGTCAGATCACGCTTGACTGGAATCCGCGCTAGTGGTACAACTTGTCACATGACGAAACGTGCCGCTCAGGCCGTTCGCGTACGATCGCCGCTCACCGGGATGGAGAACGAAGTGATGCGGCCGTGTGGGAAGCGGGCCGTGTCGGGCGTACGTTTACCGGACTGTGGAGCCTGCGAGTCGTCCGGATCCGCAAACCCGGTCCGCAAACAAGGAGGTAAGTGATGCAAAATCTGATTCTGGAATGCGCTGTTAGAGCGTCCCTGACTGCCGTCTGTATGGGCGCAGTTCTATGCATCCTGCGGGTGAAGTCCGCGCGCGTGCGCCATGCTGTTTGGACAAGCGTAGTCGTATTGATGCTGGCGTTGCCTGTTTGGACGGCTTGGGGACCGAGGGCGATGGTACGGGTGCTGAGGCCGGCCGACACGCCAACCACCAGCCGTTCCACAGCGTCGATAGCGGCCTTTTCCGCGCAGGCGCTGCCTCAGGCATTCCGTGCGGCAACGCGAAAGCCGCCCGTCGATAGCCCCACGTTGACTTGGCGGAATTGCTTGGCCGGCATATACCTGCTGGGCTTCTGCGCTCTGCTGGCGCGACTGGCTACAGGCACGGTGCGCGCGCACATGCTGGTCCGGCGGGCCGCGAATCGCGACGGCAGACTGACCAGCGAATCGTGCGCTGCGCCGGTCACCGTGGGTTGGCTGAACCCCACCGTGATTCTGCCGGAATGTTGGCGTCTATGGCCGCAGGCACAGCTGGACGCCGTTTTGACGCATGAGGACGAGCACGCGCGACGGCGCGATCCGCTGGTGCAATGGCTGGCGCTGCTGAATCGCGCGGTCTTCTGGTTCCATCCGCTCGCCTGGTGGCTGGAGTGCGGGCTTTCCACGCTGGCCGAAGAGGCTTGCGATGCGGCTGTGTTGGCGCGCGGCCACGATCCGTTCCAGTATTCCGAATACCTGCTGCAGATTGCGCGGGCGATGCAGCGGACCGGCGCGCGGGTGAACGTTATGGGGATGGCGATGCCGGGAGCCTCTCTACCGCGGCGCATCCGGCGGATTTTGGAAGGGCGTCCGGCCCAGCGGATCTCGCCTGCGCGCATGGTGTGCGTTGCCATGGCCTGCGCGGTAGTAGCGACTGTATTCACGGCGGGTGCGATGGGATACACGACAGCCCAAACAGACGGGCACGCCGTCACGAGCCCCAAACCACAAGGAATCGAAGCACCGGTTGGCGGCCCGAGCACGATCAAGCCCGCCTCGCCAGACCTGCCGCACAAGAGGCCGAGGGTGTTGCTGGCCCAAGCCCAGAATGCCCAGAACGCTCAGACTACGGCCACTTCCGCACAAGACGGCGGATCGCTTTCGGGTACAGTGGAAGACCCCAGCGGCGCGCGCGTGCCGGGCTGTCTCATCGTCGCGCAGAATCAGGGCGCCGGCGAACAGACCGCGGTCAGCAATGCGGCGGGCGTCTACCGTTTCTTATCGCTTCCGCCCGGCCATTACAACGTGCAGTACCAGATGCGCGGGTTTGCGCTGCTGAAGAAAGAGGCGTCGATTGAGGCGGGCAAGCCGCTACGCATCGACGCCAGACTCGAACTAGGCGAGGTCAGCTCGACAGTGACCGTTACCGCGCCGAAGCCGGCGGCCCCAGCGCCAGCCGCGGCGCAGCCCACTCCCGGGCCCGGTCCCATCAGCGTGGGAGGCAGAGTGGAGAGCGCGCGTCTGTTGCGAATTCCCCAGCCGGTCTACCCGCCCGAACTGCAACAACAGGGTCTCGAAGCCACGGTGCGCATCCGGATGGTGATCTCGCGCGACGGCGTGCCCGTCGAGCTCCGCGTGCTCAATCCCGATGAGGTGGACCCTCGTTTTGCCCAGGCTGCGCTGGACGCCGTAAGCCAATGGCGCTATCAGCCGGCGAAGTTGAATGAACACCCGGTGCCCACTCTGACGACGATCGAAGTGGATTTCCAACTGGGAAAGTGAGGGGTAACATCACTTATAGAGCTTCACGCAATTGAGTGACAGCCAATGGAGCGGGATATAATCCTGGATGTTCGTCGCAAGACCCACGCTACCAGCGATAATGTAGGCGAGGACGTTGCGCTGTGAGAAAAGTGTTCCACTTCAATGCTCCACGCGAGAGGTATCAATGCGATGCCGCCATCATCTGGTGCTTCGATAACCGGTTTGACCTGGGGTTCCGCAAGTTTCTCAAGCGGATAGGCGTAGCTAACTCCGATCCCATTAAAATCGCCGGCGGCGCCAAATCCCTGGCGTCGCCCGACCGTGAGAGCGACCGCGAATTCGTGCTGGAACAGATCCGCAAGTCGATACGGCTGCACGGAACGCGTCGTGTGATCCTGATGCTGCATTCCGACTGCGGCGCTTACGGCGGACTGGCCGATGGCTTCGGCGGCGATGCGCGCGCGGAGGCGGAGCATCATCAAGAAGAGTTGCGGCGGGCGGCGGCGATTCTGCGAAACGCCATACCCGGTATTGAGGTGGACGAGTATTTCGTGGATTTCGAAGGCGTGTGGTCCACCGAGCTCGAATTGGCCGAGTCTCGCTGAAAACAGTGACAGCGGCGACTGCCAGCCGCCAACCCTGGATCTTCCGAAGCCCACGCTACACTGACAGGTGATGAGAATCGAAACCCGAGCCATCCACGTTGGGCGGCGCATCGATCCCGCTACCGGCGCGGTCGCTCTGCCCATCCACCTCACGTCCACTTTCGAGCGCAGCCCCGAGGGCGAATACCCGCTCGGCTTCAGTTACTCGCGCGAGCAGAACCCGGTGCGGCGCGCGCTCGAAGAGTGTCTCGCCTCACTCGAAGGCGGCAAGGAAGCGCTGGCATTTTCTTCGGGCCTCGCGGTCGCTACCGCCATCCTGCAAGGCCTTGAGCCCGGCGATCATATCCTGATCGCCGACGACGTCTATTGGGCGCTGCGCAGAGTGGTTGGCGAAGTCTTCGCACGGTCCGGCCTCGAAACCGAATACGTGGATACCACCAATCCGGACATCTTGCGCGCGGCCATGCGTCCCAACACGCGGCTGGTATGGGTGGAAACGCCGTCGAACCCGCTGATGAAGATCACCGATCTCACGGCCGTCGCTGCCATCGCGCGCGAGCCCGGCCGCAAGGCCATCACTGTCTGCGACGGCACCTTCGCCACGCCTATCCTGCAGCATCCCCTCGAATGCGGAATCGACATGGTCGCGCACTCCACCACTAAGTACATCAGTGGTCACAGCGACGTGGTGGGCGGCGCGCTTGTTACTAAGTACGATAACTACCTCTTCGAGCGAGCGCGTAAGTCGCAGCGCTATGGCGGATCCGTCCCTTCGCCGTTCGATTGCTGGCTCTCACTGCGCGGCATTGAGACGCTGCCCGTCCGCGTGCGCGCGCATTGCGAAAATGCATCGCGTGTGGCGCAGTTCCTGAAACAACACCCGAAAGTCGAGGCCGTACACTATCCCGGACTGCCCGATCATCCTGGACACCAGATCGCGGCGCGGCAGATGTCCGCATTCGGCGGGATGCTCTCATTCCAGGTGCGCGGCGGGCGCGCGGACGCTATGAAGGTTGCGGCGCGCTGCCGGTTGGTCATCCGCGCCACCAGCCTCGGCGGCACGCATAGCTTGATCGAGCATCGCGCCTCGGTGGAGGGGCCGCAAACGCGGACGCCGCAGAATCTGCTGCGCGCGTCCATCGGGCTTGAGCACTCTGACGATCTGATCGCCGATCTGGAACAGGCCCTCGCCTAGTCCTGGCGGAAAATCACAGAAGCCTTCGCGCCCTCTTGAAATCGTCTGCCAAAAAGCAGACGATGGATAATCACGACGGGACAATCACAACGGGAGAATCATGACGCGCCGCACGTTGCTCATCGCCGGTAGCCTCGCGCCCGCGCTGCGCTTCGGCGTTGCCGCTCCCGATGCACAACCCGATTATCCCGCCGCCGCCGTTCCTCTCACGCAGGTTGAGATTCGCGACGAGTTTTGGGCCCCGCGCATTGAGACCAACCGCGCCGTTTCCATCTTCCACTGTTTCGATCGCCTCAACGATCCTGGCGATTTCGGCGTCTCTAAGCTCATCGAAGGCGCCGCCTACATACTGGCCAAACAGCCCGACCCCAAACTCCAGGCCTACGCTGAAGAACGCATCGACAAGGTGCTCGCTTCGGTGAACGAGCGCATTGCCGACCCCGCGCGCGCGGTTCGCGTCTCGGGCCATTTTCTCGAAGCCGCCGTGGCGTGGCAGCGAGTCACTGGCCAGCGGAAGATGCTGGACGCCGCGCTGCGCGATTTCGATTCCATCGCGTCTGCTTATGGTCCCGGCAAGCAGATTTATATCTCCGAGCATGAAGGGCAGAAGATCGGCCTGGTCGCGCTCTACCGCGCCACCGGCGATCCCAAATACTGGCAGCTTGCGAAATTCTTTCTCGACCAGCGCGGCCGCGACGATTATCCCCGCCGCGGTGAGTACGCTCTCGACCGCACTTACGCGCAGGATCACGAGCCCGTGGTCCGCCAGGCTGAGGCCGTGGGCCACTGCGTCCGCGCCACGTTCCTCTACATTGCACTGGCCGATATCGCGGCGCTAACCGGCGCGCCGGAATATGCCCGCGCGCTGCGCAGCATCTGGGAAGACGCCACCTACCGCAAGATGTACGTCACCGGCGGCATCGGTTCCATCCGCTTTCACGAGCAGTTCGGCGCGCCTTATGAGCTGCCGAATCTCAGCGCGTGGAACGAGACCTGCGCGGCTTACGGCAACGTGATCTGGAACCACCGCATGTTTCTGCTGCATGAAGACGCCGCGTACATCGACGTCATGGAGCGCGTGCTCTACAACGGATTCGCCGCCGGAGTTTCGCTCAAGGGCGACCGCTTCTTCTATCAGAATCCGCTCAAATCGTTCGGCAATTACGAGCGCTTCGAGTGGATCAATACGCCCTGCTGCCCGCCCAATGTGGTGCGGCTCATGGCATCCATCGGCAGCTATATCTACGCGGTTTCGCCGCGCGCCATTTACGTGAATCTGTTCATCGCCGGCAGCGCCACGGTGAACGGCGTGAAGCTGACGCAGCAAACCGGCTACCCGCGCGATGGCGACGTGATCATTCAGGTGGACCCGGGCCAGCCTCGCATCTTCACCATCGCCGTACGCATCCCCGGATGGGCGCAGAACCAGGCGGTGCAGGGCTTGTACGAGTTCATCGATGAACCTTCGGCTCGGCCGACAATCACCGTGAGTGGCCGCGCCGTGCGTATGGAGCCGCAGCGCGGGTACATCCTCCTCGATCGCGAGTGGAAAGCGGGCGACCGCATCGAGCTGCACCTGCCCATGCCTATCCGCCAGGTGCGCGCCAACTCATTTTCCAAAGAGGATCGCGACCGCGTGGCGCTGCAGCGCGGCCCCTTGGTCTACTGCGTCGAATGGATCGACAACGAGGGTCACGCGCTCAACATCATGCTGCCCACCGGGACCACGCTCAAGACCGAATTCGAAGCGGATCTGTTCGGCGGCGTGGAAACCATCACCGGGCGCGCGACCATTCTTGGCGAGGGCCTGCGCCCCTTCACCGCCGTCCCCTACCACGCCTGGAACAATCGCGGCATGGGCGAAATGCAGGTGTGGATCGGCCGCGGCGTGAATCAGGCGTGGGTTGCGCCTGTTCCTCCGAGAACTATTGCGCAGGTCACCGCTTCCGGCGAGCTCAAGAAAGTTACCACCGGATACAACGACCAGAACGACGACCTGCGCGCCGTCTACGATGGGGCCGACCCGATCAGTTCCGCCGACGAATCTTCCCTCTACTTCCGCGTGCGTCCCGCCGCGGGCGAGCCGGCGTGGATCGAGTACGAGTTCAGGCGGCCCATTTCGGTTTCTACGGCGCAGGTCTACTTCTTCGACGACCGGCGCTTCTGCCGCCTTCCGGCTTCGTGGCGAATTGTATATAAAGATGGCGAGCAGTGGAAGCCGGTGGCGAATCGCGGCGCCTACAGCGTACTAAAGGACCAGTTCAACGTCGTGAATTTCGATCCTGTATTGGCCGCGGCGGTTCGCCTGGAGATCGAACCGCAATTTATCGAATACAAACCCGGCCAGATTGGACCGCCCGACGGAATGTTCGTTAGTCAGAACATTACGTGGCGCGAAGCCGGAGTACTCGAATTTCGCGTCGCCTAAGTGGGGCGGCCAATCCTGGCTGCAGCCGGCTTTCAGCCGGCCCCTGGAGTTTCTACATTCCCACGCACTATATTGTGGGGCAGGCGCTTTCGCCTGCCAACCGCCGGCTTTCAGCCAACGAGGCGTTCACAAGCGTGAGCGCTGCACGTAAGAGTGCGACGAACTCGCGCGCCGCCCTACCACCTCTGATGCACTTGGCTCCTGATCCGATCCTCATAGATTCGCCGCGCTGCGCCCATCGTCTGTTCCGTTAGTGCAGGTAGCTCCGAAGCCGCGCAGTTATCCGCCACCTGCGCCGGCCGTTTTCCGCCCGGAATCGCGCATGTCACCGCGTCGAACATCAGAATCCACCGCAGCGCGAATTGCGCCATGCCCACTCCGTCCGGAAGCAAACTGCGCATCTCGTCCACTGCCGCCAGGCCCGCTTCGAAATCCACGCCCGAAAACGTTTCGCCTACATCGAACGCTTCGCCGTGGCGGTTGAAGTGGCGATGATCGTCTGCCGCGAATTGCGTATCGTGATTCAACTTGCCGGTGAGCAATCCGCTCGCCAGCGGAACGCGCGCCAGAATGCCCACCCGCTTGCGCTTCGCCTGTTCGAAGAACAAATCGGCCGGACGCTGGCGGAAGCAGTTGAAAATAATCTGCACGGTCTGCACGTTCGGGTATTCCAACGCTTTGAGCGCCTCTTCCACACGCTCCACGCTCACGCCATAGAACCGGATCTTGCCCGCTTCCACGAAGCGATCCATGGCGCCGAACAGCTCGGGCCGGTAGTAGACATCCGTGGGCGGGCAATGCAGTTGCAGCAAATCGAGGCAATCGACGCCGAGATTCCGCAAACTGTCTTCGATGAACGCGCCGATGTTCTTCTCGTTATAGCCGTCGGCCGTGTGCGGGGAAAGGCGCCGTCCGGCCTTAGTGGCGACCACGATTTCCTGCTTCCGCTCGCGCTTCAATGCGGCGATCAGGCGTTCGCTGCGGCCCATGCCGTAGACGTCGGCCGTATCGATAAAGTTGACGCCGCAATCGGCGGCCGCGCGCAAAGCGGCCATGGATTCGGCGTCGTCCACGCTGCCCCACGCGCCGCCGATGGCCCAGGCGCCGAAGCTGATCTCGGAAACTTTCCAGCCCGTTCTTCCCAATTCACGATAGTTCATGCAGTCCGCACCACAAAGTAAGGTTGATTCGCGCGGTTGGCGTCGAACCCCGGATAGAGCCACACCTGCTCCGGCCCTTGCCGGATTTCAAAATAGTATTGCAGCGGAAATGGCGAATCGGTGTAACCCGGCGGAATCGCGGCGCGATGCGCATTGCCCTGCCGCGCCAGGTCCACAACCTCGAATCGTTCCGCCTGATCCAAGTGTCTGTACCACAGCCGCGCCGACGCCGCGGCAGGCGCGGTCAGCTCAATCGGCAGCGGCGCCCCGCGGCGGAACCCGGCCGGCTTGTGATTGCAATTCAGAACGTCTCGCGATGGCCGGCCCAACGCCGCGGCGATGGCCGCTTTCGCATGTGCCTGCGGCTCGGCCGGCGCCGCACTCTCCAGCTTCGCAGCCATATCTGCAATATCGCTATCAATCGCCGGCAGCCTGTCCAGCCAGTGCCCGCGCAGCCACGGCAGCTCACCCACGGTGAGATCGCTCACGTAAACGCCGCGCGCGCTTTCCGCCATCTGCGCCCAAATATCGCGCGCATGGCGATACATCTTCACCGCCTCTTCCAGCGCCGCGCGGTCGCCGGTGCGGTCGTGGATTCCGTACAGCACGCCGCTACGAAACCGCGCCGCGAAGAAGCGGCCCAGCGCCGCCTGGATGCCAATGTCAATCGCCATGCGCCGGAACTCAGGCGTATTCTGCGCCGCCGTCTGCGCCAGTTGCGTGGCCGCCGTCTGCGCCAAGTCTTCCAGCCACTGCGCCACTTCGACCGGTGAATACTTGCCGCTGCACTCGCCTTTGACTAACTCTTCCGCAAACCCATTCACCGTCGAAAACATCTGCGGGTCGAAGGGGCTCGCGTTGCCGAACGTCTTTGGCGACGGCGTATCGGTATACGGATTATTCTTCCGCGCGTCCACCATCGGCTGCGCCGTATACATCTCCGGCCAGTACGTATTGTTCGCCGCCGAAGGGCCGTGCGTGCTGGTGATCATAGGCAAAATCCGGCTCGCGCTTTCGAGCGCCTTCTCCGCGCCCTGCGAGTTTGTGCGCGCGTCCGGGTCATACAGCGCCTGGCCCCACACGCGGTACGTGTGCAGATACTTTTGCCAATCCCACCGTGGATTCAGCGACGCGTCGGCATACCCGCAGCGTCCGCCAGGCTTGCCCGATCCACGCCGCCCCTTGAATGACAGCGGCTCCATGATCTCCGCGCCGTCGCTGCCGCAGATGGCGAACGCGCGCGAATACGCCGCGGCCGTCACCGGGTCGCTCCATAGCAGCACCCGCTGCGTGCCCGGCCACACGCGATGCAGCACGCCGTATTTGCGGTCTTCGCGCAGCAGATCTGCGTAACTATATCGCGTGAAGCTGCGCGTCCCCGTGCTCAGAGCCATCAGACCGGTGCGCTCGCCGTGCGGCATCTCCTGCTCGCGAATCGCCGTCTGATGATACGGCATGCCCATGTGCTCCGCCCAGAATTTCGGCGAAACCTTCACCGGCATTCCTGTGGCCAGCGCCACGTCGATCATCTTCTGATCGATGCCCTTGGCGTGCATGTCGATTTCCAGTTTGCGCCCCGAACGCACTACGCCATCGAACACCGTCTTCCAGAAATCGTAGCTGCCCTCGGTCACGCCGCTCTCGCCGTGGATGCGAAACGTCACCCCCGAAATCGCCGGGCACGCGCGTAGCAGCGCCGCCAGCGCATCCCGGCAATATGGCCCGTGAGTCTCCGCCGTCAGCCCCGCGATGGTGTAATTCGCGTGCGGGCTGTTGGCCCATTCGTAGCCGTGCATCCACAAGCCCAGCTGAAAATGGAGGCCGTGCGCCGCCGCTTGTTCCGAAATGTACTTCAGCGTTTCCAAATTGCGGTCGCGTTCCGCATCCGGCAAGCCCACGGCGCGTACGTTGTAACCCGGCACAGTCAACAGGAACGGGTACGCGAACACCAGGTAGCAGTCGGTAACTTCGCGCAGGAAATCGTAGCCGATTCCGAACGCCAGTTGGAACCGGTTGAACCGCTGCGCGGCCAGCATGGAAAAATACGCCGGCCACATCTCGCGGTCGTTGAACCACGGCTTGTCCTCCACGTCGCTGACGAACAGCCGCATCATGCTGCGGACCTGGTGGAACGGCTGGTTGATCTGCGGGTTGACCGGCTGGTTGATCGGCCGGTCCGCCGCCGTCGCACTTCGCGCCAGCGAGCCCGCCGCCGCGGTGCCTATCAAAAACTCGCGCCGTCTAATTTTCATAGGTCCCTCACAGTGGCAACGCCGCAAACAGCGTTTTGGACGCGCCTGCCACCCGCAGCGGATTCCGCAGCGCCCTCCCAAAGCCATCGAACTGCACCTGCATCACGTCGCCATCCTGCAGCGTGACGCCCTCGCCGAAACTGAACGCGTCGGCGCCGAAGAAATGCACGTGTACATCGCCGGGACGCCGGTGCCCCGCGTGCTTGAAGTGATGATGCTCCAGATTCGCCAGACTGTGCGACATCGCCGCATCGCCGCTGCGGATCCGCTTGCGCCAGATGGCCGCGCCACCGCGCTCAATCGATACCTCGCCCGCCACCGAGCCGAACTCGGGGTCCACCACCAGCTCCGGACCGATGGCGCACGTCATCAACTTCGAAGCCGCCAGATTCAAGTAGTTACGCTTCTCGAATTTGTGGTCGGAAAATTCGTTGCCCTGCGCCATGCCGATGCGCCGCGGCGCGCCCGTGGCGTCGATCACGTAAATCCCCGCGATCTCCGGCTCTTCGCCGCCATCTTCGGCATGCGGCGGAATATCGAGCGGCTCGCCGTGCGCGCGCAGCGCGATGCCGCTGCCTTTGTAGAACCACTCCGGGGCCGCGCCGATTTCGCCCGCCGCCGGCCGCCCGCCTTCCACACCCAATTGATACATGCGCATGCTATCCGTGGGACGGGCCTCCTGGCCGGTCCCCGCGCCAGAGGCGCGCTCCGCATGGGCGGCTTGCTCCACGCGCGCGCTTTTCTCCGCCGGCCCCGCGTGCATCGCGTCGCGATTCTTCGCGCTCGCCATGTGCGTCAGCCCCGTGCCGCTCACCAGGCAGCGCGCGGCCTCGGCCGGGTGATCCATCGCCGGCAGAATGCGCCAGTCGGATGCGCCCGAGTAGACTGCATCGTAGTCGAGCGCTTCCTGCGTCACCGAGCTCTCCACCACCGTGCGTAGCGTAGCTCTGCCACCGAGCGCCAGTTGCGCGAATGCGTAGATGGATTCGCCGCCGCGCAGCAGCGCGATGGACCCATCCCTCACCACGCCCGTGCGGCGTCCGCCATGAACGTGCCGGATCTGAATGAGCCTCATTGGCGATTGCTCTCCCGCGCCGCTTCCGCCACCGCCGAAAAATCGCGGTCGCCCCATCCGCGCTTGTCCGCTTCGCCGAAGCGGTCCAGCGCCGCCGCCGCGGTTCGTAGCGCCACCCCGTGGCTCTGCGCCTCTTCCGACGCGTAGCGCAAATCTTTTTGCATCAGATGCAGCGCGAAGTTGACGTCGTAAATGCGCTCCGTCATGCGCTGCGAGAGCGCCTTCACCAGCGGACTCCCCGGCGCGCCGTTTCGCAAAACATCCAGCGCCGCTTCGCGGTCAAGCCCGCTCCGCTCAATCACCGCCACCGCTTCGGCCAGCGCCGCCGTCTGCACGCCGCACATAAAATTGTTGATCAGTTTCATTCGCGCACCGCTGCCCACCGGGCCCAGATGCACAATGCCGCGGCTCATCGCCTCCAATACAGGCCGCGCGCGATCCAGCGTCTCCGCTTCGCCGCCCACCAGAAACAGCAGCTCGCCCGACGCCGCATGGCTCTTGCTGCCCGTCACCGGCGCATCTAAAAACTCGCAGCCGGCGGCGTGCACGGTCCCCGCCAGTTTCACCACCCAGGCCGGCGAAAGCGTGCTGCATTCCACCGCAATCGCGCCCAGCTTGGCGCTGTGCAGCGCGCCCGCCTCGCCCAGCCACACTTCGTGCGACGCATGATCGTCCGCCAGCATCGCCACAATAATATCCGCATCTTCCGCGGCCTCGCCAGGCGACTGCGCCAGCCGCGCGCCGCTCTTCACCGCCTCCGCCGCGCGGTCCGCGTTCCGGTTATACACCGCCAGCGGAACGCCCGCCTTCAACAATTGCCCCGCCATCCCGGAACCCATGGCGCCCAACCCGATCATTGCGACCTTTTGCATGGATGAAAAGTGTAATCCTTTACATTGAACAGTATGCCCGAAAAGCCAGCGCATCGTTGGGGAATCGCGATTCTTATCGGCGCCGCCATCGCCATCAGCTACTTCGACCGCCAGACCCTGCCGGTTGCCATCAACGCCATCCAGCGCGAGATTCCCATTTCCAATACCCAATTCTCCCAGCTTCAGGCCGCATTTCTCACCGCCTACGCCATCATGTACGCGGGCGGCGGCCGGCTCATCGACGTGCTGGGCGTGCGCGCCGGCTTCGCCCTCATCATGGCGTGGTGGTCGCTGGCATCCGCCAGCCACGCCCTCGCCACCGGATTCCGTCCGCTTGCCGCCAGCCGATTTCTTCTCGGCATGGGCGAAGGCGGCGGATTCCCGGCCGCCACCAAGGCCGTCGCCGAGTGGTTCCCGGTGCGCGACCGCTCCACCGCGATGGGCATCATCAACGCCGGCACGGCCGTGGGCGCAGTAGCTGCACCGCCGCTGATCGCGGTGGTCCTCGCCACGCTCAACTGGCGTTGGGTTTTCGCGCTTTCCGGCGCCGCGGGTCTGTTTTGGACGCTCTGGTGGCTGCGCGCCTATTTCACGCCCGCTAACATAGCTCAAGCGCGCGAGGCGGCCGTTCCCTGGCTCCACTTACTCGCTAACACTCAGGTTCAGGGCTTGGTATTCGCCAAGTTCCTGAGTGACGCCGCATGGTACTTCTATCTGTTTTGGCTGCCTAAGTATCTTTACGATGCGCGCGGTTTCGACACCAAACAAGTGGGCTATTATGCCTGGATTCCCTACGCCGCGTCGGGCGTGGGCAGCATCGCCGGCGGATGGTTTTCGAGCCGCCTGATCCAGCGCGGCCGCTCGGTGAATTTCGCCCGCAAGGCCGCCCTGGGCGCAAGCGCCGCGCTAATGCCGTGGATCTTCTTCGTCACTCACGCCCCCGTTCAATTCGCCATCGTGCTCTTCAGCGCCGCGTTCTTCGGTCAACAATCCTGGTCGACCTTAGTCATGATTCTGCCGGCCGACCTGTTTCCCCGCGCCGCGGTAGGTTCGGTAGCGGGATTAGTAGGATTCGGCGGAGCGATAGGCGGAGTAGTCTTCGGATTAGTTGCAGGCTACTTACTCGATCACAATTTCGGCTACGGCCCGGTCTTCGCGCTGGTAAGCACCTTTCACGTAGCGGCATTCGGCGTGATTCTGGGAACAGTCACCAAACTACCGACTTAGCGGCCTGTGTACCGAGGTGGCGCACGCCAGACGCTTGCGCCTAACCTCCGGTCTGCTCGGCCGCCGTCTTCGATAACACCGGCACCTTCGTATCCGGCTGCAACGGGGGCTGCCGCTTGTGCCACTCGGTGGCTTCCTGATACGCGTACGCCAGCGCGAGCACGTCGATCTCCCCGAAATGCGGCCCGGCGATTTGCAGGCCGATCGGCATGCCATCCTTCGAAAAGCCGCAGGGCACTGTGATGGAGGGCAGTCCGTATCCGTTGAACGGACGCGTATTGTCCTCGGGATCGCTTTGCGCGCGCCGTGCGGCGGCTCCGGCATCCGCGGCTGCACCAGTCGCCGGCGGCGCGGTTGCTGCGGCGGCGCCAGCACCTCCGCCGCCTCCGCCACCTCCGCCTCCCCTGCCGCCTCTACCTCCGCCACCGGCGGCGCCGCCGGCCGGGGTTAGCTCCTCCTCGATGGTGGGAGGCGTGTGCCGGGCCGCCGGCGCAATCAGAAGGTCCACATTCTGCTTCTGGAATACATCTTCATCCACGGTGCGCCGGACCATGGTCAGCTCGCGCCAGCCGCGGATGTAATCGGCGGCGCGGGTGGCGTCCTGCGCGGTTGGAAACGCGCGCGCGGTGCTCGGCTCGTAGCCGCCGCCATTCACGCCGCGCAGATTCTCGTGATAGGCCGCGACCTCCGCGCCGGCGCCGGCCCGGAGCAGCGACGGCAAACCGACCTCATGCGTTCCCTTGGTCAGCTTATTCAACACAGCGATAGCATCGTCGATGGCGCGCGCCACGTCGTCGTCCAGATGATCGTAAAACTGCGCCGGGATGCCAAGGCGAAACTGCGCGACGGGAGCACCGATGCCGGTGGAGTAATCCGGCACGGGCTTATCGGCGCTATCGACGTCCAAGTGATCGTAGCCGGCGATCTGCTGCAGAAGCATGGCGGCGTCTTCCACGGTGCGCGCGATGGGGCCGCAGTGATCGAGCGACCAGGCGTAAGGGATGATGCCGCGCAGGCTGACCCGGCCGTACGTCGGCTTGAAGCCGACCACGCCGCAATACGAGGCGGGCGTGCGGATGCCGCCGCCGGCGTCGGTTCCCAGCGCGCCGAAGCAATTCTGCATGGCGACGGCGGCCGCCGAACCGCCCGACGGGCCGCCCGCGACGCGCTCCAGATTCCACGGGTTTCGCACCGGTCCCCAGTAACTCACGGCCGACGTGGCGCCGGCGTCGAATTCGTGCATGTTGCACTTGCCGATCAGAATGGCGCCGGCAGCCTTCAACCTGCGCACCACCTCGGCGTCTTCGGCGGGGGAGCGGTACTCGTAGACGGCGCTGGCCGCGGTGGTGCGCACGCCGGCGGTGTCGATGCTGTCTTTGATGCCGATGGGAATGCCGTGCAGCGGACTGCGGAGGCGTCCGGCGGCTTGCTCCTCGGTGAGCGCCTTCGCCTGCGCAAGGGCTTTTTCGCGCAGGACGGTGATCCACGCGTCGATCTTGGGGTTATAGGTCTTGATGCGGTCGAGGCAGGCTTCGGTGAGCTCGGCGGGAGTGACCTTCTTCGATCGAATGGCGCCGGAGGCCTGTTTCAAGCTCAACGCGGCCAGGTCGGCGGAGCCATCGGCCAGAGCGAAGCGTGCGGCGAAGGCCGCGCCAAGACCCGCGGCGAGGAAATCGCGCCGGGAGGAGTTTTGCATGAATCGTTGTACCGCGCGATTGGGCGGGTTGTCAAATAGGTTGTCAAATGGCTGGGCGGAGGCTCCCGGGCGACCTGGGCGCGCCGGCTTCGGCCAACTCGCGCGCGAATCGAAAAAACAACTCCATGCCCTCATAATCGCGCGATCCCAGTTCATGCACTATGTGGCGCGTCAGATACTCCCGCACCAGCGCGGGCGGGAATTCGCGCCGTGGCGCTTCCGAAGCCACAATCTGCTCAATCCGTTCGCGACCGAAGCGGCACGAGTCGTGAAACGCCTCCGCAACGGACGCGACGCCAACCCCCGGCCGCGCGGCCCAAACCGCGAACACCATCGGCAGGCCCGTCATTTCCACCCATTCCACTCCCAAATCGTAGGAATAATACGGCAGCCGCAGAGGGTCGATGCGCAAGGCCGGGTCGCCGATAATCAGAGCGGCGTCCGCGGAGCGCAGCATCAGTTCCAGATCGGGCGGTTGCCGAATCAAGGAGGGCGACGCGCCGTATTTCCGTTCCAGGATCACCCTCGCCAGCTCCACCGATGTACGCGAGCTGGAATCGGCCGCCAGCGTTCGAATCTCCGCCGCGGGCCGCGACGAAATCAGCAGGATGCTGCGAACGGGGCCGTGGCACGCGATTCCGGTTCCGGGGATGGTTTCGAGGTTCAGCCGGGTTAGCTCGAACGACGGTACGATGCCGATATCGGCCGCGCCCGACGCCAACTGGTCGGCGCAGCCTGCGGGGATGCGAAAATCGAGGTCGAACAGGCCGCGCTGCGGACCATGCAGCATTCCCCAAACTAGCGGCGTGGTATTGAGATAGCTGACCGCGCAGACGCGCAGGCGGCCCGTAGAGGATTGAGTCAACCCACAGTTTAACCCACCCCGTGCGGGTCTTGCCGGCTTTCCGTTGCCGAGCCCCTTTGCCGAGCCCTGTGTTTGTTAGTACTTAGCCAAATACCCCGGTTCGGAACGGTCTGGTATTCTCTAAAGGAGCGCTTTCCGCGTCCGCGCCCGCCTAGGAATACTCTGATGAAACCAAGGTACCTTGTAATTCTTAGCCTGATCTTATCTGGCGCCACAGCGGCTTTTTCGCAGATCACTCTGAATCCGGTGGCGTCGCGCGCCATCGGCCAGCCGAATCTCATCCCCGAAACCGCCAACCCGAATTGGGTGGACGGACGCGAGTTCTTTCAACCGGAGGGTATCGCGCTCGACACTTCGGCGTCGCCGCCCATCGTCTACGTGGCCGATACGGTCAACAACCGCATCATGGCGTGGAAGAACGCCACCGGTTTTTCCAACGGACAGCCGGCCGACCTGATCATCGGTCAGCCCGATCAATACACCACATCGGCATCGGGACCGGGCACCACGTTCACCAGCGGCCTGAACTTTCCGGTTGGCGTGGCGGTGCTCAATGGCGATTTGTACGTGGCCGATACCGGCAACAACCGTATTCTGCGCTTCCGGAAGCCTTTCGCTCAGACTAACGGAAACGTTTTTCCCGATCTCTGGCTCGGCCAGCCCAGCCTGAGCTCGAACACGGCCAACTACACCGGGGCGCTAAGCGCGCAAGGAGTAAGCTTCGCGGGCTTCCAGGCCTACCTGGCGTTCGATTCGGCGGGGAATATGTGGGTTTCCGACCCGGGTAACAATCGGGTACTGCAATTCCCAGCCTCAACCTTTTCGTGCTCGAGCTGCGGCGGGATGTCCGCGGCCATCGTGATCGGCCAGCCGAATCTCACCAGCAGCTACACCACGCCTCTTCCGACCGGCAGTTCCAGCAGCGGCGTCATCGGGAACCAGTTCAACCTCCCCGCGGCGGTCGCATTCGATGCCGCCGGTAACCTGTACATTTCCGACGGCGGCGTCAATGGCTTTCCCGGCCGCATCCTGGTCTTTGCCCCGCCGTTCCTCACGGGCGGCATGTCGGCCACCCGAATTATGGGGGTATTCGCGCCCTCGTCCACCCAGCCCAGCAACACCCAATATGCCAGCACATTTCTGGCTTCGCCCAGCGGCATCTTCTTTTTCCAGGACCAAAGCGTTGGCGTGATCGATTCGGGCCATCACCGGATACTGGTCTTTCCGCCGTACTCCCAATGGCCGCCCCAGAACACTACTTTTTCGCCGCAAGCCACGCAGTTTTTCGGACAGACCGCATTCACCAATATTGGAAGCAACGGCTCGCAAAGTACCACGATCATCACGTCCATTCCCGCGGCAAACGTGTTTTCCGACCCGACGGCGGCATTCTTTTCGCAAGCCACCAATGAACTCTACCTCGCCGACACCGGGAACAATCGCGCCATCGTGCTGCCCGTTCTTTCCGGCGATGGTCTGGGCCCCGCCAGCCGCGTACTCGGGCAGGACTTCATGAATCAGGGTTCGATCAACCTGATAGAGGGCCGCGAGTTCCAGTTCATCCAGTACTCCGGCGCTTCAGCCATTCTGGATGCCGGAGTTGCCATCGATAACAGCGGCAGCGTGCCCCATTTCTACGTATCCGATCCGAATAACCATCGCATTCTGGGCTTCAACGATATCCGCAACCTGCAATCCAGCGCCAAAGCCAATATCGTGATCGGCCAGCCGGGCCTCGGCACGGCGCTTTGCAATTACCCCACCGGCGATGGCGCCATTCCCACCAATTCCAGCCTGTGTTACCCCAAGGGAATCGTTGTCGACTCGCAGGGTAACCTGTATGTGGCGGATTCGTTTAACGGGCGCGTGCTGCGCTTTCCCGCGCCGTTCTCGCAGCCATTCGGGCAAGTGACGGCGGATCTGGTGCTGGGGCAAGCGAGCTTCACTTCTTCCATCAAAGATCCCAGCGACGCCACCATGGCCAGTCCCTATGGCGTGGCGTTTACAGGGACCAACGGACTGCTGGTATCGGATGTGGTACACAATCGCGTCTTGTATTTTCCGTTTACCGCGAATGGAACCTTCGCCGCGGGCACGGATAACGGCCTGGCCGCTACCAAGGTGTTTGGACAGCCGGATTTTAAGACGGTGACTTCCGGCGACACCGACGCCACTTTCAACAGCCCCCACCACATTGCGTGCGACACCAGCGGGCAGCTTTACGTCGCCGATAGCGGCAACAACCGGATTCTCATTTTTGGCGATCCGAACAGTTCGGAGACCGCGACCGCCGCCCAACCCTCGATACTGGCGATCAACGGCCTCAACGCGCCGCAAGGCGTTTACGTAAATCCCAGTACCGGCGAGATTTGGGTGGCCAACACCCGAAGCGATACGGCAGTGCGTTATCCCAAATTTGAAACGCTGCTCTTCAGTCAGACCCCGCTCGGCACTCCAATCCAGGCGCCCAGCATTACGCTGGCGGTGGCGCAGGATCAGTTTGGCGACCTGGTACTGGCGGACGGGGCTAACCGGGTGTCGTTTTTCTATCCCGGTCTTTACGGGCTGAACGGAGCCAGTTTCGCCGCCGATAAACAGTTTGCGCCGGGTATGATCGCCTCGATCTGCAACTCACCCACCTGTAACACGTTGAACACGACCGGCTCGACCTTTGGGACCCAGACGGCTGCCAACAGCAGTTCCACCTGGCCGACAACTCTGGGCGGCCTTCAATTGTTGTTCAACGGTACGCCTGTGCCGCTCGACTATGTCTCGCCCACGCAGATCAACTTCCTGGTTCCGAATGGAGCGCCCATCACAGGGACCGCCAGCGCACAGATAGTGCAGGCCGCCACTGGTCAGATTCTGGGCGCCGGGCTGCTGCCTCTGAATGCGGTTTCGCCGGGCATGTTTATTTGCGGCGCCCCGACGGGCACGCTCCGACAGGCCTGCGTGATCAATCAGGACGGCACCGTGAATAGCGGAACCAACGCGGCGCCGCGCGATTCCATCATTTCGATCTACGCGACCGGCGAGGGTTACGTGTCGGGTGCGCCTCCGGATGGCACGCCGGCGACTGCGGCCACGCCCGCCGCCAATTCGGTTCGAGTCTTTATCGGAACCGACTTTGTGGATGAAACGCCTCTTCAGCCGGGCGAATCGAACGGAGGTAATTTCCTCAAGTATTCCGGTCTGGCTCCGGGGTTGGTGGGAGTATGGCAGATCAATGTTCAGATCCCGGATGCCGTGGGTCCCAGCCCCCAGGTGCAAATCGCGATACTGGTCAACGGTGAAGCCGATCCGGATGCCTTCTCCAGCTATCACGCGACCATCGGCGTAAAGTAACCCGGTTTCGGTAGCGCCGGCGGTGGTAGCGCCGGCG
>JBEKNN010000116.1:0-27145 GCA_049522755.1 Bryobacteraceae bacterium | reverse complement strand
TCAGGTTGCCTTCACGGCGCCGCAGCGACTCGATGCCGGTCGCGACCTGCCGTTGGCCTTCACTCTGACGGACGCCGCGAATCACCAGCCGATAGCCGATCTGGACCCATGGCTGGGCGCGTGGGGGCACATAATGATCGTCGGCGGGAATGGCGAGAGCTTCATCCACGCACATCCCCTCGAAAGCGCGGGGACGGAGACCAGCCTTCTGCCGCACACTCACGCAGCGCCGGTTTCGGGGCCCAGTCCTTCGACCATCCGAACTGTAACCGGGTTCCGCTCGGCGGGCATCTACAAACTCTGGTTCCAGTTCCAACGCCACGGCCGGCTGATTACGGTTCCCTGGGTAATCAGAGTATGGGAATCGGCTCGGCCGGCTTTGAAAACCGCGGCTCTGCCTGCCGACGCCATCCGCGTAACCATCAGCGGCGCTGGATTCGAGCCGGCGCGCCTCGAAATCCCCGCCGGAAAAGAAGTTACCCTCGCCTTTACGCGAACGGATGCTCAGAACTGTGCGAACGAAGTCGTCTTCCCCGCACTCGGACTGCGCGAACCGCTGCCGCCTGGTGGAACGGTAATCATCCGCCTGCCCGCCCGGCCATCAGGCGAGCTGAGTTTCGCTTGCGGCATGGGGATGTACCGCGGCGCGATTATGGTTCGTTAGACCGATGTAACCGGTAGATCGCTAAGCCGGTCGAGGCCGCGAGCATTGTGCCGCGCGACTCGCGCAGGCGTCAGGGAGTAGTTTTCCAGCAAACCGCAAGTACCTTCCTATCCGATTGACGCCTCCGTCGTCCAAGCCATAGAATCCAGTAGCTAGTTAGGCATAGCTAGATAGGTAAAGCATGGGCGCGAAGAAAAACGACATCCTGCAGGGCACCCTGGCCCTGCTGATCTTGCGGACCCTGGTAGCCGGCAAGCGGATGCACGGGTATGCCATCACGGCGCACATTCAGCGCGTCTCGGACCAGTTGCTGCGCGTGGAAGAAGGCTCGCTCTACCCCGCGCTTCACCGCATGGAGCAGCAGGGGTGGGTGCGGGCCGAATGGGGCCAGACGGAGAAGAACCGCGAAGCCCGTTTCTACTCGCTGACCGCCAAGGGCCGCAAGCAGCTCATGCAGGAAGAGGAGAGCTGGACCCGGCTCACAGAGGGCGTGGCGCGCGTGATGCGCTACGCCTGACGCGAAAGGTGAAGCATGGTGTGGGGCCGTATGGCTTGGTACTGGCGGATTTGGAATGTGCTGCGGCCCGGCCGCCTGCAAAGCGACCTGGAACGGGAACTCTCGTTTCACGTACGGGAGCGCGCGGAAGAGTTACAGGCCGGCGGCATGAGCGGCGAGCATGCCGTTCGCGCGGCGCGGCAGGCGTTCGGCAATTACACGGCGCAGGTGGAAAGGACGCGGGATATGGACATCAACGATGGGCTGGAATCGCTCGTGCGGAATTTGCGGCAGGCAATGCGCGGGCTCGGCAAGACGCCTGCCTTCACCGTAACCGTGATCCTGACGCTGGCGATTGGGATTGGCGCCAACAGCGCGGTGTTTTCGGCCATCGACGCGGTGCTGTTGAGAGCTTCGCCGTTTCCAAACGGCGATCGACTGGTGAAGCTGGGTCAAGTGAATCCGAGGAATCGGGACGCCTTTGTTGCACCGCCGCGCCTCGAAGACTGGAACCGCCTGAACAGAACGTTTCAGGCGATTACCGGCTATTACACGGAGGACGAGTCGGAGCTTTCCGGTGAGCTTCCCGAGAAGCTGAAGCGGGCGCTGATCGCCCCGCGCTTTCTGCAGGTTTGGGGAATCGCGCCGGAGCTGGGGCGCGACTTCAGCCCACAAGAGGAACACTTCGGCGGACCGAATGCGGTCCTGATCACCGATCGGTTGTGTCGGCGCCGCTTCGGAGGCAGCGCCAACGCCATCGGCAAGAATCTCCGCATAAACAACATTTCTATGCCGATCGTCGGCGTGATGCCGGCCTCCTTCCTTTTCCCCGACCGCGACGTGGATCTTTGGTCGCCGAGCCCCATGGATTCGCCTTACTCGCAAAGCCGCGAGACGGGCTGGTTCACCACCTTCGGGCGCCTGAAGCCGGGCGTGACCCTGGAACAGGCACGTGCGAATCTGGCCTCGGTGCAAGCTAACCTTGGCCGGCAGTTTCCGAAGACCGATGCGCGCATCGGCGCCTCCGTCGAGCCGCTCAAGGAAGCCACCGTCGCGGGAGTCCGGCAGTCTCTCTGGATACTCTTCGGATCGGTTTCGCTGCTGCTTCTCATCGCGTGTACGAACATTGCGGCGCTGCTGCTCTCGCGCGCGGCCGAACGCCAGCATGAGATATCCGTCCGGTTCTCGCTGGGCGCATCGAGGTCTTCGGTGGCGGCGCAACTACTGACTGAGGTTCTGGCTCTGGCGCTGGCAGGGGCCGCTCTCGGTTTGGCCATCGCGGGCGAAGCCTCGCGCGTGTTTCGCGCCTTGGCCAAGGATCTGCCGCGCGTTGAGGAGATCCGGCTCGATTCCGGCATCGTGCTCTATTCGTTGGCCTGCGCCATCGCGGCCACGCTGCTCTGCGGAATCTTTCCCGCTATCCGCGCCACACGGCGCAACTTGGCCGGTTCGCTGGCGCAGGCGGGCCGCTCGCAAGTCTCGAGCCGCAACCCCGTTCAGTTCACGCTGGTGGGAGTTCAGGTGGCTTTGGCAGTGATGCTGCTGGCCGGCGCCGGGCTGCTGTTGCGCAGTTTTCAGGAGCTGGGGCGCGTGTCTCCGGGCTTCGATGCGGAGCACGTGCTTACCTTCCATATGAACAGCTCATGGGCCGAGACGGGGGACCAGAAAGGCGCCAGGCAACGCTTGGAGAGGGTGCTGGACAGCTTGCGCTCAATGCCTGGCGTGACAGCGGCGGCAGCTTCGATGTCTCTTCCGGGACTGCCCGACCAATATCAAATGGAGCTGAATACCGTGGAAGGCCGAGCGGAAACCGAGCCCAAGATGCTCGCCCAGAGCCGCGCGGTCTCACCCACCTACTTCGCCACGATGCGAATTCCATTATTGGCCGGTGACACGTGCCGCGACAATCTCAATACCTCTGGCGTGATGGTGAATCACAGCTTCGCTAACGCATATCTGGCCGGGCGGGCTGCTATCGGCCTTCACCTGGCGCAGCCAGGGAGCGCGTTCTTTCCACCCGGCGAGATTCGCGGCATCGTGGGCGATGCGCGCGAGAGCGGCATGGACCGCGAACCGCCTCCCACGGTTTATTGGTGCTACAGCGCGCTTCAGCCGGGCACGTATTTCCTGGTCAGGACGCAGGGCGATCCCAAGTCGATGGCCGAAACCATTCGCCGCAAGGTTCACGAGATCGAGCCGCGCCGATCGGTCTACGACCTTACGCCGCTGGTCGATCACATATCGGATTCCTACGCGGAAAACCGCCTGCGCACAATCCTGCTCGCCTTTTTCGCCCTCACAGCGGTGTCACTGGCGTGCGTGGGTCTCTATGGAACGCTGAGCTATCTGGTAAGCGTGCGCCAGCGCGAAGTCGGATTGCGCCTGGCGCTGGGCGCGCTGCGGACGCAGATCGTGCGGCAATTCCTGGCGCAAGGGCTGAGCGTCGCTCTGCTAGGTTGCGCAGCGGGCCTCGCGCTCACGGCCGTGTTCGGGCGATTGCTCTCGGGAATGCTCTACGGCGTATCCGCCTGGGACGCGGCCACACTCGGCGGCGTAGTGGCAATAGTGATGGCGGTGTCGATTCTGGCATCGCTATTGCCGGCGATTCGCGCAGCGCGCCTGGAGCCTATGCAAGTGCTGCGCGAGCAATAAGGGCCCGGCAATAAAGACCCAGCCCCGTGAAGGACCCAGCCCGTGGCGCACGCACTTTTGCGTGCAGCGTTCACACTCGTGTGAACGCGTCTTGGCTGCTGTACGAGGCCGCGTCCCCAAGAGTGCGGACGCGGCAAGCACGAGTGCTCGCGCCACGTGCTACTTACCGGCCCGGCCCCAGTTGCCACTCCTCATTGAAGAATCCCGCCTGCACAATCTTCCCCGGGAAGCGGCCATCGGGCGGCGTAGTTAGATCGACCACCGCATAATCCGGCAGCTTCGGCGTCTGCCGGGCGTTACTCAGGTAATCGGCCTCGCGAAATGTGAAGCCGCTATTCAGCACTACATATCGATTCGGATTCAACGGATTCGGGTAGATCAAAATAGGCGCATGCGTGTCGGCCGAGTAGCGATCCTTGCCCACGGCGATGCCGGCCGCGCTCCACTCGATCGGCAAGCGGTCCGCAATGCGCGCTAGAATCTTGTTGCTCGATGGGTCGCCCCACAGAATCAGATTGCTCGCCGCGATTTCCGCGTCGCTCACATCCACATCGCGGCGTACCTGCGCTTCTCCGCGGAATTCGCGCCGCCATTCCTTGATGGCGCGGGCCTCTTCGCTTGCGGTCCATTTAGCGACCGCGGGCGCAATCGGCGAACCGGTAGGCGAGACAAAGAGGAAGCTATCGAGAAAGGCGTCGTCGATGGGGCCCTGCAGCCCGTGCCGCTTGTGCAAACCGGATTGCAGAGTGCCATCGGCGAGGCGCCACTGCGAGCCGGTCTTGCGGAAATGCACGTTCCATGAGCGATCCGAAAAGGGTCCAGGCGCGGTGATCTTCTGGCCGTCGATGGCCACCACCGGCTTGCGCGCCAGATCGAGCGGGCAGCCGCCGGAGGCCATATCGAGCGTGAAGGCGGCAACATTGGAAGTTTCGATCTCAACCGCGCTATCGCCGATGATGGAGGCGTTGACTCGTGCGCGTTCCCAATGCCGGCCCAGAGCATCGATGGAGACCCACTTCATCCGGTTATAAGCCAGCGTCCAGGTGGTGAACTTGACGGTGCGCGGGTAAGGGTCGCGGCCGCGCTCAGCGATGGCGTCCAGCATGTCTGCGATCTGAATCTTCGAGTCGGGATGATATTTGTGCGCAGTCTGCGGGCCGACTAAGCGAATGAGCCGCAGTCCCTCTTCCGCCATGGCCTGCTCCATCATGTCGGCGGCCTGCTTCTGCGGATCGATTTCACCGTTGTAGGCGATGGTGGAAGTGTTGTAGAGATTGACGGCGTAATCGGTGGCGTCATACAGATGGAAGAGCTTCAGCTCCCACCAGGGCGGCGCGGCGTCGCCGGTGAGTTGGAGCTTGAGGTACTGCACGGTTTCGCTGAATCCGGCGCCGGGCTGTACGGCGGCCCAGAGACCGGCATGGTGCGTGCCGATATCCCACGCGGAGGCGCCGCCCATGCTGAAGCCCCGGTCCAGAATGCGGTTTTCGTCGATGGCGTAGTGACGCTTCACGGCCTCGAGCGCTTCGAAGAAATCCACCTCGCCGGCGAAGCGGCTGGCATTGCAGAAGCGGCCGTAAAGATGCAGCACGATAGTATCGCGCGGCGCGAACTCGCCGATATTGCGCGTGCGATCAGCCAGGAAGTTGATCTCGCTGAGCGTTTCATTGCGGCCGTGAAACCAGGCATCGAGCCGCCAGCGGTGCGGCGCGGTTGGCAAGTACGAAGGCGGCACTACCAGGCCATAAGGCTGCACGCTATGGTCAATCTTTGAGATGTAGCCGCGCACCACCAAGCCCGTCGCGCTGGTCCAGGGGGCATGGTTCTGCGCCAAATCGGCGGCGCGCTCCTCGCCCTGCTGCAGCAGCGCCTTGGCCTTGGCGACCTCGTCGGCTTTGAAGAATTCGTTGTACTGCAGCGCGTAGCGAACGGCCTCCTGATAGATGAGAACGTCGGGCAGAAGCGCGTTGCCGTGGAGTTTGGCGGTAGCGGCGCGCAGGTGGTCGAGGCCGGCTTGCAATTCGGCGCGGTCGGACGCGGATATCTCAATGCCGGCCGGCGGTACGGATTTGATGGCAGGCTGGGCCAAGGCCGCGGCGGCGATCGACAAAGCGAGCAACATCCTCATGTACGTCACTATACTTAATATAGCGACGCTTAATATAGCGACCCTTGAAGTGGCGACTCTGAAATAGCAGATCAACCAGATGCAACGGCGGGGATGGAAAAGCACGGCGGCCTATGCGGCGTTACTGGCTGCAGCGTTCGTTGTGGGCGTGGCGGTAACAGTAATCGGAAATTTCGGCGACGAGCTCGACAACAGCGCCTACGATTTCATGCTGCGCCGGTACCAGCCGACACCGTGGCAGACCGAGTCGGCGATTTTGGCGATTGACGAGCACACGCTGGTGGCTACGCCGGGAGGGATGCAGGGTATCCGTGGGCCGTTGGCGGAGGCGCTGCGATTGGTAAGCGCGGCGGGTCCGAAAACCGTAGCCATCGACCTGACGCTGGCCGACTCGAGCAAGGATCCCAAAGTAGACCAGAATCTGGCGGACGCCATGCGGACTACGCCGAACCTCGTACTGGCGACCGATTTATTGAACGATGCCTGGGAAGAGCCGTTACCTGAATTCGCGAAGTTCGAAGCCGCGCTAGGACATGTTCACGCCGCGCCCGATAACAACGACGAAATCACGCGGGCGGTTTCTCTTGAAAAGACCTTCGGTTACAAGAAAAAATGGGCGCTCTCGCTGGAGGCATTCCGGTTATATTCCGGAGCGTCGGAGCCGGTTCAGTCGCCAGAAGACTTGCAGGTGGGCGGCACGCTTATCCCGGTTCCCGACCGGCGCATCCAAACGCTGCGCGGCGACGAACAAGGCGACGGCCGCTTCCTGCGCGTGCGCTTTGTGCCGCCGAACATGCAGCCCATACCGCGGGTCTCCATGGAAGCTCTGCTGAGAGATCACTCACTGGCGCGCGCCTTCACGGGCAAGGCGGTGTTTGTTGGCGTCACCGCGGTGACGGAGGTGAAAGACCGTCTGATGACGCCCGTTGGCAGCCACCGCACCACCGGAATCGAAATCAACGCGGAAGCATTTGAGACCATGGCGCGCGGGCTCTTCATCACGGATGTCTCCGGATTATGGGTGGGGCTATTTAGCTTGGGGCTGATGGTGGCGATGGGGCTCAGCTTTCGTTATTTGCCCGGCTGGCTGGCGTACGGCGGCGCCGCGATACTTTTGGCGGCGGCTTGTGTTACGCCTTACGTCTTTTTCACGCACCAGCGCGTCTTCTCGTTTGCGACTCCGGCAGCGGTTGCGTGGCTGAGCTTTCTCGCAGCCGCCGGCTACTATCACCTGGTGGTGCGGCGCGACTGGCGTACGGAGCAGGCGGCGCGCGCGCGCTATCAGCAAGCCATGCACTTTGTCACTCACGAAATGCGCACGCCGCTCTCGGCGATCCAGGGGTCCAGCGAATTGATCTCGCGGTTTGCGCTGACCGAGGAAAAAAGAAAGCAGATCGCACAGTTGATCAATTCGGAATCGAAGCGGCTGGCGCGCATGGTGGAGATCTTTCTCAACGTAGAGCGGCTCTCGGCCGGACAGATGGAGCTTAAACGCGAGACCATTCCGGTCAGGGAAATGGTTGCGCTGTGCCTGGAGCGCGTACAGCCGCTCGCCGAGCGGAAGCGCATCGCGGTAGCAGTGGAACCGATGCTGGACAACATGCAGGTCACCGGGGACCGCGAGCTGATGGAATATGCCTGCTACAATCTACTGACGAACGCAGTGAAGTACTCTCCGCAGCGGACCGAGGTGAGGGTTTCCGCCTGGAAGGAAAGCGGCCATGTCCGCATTGCCGTGAAAGATCAGGGCATCGGCATGGATCAAAAAGAAGTCAAGCAGATTTTCCAGAAGTTCTATCGGACCAGGAAGGCCGAAGAGTCGGGCGAGGCGGGTACCGGAATTGGCTTATCCATCGTCCAACAAATTGTGGAACAGCACGGAGGAGAGATCGACGTGGTAAGTCAACCTGGCGCGGGCTCCTGTTTCACCCTGGTACTGCCGGCCGCGGTTGCCACGCCCAATCCAGTTGTGGCGGAACGGCGCTGATTCGATGTCAAAGCTATTGTTAGTGGAAGACGATCCGGGGCTTCAATTTACGATTCTGACGGCGCTTGAGGAAAAGGGCTATGCAGTGGATGCCGTATCGACCACTGGCGAGGCCATCGAGCGCTTGAGCGACGGCGGTTACCCGATCGTCATTTCCGATATCTACCTGGATGAACGCACCGGCCTCGATGTCCTCGATGCGGCAAAACGTAAGGATCCGAACTGTTCGGTGATCCTGATGACCGGGCGCGGCACCATCGAGACCGTGATGGCGGCTACTCGCGGCGGCGCTTTCGATTACATCGCCAAGCCGTTCGATTTGGACGTTATGCTCAATGCGATTGAGCGGGCGGAAGCGACGCACGAAGTCGGTGAGAAGGAAGCCGAGGAAGAGGAGCTACCCGAGACCGAAATGATCGGTTTCTCGCCGCCGATGGTCGAAATCTACAAGACGGTGGCGCGCGTGGCCGGCACCGATGCCACGGTGGTGATCGAAGGCGAAACGGGTACGGGCAAGGAAATGGTGGCGCGTATGATCCATCGGCGCAGCAAGCGCGCCAACGCGCCGTTTGTGGCTGTGGATTGCGCTTCCATCACGCCCACGCTGCTCGAAAGCGAGTTATTCGGCGCCATGCGTGGAGCTTTCACCGGAGCCGACAGAGACCGCGTTGGCGTGTTTGAAGCCGCGCACCGGGGCACCGTTTTCCTGGATGAAATCGGCGAAGTGGAGCCGGCGTTCCAAGTGAAGCTGCTGCGCTTCCTGCAAGAGAAGGAGATCCGCCCGGTAGGCGCTTCCCGAACCAAGGAAGTGGATGTGCGCGTGGTGGCGGCCACCAATCGCGATCTGCAGCGAATGGTGGATGAAGGCAAGTTTCGCGAAGACTTGTGGTACCGGCTGAATACGGTGCGCATCATGATGCCGCCACTGTGCGAACGGCGCGACGATATTCCAGTGTTAGCGCGGTTCTTCGTGAATAAGTACGCCGAGCGGTACGATCGCGATGTCAAGTTGATGGATTCGGGCGTCAAGGCGCTGCAGGATTACACCTGGCCCGGCAATGTACGGCAGTTACAACACATGATGGAGCGACTGACTATTTTGGTGGACCGCATCGATGCGGATGCCGTACACGATGCGCTCACCATTATGGAGAGCCGCGAAAAGCCTGTGGAGACGCTCGCGGAGGCCGAGGAGGACCAGATCCGCCGGGTGCTGGCCGCTACCGGCGGCAATAAGAGCAAGGCTGCGCAGATTCTGGGGATTGAGCGCAAGACGCTCTACCGCAAACTCGAGCGTATGAAGCTCTGACATGGCGCCTACGGTTGATTCCCTACGGGGTAAGGAGATTATCCTTGCAGGTGGAACCGGCGGCTTGGGCTCGGTGGTTGCGGCGCTACTCCTCGAAGAGGGCGCACGCCTGACGCTCAGCTTTCTGCGGCACGAGGAGCGTGCCCGTCAATTCGAAGGTCGCGCGACTCTTGTGCAGGCGGATCTCGCGTCCTTATCGGACCGCGCAAGACTCCTCGATGCTGCGCCATCGTTCTATGGCTTGGTAATTCTCGCTGGCGACCCGGCGCGAGTAAGTGAGGCATCCCAGATGGAGGCGGCGATGCTGCAATCCCACGCGGTAAACTATCTGGGACCGGTCTTGTTGGCGCGCGAAGCGGCAGAGCGAATGCAAGCCGCGGCGATTCCGGGGGCCATAGTACTCATTTCCACGATGCAGGCCAATGCGCTGTTTCCGGGTTCCACCGCCTATGCCGCACAGAAGGAGGCATTGCAGCACGCCGCTCGCATCCTGGCAAAAGAGTGCCGGGGCGCCAGGAACGTTCGCGTTAATGTAGTCAGCCCTGGCGTAACGGCCGCGGGAATGGCCGAAGCCAGTATCGCATCAGGAAAATATGACAGGTTCATCAATGAAGGCGTCATCTCGCGGTTCGGCCGAGCCGAGGACATCGCCCGCGCCGTGCGCTTTTTCCTTGAGCCCGATAACTACGTTACCGGTCAAGTGTTGTGTGTGGATGGCGGCATCACTCTCTAACTCTGGGAGCTCAGTCTGCCCCGGTTCGCCCGATAGTGGCGGCGCGCGGGCTTTTACGATAAAGTACAGCTTGACAGCGTTTGTAGCCGCAAACTATACTGCAAACACTCCCACTCCATGACCCAATCACCCACTTTACGGCTGGATGGCAAGACTGCTGTCGTTACCGGAGGCGCAAGCGGCATTGGATTGGCCATCGCGCAGACCTTCGCGGCGGCCGGCGCTTCCATCCGTATTTTAGATCTCAGCGGCGAGCGCGCGGAAGCCGCCGCGCAAGGAATCGCCGCGGCGGGCGGCCATGCCTCGGCGCATGCCTGCGACCTCGCGGATGAAGCCGGAGCCAGTCAAACGCTAGGCTCGTTGATTGCGGAAGGCAGAATCGATATCCTGGTGAACAATGTCGGCACGGCCCACATCGGCACCGTCGAAACCACCTCGGCGGCCGATTTCGACCGCGTCATGCGCATCAATGTGAACAGCTACTTCTATGCCACCAAAGCCGTGGTGGCGCACATGAAGGCGTCCGGCGGCGGCGTGATTCTGAATATGGCGTCGATTTCCGGATCGTGCGGTCTCGCCGACCGTTTCGCCTATTCCACCAGCAAGGGCGCGGTCATCGCCATGACCTACTCGGTGGCGCGTGATTTTCTGCACCACAACATCCGCTGCAATTGCATTTCCCCGGCACGGGTCCATACGCCGTTCGTGGACGGCTACCTGCGCAACACTTACCCGGGCCGCGAGGAAGAGATGTACAAGGTTCTTTCCGCCGCGCAGCCGATCGGCCGCATGGGCAAACCGGACGAGGTAGCCATGCTGGCGCTCTACCTGTGCTCGGACGCCGCGTCCTTTATTACCGGTTGCGACTATCCCCTGGACGGCGGGTTCTTCAACCTTCGAGGTTGATGGATGCGGATCGATCCTCATCTGCGCGAGTCTGGTTTCACCTGCGACATGATCTACGCGCGACAATTGCCGGCGGCGGTGAAATCCGTAGACCAGCCGTTCTTCGTGGACCACATTACCAAGCCCGGCGTCGAGGGGGAGCAGTCCAAAATTCTCGGAGAGACCGACGCGCGTTTTACGGTCTAAAAGTACGTCATGGACTTACAACTCAAAGACAAGGTGGTGGTGATCACGGGCGGGGCCAGCGGCATTGGCGCCGCAATGGTAAATTCCGCCGCGCGAGAGGGCGCCATCCCGGTGATAGTCGACCGATGCGCAGAGGCGGCCTGCCGGATGGAAGAGGAAGTGCGCGCGGGCGGTGGCGCGGCGCTTGCCATCGTGGTCGATCTGGCGGCGCCGCAGAATTGCAAACGCGTTGTGGAAGAGACTCTCGACCGCTTCGGCCGTCTGGATGCGCTGGTGAACAATGCGGGCGTCAATGACCGCGTAGGATTGGAAAGCGGCAGCCCAGCCGAATTTCTGGCGTCGATCGAGCGCAATCTCCTGCACTACTACAATATGGCCCACTATGCGCTTCCAGCTCTCAAGAAGGCGCAAGGCGCCATCGTGAACATCAGTTCGAAAACGGCGGTCACCGGGCAAGGCGGAACCTCGGGCTACGCCGGTTCGAAGGGGGCGATTTTAGCGCTCACGCGCGAATGGGCGGTGGAATTGCTACCCTACGAGATCCGCGTGAACGCCGTGCTGCCGGCGGAGGTGATGACGCCCATGTACCAGAACTGGCTCGCCGAGTTCGAGAATCCGGAGGACAAGTTGAACGGCATCGTCTCGCGAATTCCGCTCGGTAAGCGCATGACCACGCCGGAAGAGATCGCAGACGCGGCGCTCTTCCTGATTTCGATCCGGTCGAGCCACACCACCGGCCAGCATATCTACGTGGACGGGGGCTATGTGCATCTGGACCGTTCGCTGACTTAAGCCATGACAATTGCGACCTAACATGACAACCGCCTCGAAGCCCGGCCGCGCCGTTCCGCTCACCGAGCCCCAGTACCTGCTGCCGCTGGTGCTCATTACCAGCCTGTTTTTCCTGTGGGCGTTCGGCGTCAACCTGAACGACATTCTGATTCCTCACTTCAAGAAGGCGTTCCAACTGACCGATCTGCAATCGTCGCTGATTCAGGCGGCCTTCTTCGGCGGCTACTTCCTGGCGGCGCTGCCCGCCGGTTGGTTGATGGAGCGTATCGGCTACAAGAAAGGCATCCTCAGCGGACTTATGATCTGCGCCACCGGGGCTCTGCTGTTTATCCCGGCGGCCAGCTCGCTGTTGTATGTCTTCTTCTTGTTTGCCCTGTTCGTGATGGCGTGCGGGCAGAGTTTTCTCGAAGTGGCGGCGAATCCTTACGTCACGATTCTCGGGCCGCCGGAGAGCTCGGAGCGCCGCCTTAACCTGGCGCAGTCGTTCAACTCGGTGGGCGCGGTGGTGACGCCGTACATCGGGGCGGCGTTCATTCTTACCAACACCAGGGCCGGGGCGGCCGCCACGGACGAAGTAAAGACCGTGATCGGACCATACATGGTAATCGCCGGCGTGTTCCTGTTAGTGGCCGTAATGATTCTTCTCACGCGCCTTCCCGAAACTGAACGCGAAGTGAAAGCGGAAGGCAGCGCGCATCCTAAGCTGGCGGATGCCTTGCGTTACCCCCATTTAACGAAGGGAGTTATCGCGCAATTCGCCTATGTGGGCGCGCAAGTGGGCGTGGGAAGTTTCATTATCCGCTTCGCCGAATTCTTGACTCCGGGCACGTCGGACAAGGTTGCCGCCGATTACCTGAAGTATCACTGGATCGGATTCATGATCGGCCGTTTCGCCGGATCTCTCCTGATGAAATACATCCAACCGTCGCGGCTGCTGAGCCTTTTCGCCGGCGGCGCTTTCTTATGCGCGTGTCTCGCGCTGATGGCGTCGGGAACGCTCCCCATCTGGGGTTTGGTAATGATTGGCTTCTTTCACTCAATCATGTTTCCGACCATTTTCGCGCTAGGCATTAAGGGCCTCGGGCCTTACACCAAGCTTGGTTCCTCGCTGCTGGTGATGGCGATCATCGGCGGCGCGGTCTTTCCGGCGCTTATGGGCTATGTGTCGGATTTGACCAGCATCCGAACGGCATTTGCCGTGCCGTTGTTCTGTTACCTCTATATCTGGTACTTCGCGGCGCGTGGATCACACCAGGGATCGCGCCAGGGACCTCATCCCGCCACTGTAATCGCATGAACCGCCGCTACTGTCTCGCACTCGACTTACAAGACGATCCGCAACTGATCGACGAGTACCGGCGCCATCACGAGCATGTCTGGCCGGAGATCACTCAGAGCATTCGCGATGCCGGTATTGAAGACATGGAGATATACCTGCTGGGCACGCGCCTGTTCATGATCATGGAAGTGAGCGAGCGATTTTCTTTCGACGCGAAGTCTGAAGCCGACCGCGGCAACCCCAAGGTGCAGGAGTGGGAGCGATTGATGTGGAAGTTTCAGCGCCCGCTCCCGCAGGCTACGGCAGGTGAGAAGTGGATCCTGATGGAGCGTATCTTCAAGCTGGAAACATGACCGCGCGATGCGGGTTTTCAGTCCGGACGTGGGGTAAACAGGCTATCCAGATCGATCGTCAACCCCGGGAAGAGTTCGGAGCGAAGCTCACCGCGGAATTCCTCGGCGTGTCCTTGGCGGAAGCCCCATACGCATTGTGTCTTGGGGTAGATCACCCAGACCTCAATGCCGCCATTGGAGAGATACTTCTTCACTTTGCGGTCAATCTCTTGCGCTGTGTCGGACTTGCTTATGATTTCCACCGCGAGGGCCGGGGCGCCATCCAGGTACCCACCACGCGCTGGATGCGCATTCACGACGCTCACATCGGGCCGTAGCCACACGGCCCCGCCCATCTTGTAACCCATTTCTACATAGGCGCGGCCAAGCCGAGGCGATCGATTCGGGCCGCCCAGCGCCTGCTTCAGAATATCGCAGAGATGATCGGCAATCTCCATATGATCGAATTTCGGAGGCGGCAAGCGGATCAACTCTCCATCCAGAAGTTCCAGTTTCCCTGGCTCGTCCGGCATCTGCTCGAATTCTTCGAATGTGAACAGGCTGGTGGAAACGCCCATGCACTTCATATATTACACGACCTTCAATTTCGATTCCCGATTCGTGGATCTTTTCCCGGCGCCGCATCGTACCATAGAGTATGCATACGATTCGGTGTGTCCTTCTTAGCGCTGTCAGTTCTTTTGCCGTTCTAAGCCAGACTCCCACGGCGCGGCCGGAGTTCGACGTTGCGTCTGTCAAACCGTCCGTCGAATCCGCGAATCCCATGGCCAACATCGGCCGCGGCTTGCATATCGACGGCGCCATGGTAAGCATCAACGGCATGACGCTGAAGTGGTACATCCACTATGCCTACACCGTGAAAGAGAATCAGGTCTCCGGGCCCGACTGGCTCACCGCGGAAAGGGTCGACATCGTCGCCAAGCTGCCGGCCGGCGCGACGCGTGAACAGATTCCGGCGATGATGCAGGCATTGCTTGCGGACCGGTTCAAGCTGACTCTGCATCGCGAAAGTAAAGAATTCCCCGTCTACGCTCTTATAGTGGGAAAAGGCGGAGCGAAGATCAAGGAATCGCCCCTCGACCCCGATACCGATGACGGTCCCGGCAAGGCTAATGTCGACGTCAACGTCACTGGCGGCGACCGTGGCGCGACAATCAACCTGGGCAAGGGCGCGTCCGTCGCGTTCGAGGCTCAACGGCTGGTTGCCAAGAAGGTGACGATGGCCTATCTGGCCGATTCGCTGGCGCGATTCGTGGACCGACCGGTAGTGGACATAACCGATCTCAAGGGAACCTACGACCTCACGCTCGACTATAATCTGGACGATGTGCGCGCGCTGATTCTATCGACGGCCCCTCCCGGCACTCCCCTGCCTCCCCGGCAAGCCGACGTCGGCGAGACCAGCGTTTCCCTTATGGATTCCCTACAAGCGCTGGGCCTCAAGTTGGAGCCGCGTAAGGCCCCGCTGGATTTGCTGGTCATCGATCATATGGAGAAAACTCCCACCGCGAACTGACGCATGTAGGACAGGCCTCCTGGCCTGTCCTCTTGCCCTGTCTTCTTCGCTATAATCGCCCTGATGAGAGCGATTCTTCCACTTCTGATTGGCGCGGCCACGTTGCTCGCGCAGACTCCCCCCGCAGCCAAAGCGCCAACCAAAGCGCCAGCCCCCGCCGCGGCCCCCAGCGCCCGTTTGCTGAACCCTGCGCTGGCAAAGGCCAGGGCGCCGGATCTCTTTCGCGTCAAGTTCACCACCACCAAGGGCGACTTTGTGGTGGAAGTCAGCCGCGATTCGGCGCCTTTCGGCGCAGACCGCTTCTACAATCTGGTGCGGATCGGCTTCTTCACCAACGTCAGCTTCTACCGCGTGATCGCGGGCGCGCTGATTCAGTTCGGGCTCTCGCCGTTCCCGGCGGTCTCGAAGGCGTGGTCCACTGCGCCAATTCACGACGATCCGGTGAAGTTGCACAACGTGGCAGGCACGTTGACGTTCGCTAAGACTGGCGCGCCAAACTCGCGCACGACGCAGTTCTTCATCAACCTGGCCGATAACACGCCGTATGACAGCGACGGCTTCACGCCGATCGGCAAGGTGACTGACGGAATGGACGTGGTGAAGAGCCTGTACAGCGGCTACGGAGAGATGGCCGAGCAGCCGGGCGGGCGCGGCCCCAGCCAACAGAAGACGACGAGTGAGGGCAAGCCTTATCTCGACAAGAATTTCCCGCTGCTGGACAGCATCAAATCGGCAACCATAATTTTCCCGGAACCGGTTGCGCCGGCGGCGAAGAAGGCGCCGGCCCCCGCCGCGACCAAGAAATAAGACGTTGCCGCCGTGAGTGTCTGACCTCGCAGAATGGTTGCCCGCCACACTGCCAGGGGCGCCGAGAAAGCCCTGGCTGATTCCGCCGGCATCACACGCCTCTCGGCAGCCGCTTCGTAAACCAGCTCGATCCGGAATTCCTGTTTGGCGGCAATTCCGGGTCGAGTGAGAAGAAGCCTTCTTATCCCGCTACCGCCATCCCGCCACGCCATCGCGCTAAACTAGCCCCATGAGCCGCCTCGCTGCGCTCGCGCTGTTCCTTCAACTCCCGATAGCCGCCGGACCGGTCGCCGGAACCGCCGCGGATCTCGCCCGCGCCCTCCGCGAAAATGCCTTCGACCGCGCCGAGTGCTATCGCGTGCGCGATCTCAGCATGGTCAAAGAGGACATCCGCATCTATCTCACCGACGGCCACCTGATTTTCAGCAAGCCCGTCGCCGGCCACCGTATTGCCGCGGTCTTCACGGCCGATACCGAGGGCGGCGACGGCGAAGCCATCGTCTTCCCGCCTGACCGCGCCGAGCGCCGCTCACTGGCGGCGTTCACCCATTCGCCCAATCTCGACGACCATTTCCGCAGCGCGCTGTTCCTCTTCACCGGCGCCGAGTACGACGATTTGCAGTCGCAGATCGCGCAAAATTCCACCAACAAGAAGATGCCGGAAATCGGCGCGCTGATGGATGAGCAGTGGACGCCCGTGCTGCGCAACCTTGTGCAAAGCTATCAGACGCGGATCGTCCTCGATTTGATTGGCGGCTCCGCGCGCCCTCCGGACCTTCTCACGGCGGTGTTCGACAGCCCCAAATTAGGCACATACGATCTGATGTATGATCCTCTGAACACCGAACAGGTGATTGGCGGACAGATAGCGAGCCGCGACAACCGCGCCTATTTTGACGACTGGTTCAGCTTCACCGCGCGATCGTTCCGCAGGAACCTCGCGCCGCGCCCCCTGGATCTGGTCACGAGCGATTACCGCATCGACGCCGCCATCGACCCCGACCTTTCCATGAGCGTAGTCACTCGCGTCAAGATCCGTGCGACGGAAGACGGAATGGCGGCTGCCGCCTTTGAAATCACGCCCGCGATGACCATTACCGCCGTGACGGTGGGTGGCCGTCCCGCCGAAACCCTGCAGCCCGAGTCTCTGCGCTCTAATCTGCTCCGCGCCGGTAACAAGATGTTTCTGGTTGTGCCGCCGGAGCCGCTCCAGGCCGGCCGCGATTACGAGTTCGAATTCCATCACGCGGGCAAAGTGGTGGTCGACGCAGGCGACCGCGTCTTCTACGTGGCCGCGCGCGGCAACTGGTACCCCATGCATGGCCTGCAATTCGCCAGTTACGATCTGACGTTCAAGTACCCGCACGATCTCGATCTGGTGGCGCCGGGCGATGTGGTGGATGAGCGTACCGAAGGTGACTGGCGCATCGCCCGTCGCCGCGTCTCGGCCACCATCCGCATGGCCGGCTTCAACATGGGCGACTATGCCCATGCGCGCACGGACCGCGGCGGTTACACCATCGATATCTGCGCCAACCGCAAGCTGGAAGCCGCGCTGCAGCCCCGCGCCGCCACCCCGCTTCCGTCGGTTGCAGGCTTAACGCGGCGCCGCGCCACGGTGGGCTCGCCGGACCAGAACGTGAGCCCCGCTCCCGCTGTCAATCCCCTCGCCAGATTGCAAACGCTCGCCGGCGAAGTGGCGTCCGCGCTCGAATTCATGGCGGCGAAGTTCGGCCCCCCGGCGCTGCCGCACCTGACGGTCTCGCCGATTCCGGGTACATTTGGCCAAGGGTTTCCCGGACTGATCTATCTCTCGACGCTGTCTTATTTGAAGGACCGGCCGGCGGGCAGCCTGTCCACGTCATCGCTGGACCTCTTTTTTGACGACGTGTTACAGGCTCACGAAACCGCGCACCAGTGGTGGGGCAATCGCGTCACCACCGAAAGCTATCGCGATTCGTGGCTTATGGAGGCGCTGGCCAACTATTCGGCGCTGCTTTACCTCGAGAAGCGCAGGGGTTCCCGCGCTGTCGATCAAATGCTCGGCGAATACCGCGCGCAGCTTCTCGATAAGAATCAGGACGGCGAGACCGTGGAATCGGCGGGCCCCATCGTGCTGGGCCAGCGCTTGCAAAGCTCGCAGCAACCGGCCGGCTGGCGCGCCATTACCTATGGAAAGGGCTCGTGGATACTCCATATGCTGCGCCACCGCATGGGCGACCAACGCTTCTTCGCAATGTTGGGCGATATCGTGAAGCGCTACGACCACGCCAGCATCACCACCGAGCAATTTCGCAAATCGGCGTCTCAATTCCTGCCGCCGAAATCGGAAGACCCGACCCTCGAGGGCTTTTTCGACCAATGGGTTTACGGTACCGGCATCCCCGCGCTCAAGCTCACCTATGTGCTCAAGGGGCAGGCGCCCGCGCTACGGCTCGTGGGGACGCTCGACCAATCCGGAGTGGATGAGGATTTCAGCGTGATGACGCCGGTTGAAATCCAAGTCGCGCGCGGGCAAAGCGTCACCCGGTGGATCGCTTCTTCCAATCAGCCGGTCACGTTCACCGTTGCGCTCAAGCAGGCTCCCTTGAAGGTTGCGCTAGATCCACACAACGCCGTGCTGCGGCGATAGTATGTAGGACGGGCCTCCTGGCCTGTCTGCCGCGGGTATCACGCAAACTCACATGATGTTGAAAGCTGCAATTCCCACCGCCGCTACAACTACATGAAATATTACACCAATACGAACAGGGCAACCTGACGGACGTGCTCTGGGAACGCTCCGCGCTGAAGCATGTCGGTAACGTGGTGACGCCGACGACGCTGGTACGAGCAGCACTTTCCCAAAGCGAATTAGAACCGAGTGTGACTGCTTTTCGACGGAGTGATGGCCAGCGCCGCTGTTAGAATGTACCGCATGGACCTGATCCAGCGCCGCCTTCCGCAGAGCCACATCCCGTCCACGCTGAGCCCCCAATTTCGGTGTCTTCGCTACTTTGTCCAGTTCGTATCCGGTATAACCGCCACGTCTTTGCTGCTTGTCGGTTCCTTACGCATCAACTGCGTGGCGTGGCCAAATCACCATTTGACCGAACCTCGATAATTGGCCGCTCTTCACTCATTCATGCGGAGAGCCGAAAGGACGGTTCGCAGAAAGGCTTGAGCGAATGCCTACGGCGTCCAACTTCCCAGCGCCTGCCATCCGCTATTAGCGCTCGACCCCGCCGCGTACATGTAGGTGCTCTTCGCCCCGACATACGTGTTTGTAAACGCCACTGGAAGATTCAAGGTCAGATTCGTCCCCGATGACGTGACGCTTGTCGCCGCCACATTGACCGAGCACTGACTGTTGCTCAAAGTCACTGCCGTGCCCGGCGCCACGGGTGAAGACCATGCCGTGCCAGCGTCGTTGAGGAAGTACAACTGGTTCGTCGCCCTGGCGTAGTAGAGCATACAGGTATTGGCCGCCGCCCCCGAATTGAAACTGGGGGTGAACCAGACCCACACCGACGCCAGGTCCGCGGCCCCCAGCGAATCGGCGTACTGTAAAGCGAACGTCTGATCCAAACCCGTACCGGCGCTAGGCGTGACCGAGACATCGCTCACCACTTCGCTTGTGGCGGGCACAGTCCAACTTCCCAGCGTCTGCCATCCGCTGTTGGCGCTCGACCCCGCCGCGTACATGTAGGTGCTCTTCGTTCCAGCGTACGCCGCCGTGAACGTCACTGGCAGATTCAAGGTCAGATTCGTCCCCGATGACGTGACGCTTGTCGCCGCCACATTGACCGCGCACTGACTGTTGCTCAAAGTCACTGCCGTGCCCGGCGCCACGGGTGAAGACCATGCCGTGCCAGCGTCGTTGAGGAAGAACAACTGGTTCGTCGCCTTGGCGTAGTAGAGCATACAGGTATCGGCCGCCGCCCCCGAATTGAAACTGGGGGTGAACCAGACCCACACCGACGCCAGGTCCGCGGCCCCCAGCGAATCGGCGTACTGTAAAGCGAACGTCTGTTGCAAACCCGCACCGGCGCTAGGCGTGACCGAGACATCGCTCACCACTTCGCTTGCGGCAGGCACAGTCCAACTTCCCAGCGTCTGCCATCCGCTGTTGGCGCTCGACCCCGCCGCGTACATGTAGGTGCTCTTCGTTCCAGCGTACGCCTCCGTGAACGTCACTGGCAGGTTCAAGGTTAAATTCGTCCCCGACGATGTGACGCTTGTAGCCGCCACATTGACCGAGCACTGACTGTTGCTTAACGTCACTGCCGTGCCTGGCGCCACGGGTGAAGACCAGGCCGTCCCGGCGTTGTTTAGGAAGAACAACTGGTTCGTCGCCTTGGCGTAGTAGAGCATACAGGTATTGGCCGCCGATCCCGAGAAATTGGCGGTGAACCAGACCCACACCGACGTGAGGTCCGTGGGCCCCTGCGAATCGGCGTACTGTAATGCGAACGTCTGTTGCAGACCCGTGCCGGCGTTAGGCGTAACCGAGACATCGCTCACCACCTCGCTCGCGGCAGGCACAGTCCAACTTCCCAGCGACTGCCATCCGCTGTTGCCGCTGGATCCCGCCGCATACATGAAGGTGCTCTTCACCCCCGCGTATGCCGCCGTGAACGTCACCGGCAGGTTCAAGGTCAGATTCGTCCCGGACACGTTGACGCTCGCGGCCGCCACATTGACCGAGCACTGACTGTTGCTCAACGTCACTGCCGTGCCTGGCGCCACAGGCGAAGACCAAGCCGTGCCGGCGTCGTTGAGGAAGAACAACTGGTTGGTGGCCTCGGCGTAGTAGAGCATGCAGGTATTGGCCGCCGATGCCGAGAAATTGGCGGTGAACCAGACCCACACTGACGTCAAGTCTGTGGCCCCAAGCGGGTCGGCGTACTGTAGGGCGAACGTCTGCTGCAGACCCGTTCCGGCGTTGGGTGTTACAGACACCGTGGTTGGCGGTGCGCTTACGCCGGTTGCATTCGTCAGAACCCAGGTATCGTTGACGTAACCGGAAGTTGAAATGCCGCCGAAGACGATCATGCGGTCGCTGCCGCTATCGTAGACGGCAGTCTGTGCCTCTCTGGCAGTCGGGAACGTCGCAGGGGACAATTCGGTCCAGGAGGGAGTTCCTCCCGTGCCGTTGGCAAACGAAAGCGTCCAAGCGTCGCTAAGCAACTGACCAACATCCACCCCGCCATAGACTGTCATCCGATTAGAAATAGGGTCATAGATCGCGCTGTGGAAATCTCTGGGAGGGATCGCTGCTCCGCCAGGAGAGAGTTGCGTCCAGGCGGGAGTTCCGCCCGACCCGTTGGCATTCGAAAGGACCCAGACATCGCTGAAGGGCGCTAAGTCGTAGCCTCCAAAAACGGTCATCCGGTTCGAGTTAGGGTCATAAACCGCAGTGGCGCCCTGCCTGACTGACGGTCCGCCCGAAAGCGATAGTTCTGTCCACGCGGGAGTTCCGCTTAATCCATTGGCATTCGAAAGGACCCAAACATCGTTGTAGTATACGGGGCTAGACAATGAACAGTTACTTCCGCCGAAGACGATCATTTGATTCGCTGTCTGATTGTAGACGGCAGTGTGAAAGATCCGTGGAGCCGGCGGTCCGCCGGTAGGACTGAGTTGGGTCCAGGTAGGAGTCCCATTGACGCTATTCGCATTGCTTAGCACCCACACGCTATTGTCGCAAGGGGTTTCGTCCTGGCCCAATCCGCCGCCAAACATGATGACTCGAGAATTGACGGAATCGTATACTCCGGATTGACCGAGTCTCGTCGGCGGAATGCTGCCGGCTGGGGTCAATTCTGTCCACTGGGGGCTGCCGGAAGTGGTAAGCGACCATACGTCGTTGAGATTGACGCCCGCGTTAGTTCCGGAGAACATGATCATTTTGCCCGTAGCGGGATCGAGAACTGCGCTGGCCCATGCACGGGCCGAGGGAGGGCCGCCGGTCGGGGCTAACTGAGTCCACGATTGCGCGCCCAGCGGTAGAACGAGCGACGACCAAGTCAAGATAAGAACGAAAACCATGGCACGGTGAATACCGTAGCGCCTCGGCATCGACCATTGCGTCCTTGCATGAAACATGGGTAAATACGTCACGAATCCTCCATTGAAGCGGCGCCGAGAGCAGTCACGTTGCTCTACTGGCGCCGGAGTGCAGCCTACTTCAGCCGCATCTCCCGGTACGATGCCAAAATATGAATTCACGTGGATCTAACTATATCAAGGATCTTTCAGGGCGATGAAGTCACTGAGGAACTGTTGCCATGCGCAGATCGAATAAACCATTCGCCCGGGACTCAAGGGCCGTACTTATCCCTTCTTAAATCTGTGCCAACATTGAAACCGTGTGGGCGTTCAGTGGCTTTCCTCTCCGCCGTCCTCGACCTGATTGGTATCCGAAACAATAGAATCTGCTTGCATTAGCATAGCCCTCCGAGGCCACGCTCTCACTTATATCACTGGTATTCTGCGGCAATAGTCGATTCTGTGTCAAGATCACATGCTGGCCGGATGGGAGAATTCGAACAGTAGCGACCGGCAAGCGTATGTTTCTAACCGGTGGGTTGATGCAGATCGGGTCTTCTTAAACGGTGAATCTCCGCCGTCGGGGGCGTCTTCAATTCCGGCAGACGCCGGGGCCTGCCGGAGTTCGTCCGGTGGGGTTCGCTGCGAAAGCTTCAATGGCCGCTTCGCCTTCCTGTGGCGACGCGCCCGCGCCAGCCGCGTCCCGACGGATGCAACCCGGTAGATTCAGTACGTCTATATGAGCCGCCGGGCAGATCCTCGATAGAGACGGTGATAGAGACGGTCGGAAGCTATGAATCAATCGCTGATAACGCAAAGTTGAGAGACGAAGGGCCTGTCAGATGTACGCGTCTTTGTGGAGGCGCGGCGCAGCCTGCTTTCACGCCCCATCCGAATGTGTATGCGGATGAGAGTGCATCGCCCCCGAGGCGTGACGATGGCGATGGGCGTGAACCAGATTGGTGCGCTGCAATAGCTCGCTATCGCGTAGTATCTCCTCTGGGCGCGCCTCGGCCACTAACCGGCCGCAATCCAGAACATAACACCGGTCGGCTATGTCTCCTAAATCCCTAAGATCATGGGTAGCCGTGATCACCGATTTGGCCCCGCCGCCCCACTCAACCAATAGATCGATTAACTGGCTCTGGCTGCGCGGATCGAGCGCCGCCGTAGGCTCGTCCAAAAGCAACACCGCGGGGTCCAATACCAGCACGCTAGCCAGCGCTACGCGCTTCTTTTCTCCACCCGACAGCCGGTGAGGAACGCGATCTTTCAGGTGAAAGATGCGGAGCCGGCTGAGAATTTCGTCCACCCGCTCGCGTATCTCGGCCTTCGGCCAGCGAAGCTGCAGGGGGCTGAACGCCACTTCATCGAACACCGTCGGGTTGAAGAGTTGTACATCCGGATTCTGAAACACCAGACCAACTTCTCTGCGGAACTCCAAGGCAAAGTCGTCATGGGCGAAGAGATCTTCGGTCAGTTCGTCTCCCCGAAACCGGACTGCGCCCGATTGCCCGAAATACAATCCGTCCAGAAGACGCAGCAGTGTGGATTTTCCAGATCCGTTGGCGCCCAGCAGGGCGGCGCGGCTTCCTTCCGGAATCGACAGCGTCAGTTGGTCCAGGGCCGTCAGACGCTCGTAGCTATAAGTAAGGCAGTCGGCCTCGAATAGAGTCATCTGCCGGCCCACACAGCGGCGGCGGTTAGAGACATAAAGGCTATCGCCGCCGTCCAATCGAGAGGCTTCATTTGAAAATCATCGAGTAAGTAAACCTCACCGCGGAATCCGCGCGACAGCATGGCTAGATAGACATCGCCGCTCAATTGAAAGGTCTTAGTCAGTAGGACGCTGGCGCTTGAAACGGCCATGCGCCGCTGCTCACTTGCGGTCATGGTCCCGACGGTGCGGCTTTTGCGCGATTCGAACATTTCATGCGCGGTCTGCAGCATCAGCAGGATATAGCGGCAGGTCATTCCAAGAATCACTACGAAGACCACCGGCACGCGGAAGATCCGCAGAGCCTTGAGTACGTGCATCCACGGCGTAGTAAAGATCAGCAGCAGCGCCAGTGTGGCCGCTGTCTCGACGCGCAGGATCAGATAACCTGCCGTGGTGAGACCTTGCGCCGTGATCGTCCAGTTAAGGCCGGGCAAGTGAAAGACGGGAACGCCGGGAGTCAGAAACACGGCCGGAATGGCGATGGCGGCGGTGAAAGTCAAGGCGCCGATCCACACTCGACCGGCTAACATGCGGAAGGATATCAGCGAGAATGCGGCCAGCAGAATAGCCAGCGCGAAGACTGCCGCGATCACCCACAACCTGGTTGCCAGGGCGGATGCAAGGATCAAAGCAAACAGCCCGGCGACTTTCACCCTGGGGTCCAGCCGCTGCAACAGGCCAGCGCCACCGGCGGAAGTTTCCGCGTGAAGGGCCCGCTCCATTGCCAGATAGAGGCCCTCGATGGTGTGTTCGATGAGGCCGCCGCGCTTGTGACTGTGGAAACCGCTCATGCGGCGCGCTCTTCGGAATCGTAGCTTTGCGCGCGTATGAATCGACCCACGGCCAGGCTGGCAAGCATTACCAGGCCGGCGCCAAACATCGCGGAAAGCAGGTATCCGAAGGCGGCGCTGGTCACGTATGGCGGCGCGTAGCGCACAAACGGCGCGGTCCACAGTGAGGACAAGCGCTCCAACCCTTCTGGCGCCCGCTGCGGAGCAGGCTGCTGAAACGAAGACTGCGCCATCTTCTGCCGAATGGCGGGATTTGAGTAATCGGACGCCATCCATTCGCCCCAGGCCGACCCCGCAGCTAGAATGCCTAACGGCGTCAGGATCATCAACAGGCAAAGCCCGACCCACAGCGGTCGCAACGAACCCGCGCCGGCCCGCTCTGTTGGTTCGGTGAGCGCTATGCCACGCCCGGCGGTGGATTTGAGCAACGATGGGTCGGACTTCTGGATGAACGCCACCACGCCGGCCGACACTACCAATTCCGCCAATCCGGCAATGGTCAAGTGACCGAGCATCATCGCGGGAATCGCAACGCTGAGCGGGTATGGGCAATAGAGCGGCGCGCCGGTAGCATCGCGATATAGCAGCGGTTGAATTCCAAACTCGATGGCCGCCAGCAGCGCCGAAACGTTGATCGCTACATAGCCGGCCAACCCGGCTGCAACCACACGGCGGAACGAGAGGATGGCGGACCGACCCGCCAGCAAGCGGTAGACCGCGTAAGAGACCAGCGCCCCAATGATCGCCATGTTGAAGCAGTTAGCGCCGATGGCCGTGATGCCGCCGTCGCCGAAAAACAGGGCTTGAATCACTATGGCTACGGATACCGCCAGCATGGCGGCCCAGGGTCCCAGCACCACGGCCGCGAGGCCAATGCCCACGGCGTGACCGGTAGTGCCGCCGGGCAGCGGAAGATTGAACATCATGATCACAAATGAGAATGCCGCGAACAGCGACAACAGAGGCACCAGCCGCGTGTGCAGGGTCTTTTTGACGCGCTGCAATGCCACATACCAGAATGGCGCGGAGCTTGCGTAGAGCGCCGTGCAGGTCGCCGGGCTAAGATATCCATCCGGTATGTGCATAACCTCTCTCAGTGTAGTACGATTTGTCTCAGTGTAGTACGATTTGCGAATTCGTAGCACGCGGGTTCGCAGCAGCGGAGTCATTGCCCAACCGCCGTTTGGCATCCTGCGCCTCCACATAGCTAAAGGCTGGATTCAGCGCGAGCGCCTGGCGAAACAGATCCTTGCCCCGTTCCGCGTTCCCGGCCATAGCGATTACGCCGGCGTGATACAGGAACATCGGCTCCGGCGTATGGAACGCCAGGGCTTTGGCGCTGACCTCTTCGGCTTCCTTCTGCTGGCCGGCGCGGAAGAGCACCCAACTTAGCGCATCCTGTGTATATACGTCCTTGCGAGTTTCGAGTTCGGCGCGCGCCAGCGCCACGGCGCGATCGAGGTTTCGATTCTCATCCGCATAGACCACTGCAAGCATGCGATTTCCCTTTTCGCCATTGACTTGTCCCAACTTGTCGATGACGTCGATAAGCTGGCGCTGTTGCCCGGCGTCGGATGGTCTGCCGAGCTTGGTGTAGAGCATTTCCAAAGCGGCGGCGTAGTCGGGAAGAGGAATCACGGCTTGCGCCTGTTTGAAGTTCGCGGCGGCCTTCCGTAAATCCCCGGCGGCGGCATACTCGCGCCCCAGCGCAGCCAGTGCGCGATGATAGCCGGGTAACTTCTGGAGCGCCATTATATATGCGGCGTGGGCATCAGCCGTGTGGCCGGTCTTGAAGAGCATATCTCCGAACTCAACCAGGCACCAAGCCAAGTTCTCTGCAGTGGGGCTGCCGGCTTGTACAGCGGTCGACATCCATGCCAGCGCCTCATCGCTCTTGCCGGTGACGAACCGCTGATAGGCAATGCGATTGTAACTGGCAAGATTGGGACTGAGAGTCAGCATTCGCTGGTAGGCTTCATTAGCTGAGTCATACTGCCCCATTTCCATGAGAGAGTCGCCAAGCAATCCAAAGGCTCCGCTATCGCTGGGATTGCGCGCCGTCAAAAGGGCGGCTAAATCCGCCGCCTTGGGGAAGTTGTGGCGGTGTGTCTCGATTTCGGCGCTGAGACGTATCCCGTCGTAGCTTTGCGGGTCTGCGGCCAGCATCCTGTCTACCAAAGTGGCGGCGCGATTGAGATAGGCGAAGTCGGTAGTCTCTCGAAGCTTTTGGATGAAAGCCGACGCCAGGGACGCCTGTACCTGGGCGTCGTCGGGCGCCTGCTGAAGTAACTTCTCGTAAGTCGCGATGCGTTGGTCGGCTGTAAGATGCGCAGCCTGCACATTACGGTATCGCGCGGTAGCGCTTTCCTGGTCTTGCGCCAATGAGGCGGCGGCCGCGAAACACATCAGAACGGTAAGTTTCATATTGTTCACCTATTAAGACAGAAACCGCAAGGGCTGGACCCAACCCGCGGAGACTGCGCTCATCGCCAGTCCCAGGCAAATCACCACCACTGCGGAGAACACCGGAATCAGGCGGAAGATGGGGCGCCTGGAGGTTTCCTTGCCGTCCGGCAGCAGATGCCGGGCGTAAAGCGCCAACATGCCGATTCCCATCAGGACCCCCGCCAGGCCTGAGCTGAACCCGATCAATAGGACCAGGCCGAGCCCCGGATGACCTAGCGCAATGGCGCTCAACATTAGAATGAGCGCCGAGGGGCAGGGGACCAGACCTCCGCTGATTCCCAATGCGATCAGGCTGCCCAGAGTGACTTTTCCTTCCACCATGTGAGCGTG
>JBEKNN010000115.1:0-27158 GCA_049522755.1 Bryobacteraceae bacterium | reverse complement strand
AAATAAAGCATAATTCTTATCGGCGTTCATCGGCGTTTATCGGCGGCCAATGCCTCTTTTCGATTTTTGGTCTCTGCCTTCCCGTGTGAATGATGCTCGCATCACAAAACAAAGCATTATGGAAATGCTTTATCGAAACGTTATACTAGTACAAGCCATGGTGGGACGGACGGAAATCGCGATCACGGTAGACGCCGGCCAGGGACCTCCATTCGTCTGCGATGGCCGACGCTGGATGGATGTGGCCGTTCTGAAGGGTGACCCGAGGGCGCAGAAGCTCTTCCGCCGAATCGGCTGAAACAATGAATGCTGCAATAATATAGTTATGACGTCAATCAGCGATCATACGGAGATCACAGTTTTGGGCTCACGGAGAACAGGAATTGGGTGTGAGGCGAGAGGTTGCGAACAATCCGCGGCGTTCCTCTTTCGCACCGGTGAGGGTCCCCTAAAGGCCTTCTGCGAACTGCATGCCTCCGAAACAGGCGCCAAACTCGGCATCTCTCTGCCAGTGTGCTCCTATCGCGTGCTTCGTGCAGGATGGAGTTGCTAGCCCGGAATGTTTTCCCTGCAATCCGGCTCGTTCCTTCATCGCTTCCGGGAGCAGCAGGCGAGCGGGGGAATTTTGGGCTACACAATGACCGCCAGGTCCCGTTCCCGATCGGCGGGGCCGCAATTGAGGTGGCTTGCGATCATGGTTGAGGTCGGCGACCTGGTAACTCTGCGCAGGTCGGTGTCGATTGTGCGCGACGAAGGCGACAGCGGCCCGGTGGCGAGGAACGGAAATGCCAGGAGGATGGACAGACTACGCAGTGAAAGGGTGGCTTCGCTTCGCGAAGGAAAGGGACTTCCATAACACAGTAGAATGAGTGTCACAACGGCCTTTGCGAAGCGAAGAGCACCTGGCCGAGTTGCATCGGCGTCCCGCGACGGAACCACGCGTCGCCGCGTTGGCGATTGAGTTGGTGGCCTTGTCCTGATTGAGGGTCGCCGCTGCGGCTGCCCGACCTGTGACGTCGACTACAACTCCGCATCTAGCATCGCTCCAGATTCTTGATCTTCGGAATGGCTTGGCTCGCCGTTTTCGACGCGTTCCCGCTTGCTTTCTTCCCGGCATGGAATCGCATATCCTCGAAGAGAGGATGCGCAACCTCGCGGAGTCTCTGTTTTGGGAAATCTTCTGCCGCCGCGAGGCGGTCCGCGCGGAGTTGGCGGGCCTGTTCCAGGTAAGCGCCGCGACCGTCTCTCGCGCTGTCGGCATACTGCTCTCGAAACTGTTGGTCATCGAAATCGGGGCCCCGGTTGCATATCGCGGGCGCAGGCCGACGCTACTGCGGATCAATCCTCGGCTTGCCTATGTCGGAGGTATCGAGATGGATCGCGACCGGATCACGGCGGTGGTCACAGACTTAGGTGGGAATCTGCTGGGACGCGGCGCCACCGCCGCGAGTCCCGGCAACGCCGTCGAGGCTACTCTGCGCGACGCCGCGAAGGTATTGCGAATCGCGATGAAGGGCGCGGGTTTGCGCCAACTGAAACTTGCGCGTATTGGCGTGGGCCATACGGGAACGCTCGACGTCGAAAATGGTCTGTGTCTCGATTGGGAGGGAGTTTCCCACTGGCGCCGCCTGCCGCTGGCGGAGGCGTTGCGAGCGACGTTCAAAACGGAGATTACATTGGACGACCGGGCGCGCGCCGTCGCTCTTGCCTTGCATTTGACGTGGCCGAAGGCCGCCGGCATCGCATCGCGATCTAAGTCCAGATCGGCGCCGGCATCGAAGCAGGCATCTTCCTGGACGGACGAATGTTCCGTGGCGCAACCCAAGTGGCGGGGAAATCGGCCACCTTGTGAGCGATAGGAATGGTCCCGTCTGCGCTTGTGGCAGGCGCGGATGCGTGGAGGCGTTCGCGTCGCTCAGAGCGACCCTGGCACGGGTGCGCGACGCAATCGAAAGGGGGCGAAAAGACGTCGCTCGGACTTTGGACAAGCCGCCATTACGGCTCACAGCTGAAGATATCGTACTTGCAGCGCGCCAAGGGCACGCAGTCGCCAAAACCGCCAGCCTTCCTCGTCCACAGTGGTCTGCGTGAACACGCACACGATCTTGCACTCGCGGGTGCGGGCGCGCTGTCCCTCGATCCTGCCCGCCCGTCCGTCGGCTTCGGCGGCTATGACCGGGACCTGGACGCCGTCCATCAGCACATACATGATCGGAATGTTCCGTTTCGAAACCACGGGCAGGACGAGTTGTTTGGCACGGCTGATTTCCTGCTCGTCCCGCTGGGCGATCTGTGTGCCAATGGCCTCGGCGGCGCGTTCGATGGCTTTGGCGGTAACCTCCAGACCGGCGAGCAGCTTCATCGGCTCGCGCCCCGGAGCGAACGGCATCTCACTGCCCACCACGGCTTGCATGTGTCTCACGCCGGGGGACGATTCCAGACCGGCAACACCCAGTTCAGCGTCCGCCGGGTACCGCCGGGTTACTGTCCTTGGGAGCAATCGGCGCACAGGAAATAGGGGCGGGTGAGTTCGACCGGCCCCAAGACGGTGAGCACGGTCTTGGGGTCTTGGATCGCAATTCCTTGTAGTGGGCGGAGTGTCCGCAGGGACACGGAATCGTGCGGTGGTCCGCGTCGGGCGGGTCGTATCGCAGCAGTTGAGTCAGCGCGGAAGCCCCGGCCTGGTGCATGGCGGATCGCAACGCGCCCCCGACGGCTTCCAGATCGAGCCAGCCATTCTTGCCGCGCTCCTGAAAAACCATCCGTAGGAACTGGTTTACTTCGCGGGCAACTTCTTGTTGGATGGCCTGCGGCGTTTTTTTTCCTGGGCCGTCGGCACGGTCTGCTCCACGGGCCGCATGCGGCAGATCTTACGATTGACATCGACCAAGTCGCCGGTCAGGGTCTGGAACTTACGGAACTCGGCGATCTCACTCTCCGCCTTACGGACGGCTGCCGGAGAGGGCAGATTCTGAGTCACCGTCTTGCCATCGATTTTCTGAGTGAGTTGAAAATGAGGGCCGTGTCCGGGGGGCATTGGGTTTGGCGCAATGGCAAGCGGGGCTGCCACAGCGCCGGGTCGCACTGGTAATGGAACCGGGCTGAAAGTCGCCAAGTTCGGCGATCTGCCGGAGCAGAGTGGATCGGTCGTCGACCAAAGCCGATAACGGGTCTGGCCCCCAAAAAAGAAAATCCGAAATCCATCATTTTTATGTCGCGCACTTTGGGTAGGCCGGACAGTTTCGGAAATTCAGGAGGTGGTTTAGAATCAGGAGAGGTCCCCATTTGGGCGCGTAGCTCAGTTGGTTAGAGCGCCTGCTTCACACGTTACGACTCTGTTTTTGAGTACTATCCATTTGTTTTCAATAACTTACGGGATACAACATAAACGTAACAAAAGGAAGGTAACGGCTCTGGTTTTGAGCAAAACCACGTGATTTAGGTTACCTTGCGTGTACACACACGTACGAAAGCCTCCCAAGGTCCACGAGATCGTCGGGGCCAATTCCTGTGCGAAAGAATGGAAATTGGTGGGGTTGCACGGACTTGAACCGTGGGCCTTCTGCGTGTGAAGCAGACGCTCTAACCAACTGAGCTACAACCCCCGAGGAAACTCAAGTCTAGCACTTTGGAAGATTTGCGCTCAAGAGCTCACCCAGCATGAGCGCTTCCTTCGCACTTGTGCCGATCTGTAACCCTCCTTCGTAAATGATTGAAACTTAACCATTAAAGCAAATAGCGGCAGGAATCATTGGGTAAGACTTATTGAAAAAAGAAACTGCAGCCCATCCAAAGGAATGGAGATATCAACCGGAAGATCTAGTCGCCAATGGTGCACCGTCTTCTGGGGATACGTTCGGGTAATACCACAAGAGACCATCTGTATCGTTCCATATCTGACGGCCAGTCCAAGTGTGGTGTGGGGGATCGGATCGGCTCAAGTCTCGGATCTCAGCCGAACTGAAGGATTCGTCGTTAAACGACCACTTGCGACACCATCGCAACGCTTGCTTCAAATACGAATAATCCCTCCGGTACGTCACAAATCGACCTTTACGTCGTAACACTATTGCGGTCACGAAGATCCTTGGCATGGGACCACGAACGTATTTGCGGGATGTCGTCTTCTCAGAATGATACCGTGCCCTCATCTCCGGCACATCGTTGCTCCAAAATGTCTTTATTCATCGTGCGTTTCCAGCGCCCAGATGTTTCTGAGTACGGTGCTTACGGACCGGCCCCTCCAAACTCTGTCTTTGCTCCAATCGGGATTTTACGCCGAGCCCAACCGTACTGTCAACTCATAATTTCACTTGATTTTGACCCTCCCAAATTGCGGGATCATTCCGCTTTGGCATGGCAAGCCTTCGAGAACGATTTGGACGGCGACTTCGTGCGCTTCGCATCGAACGGGGATTGAGTCAGGTTGCACTAAGCGAATTGGGCGGCGGCAGCACTGGCCCAGGTTTCATATCCTTGATTGAACGTGGAAGCAGTGCACCATCATTCGAAACGATTGAACTATTGGCCTCAGCGCTATCGGTTGATGTTTCGGCACTTTTCACGTTCCCAGCCGAAGAGAGCAGGCGACGTAGGGTGGCGAAGGGAACCATCCCGAAAAAGCGTGGGAGGAAGCCAGCGTCCAGGTGAGTAGGCCGCTGAGCCCGACAGGATGCCGCCCAGCCCTCGCACCCACCGCCGCTAAACTCTAAATACTTCTGCCCATGAGCCCATCGAGGTCTCGGGGTAGGAGCACCACATGAAGAACCAACCATCACCGAACGCCGGACGGAACCTCCGGGAAACTCTAACCACCGCAATGAACATCCGAGTGCAACGGGAAATCGAGGATGTGATTACCGCTTTGCCGCCCGGGGTATCCGAGGAGGTCAGGGAGGCCATTCGGCAGGAAGTATTGCCGAATAGCCGTTTTATCCTGGATTCTTTGGACTTGCAGGAGCTTGAAAATGAAAATGCGCAGGATCGGCATGTCATTGGGGTAGTCGCTTCCGCCAGTTACCTCGTCAACCGGATAGCAGCCCAGCGGAGCCGGTCACGATAGCGCCCGACGACACGATGTAAGAATCCGAAGGTTTCGAAGAGATCTGCCCGTTCTGCGAAGGATCGGGAGCTTGGGACTTGTGGAATGCCGAAGCCTGTGAGCACTGTAATGGTATCTCGACTCGATCCGAGTACGTCACGCCGGGTCGCAAGGCATAGAGAGGATGCTCCTGCGGAAAGAACACCGTCACAGGGATGTTGGCACGAGCAGCACACTCTACGACTGGCATAAAGTCGAGGTCCCCCGAAACGAGCACCCACACCGGCTCGCTTCACTTCGAGAATGTCTCTGGCGGCGTGAATGGCGATATTCACATCCGTCATCTTTTCCCGCCTGTCGCTGAAAGCCTCCGTGTATGATCTATGCAATCCGCCCACAACTTCCAAGGTTCGTGCTTCGGTCTCCAAGACCTCCAGCCACAGTTTTTGACGTTGAATCTCGCCAGACGAGCCGCTGTCCTTCCCGACGATAGCTGTAAAATACTTGACCGTCACGGTTCTCTCGTTCGACATGTGCTCAAACGAAAGATCGACCAGACGTTCGCCGAGCTTCTGATAGTTGCTCCAACCAAGCCGCAACAGATCAGGTGGATCTTCGTGGTTAATGCCCTTGTAAAGATTGTAGCCATCAATATAGACAAGAAACTGTAAAGGGTTGAGGGTAAGCCTCTTCGGAGGAGGGTACGTGTCCTTCATCTTGAACTTCATAATAGTTCGAGCATAACCCCACGTCGCCCATTTCGCTACAGGAGGCCGACCTTGCCCCGCTGCCGACGACGTGCCGTATAGCCGCCTGCGGAAATCAAGAACCAAACATTCTCCCGAGTGAAAAAGAGCCCTCAAGTGTTCCGGACAACTAGTCCTTGCCCTGCGAATCGTTATTTATTGAGTAACGCTTTTGAATTTTATCAGATGGTGTGTCAAGATAAATCTGAAGGAATTGCCATAGGAGGAGAAGGCTTTCACATGCCACCTAAACTCAGTACTGAAGTTTTGACTGCCGCCATCGAGGGCTTCGAGGAAAAGAAGCGGCACCTGGACTCAAAGATCAATGAACTCCGAGCCATTCTGTCCGGTAGTCCTGCCAAAGCCACTGCCACGCCGGAAGCTCCCACAGGAAAACGGAAGAAATTCTCTGCTGCCTCAAGGCGAAAAATGGCCTTGGCGCAGAAAGCAAGATGGGCCAAGATCAAGGGGGAATCTAAGCCATCGGCGCCAACTAAGTCGGAACCCGCAAAGCCGAAACGCAAGCTAAGCAAAGCTGGTCGGGCGAACATCGTGGCCGCTCTGAAGAAACGATGGGCGGCGAAAAAGGCGGTAGCGTAGCCAGGCAGTGCCCAAGAAGGATGCTATCAAAAAGGGCGGCGCTGAAGAAGACTCCAGTGAAGACGGCTAGGAAAGTCTGCCTGTGCTGAATAAGTTACTCTAATTCGTCTTTGGAACTTTCCGTTACCCCTATTTAAAGCGTCAACCACCCAGTTATGCTATACTTGGGGCATGGGAAACGAACAGACGACGATTGACCTCTGGAGTCAACTAACTGGGCGACAGAGAGTCCTACAGTTCCATCTGGGCAACGTACCCATGATGAATCTTAGCTGGAGTGAACTGGACGAAAAGCAAAAGGGAATTATTCTGAATGCTGGACAGATTTTTGGGTTGGATCGCTCCAGACTTCCAGACCCGCCCTCTTTTTCCTCGTGAGCCGCAAATGCAATAGTTGGTGGCGTTGAAGAACTCACGTTAGATCGAGCGGCGTGAAGCCATCCGTCTCCCCGTCCAGTCCGAAACACAGATCCGGCCCGAACAAGAAACTGATCGTCGCCAAAGTTTCCTGGGCAAATGGGACATCGCTATCTTGAGCAGCCCGTCGAGTTCCTGTCGCTTCAGCAAATTCCGTTTGGCCGTTTCCCCTGCCTTCCGGTTTGAGGGTCGCTGGCCTTGGAGCATTAAACATACTCGCCACGATCCGTTCAGGCAACGACGAAGGTGACGAGCCCTCCTAGCCGAAGGTGAGAAGGCAGTACAGGCTCTCGAAGATGACGTAATCACCCTTATTGATGCGCTGCCCGAGGAAGAGGAGTGCAGCCGTCCGTGGTCTATCGTCCTCCGATGCAATCCGCTATTTCGCCTCATTTCCCTTTAGCCGACGATTGCCATTGCGTCGGCTCCCGCCATTGCGGGGTCGGCAAAACGCCATGGTTTAGTCTGCTACGATCCGCAAAAGGACGTGGCAACTTTTTCGCAGTATTGATACCCTTCTGTTGCGAACCCGCCAGGACTGCCAATAGGCGATTCACAAGCTGTAGACTATCGGTGATGCCCAAGAGGACGGCCCCGACAAAACCCCAACCCGAGCGGGCGCATAACTTCTTCGCCGCCGTTTCGAAAGCACAGGGGTTCAGCAATTCCCATACGTCGGCGGCAGATTGATCCGTCCGTCTTAAACAAAGGCTTGGCGAAAGTGCTAAATGGCTACCCCCTAACTATGTTAAAACTTCGGACTGGATGGCGACGATGGAACAAGTGGAGAGTGCACAACCGCGAGCCGATGGATCTTCGACATGCTAATCTGGACAACTCGAATTTAAGTGCATTTGATCTTTCGGAGTGCGATTTCTCGGATTCTCAGGTTCGGTGGGCGAATCTCGGAAACGCAGTGCTTCGATTCTCGGATTTCACTAGGTGTAATCTTACGAAGAGTAGTTTACGTGGTGCTGACTGCAGCAGCGCTGTGTTCCGTTCGGCGAATCTTCAGTAAGTTAGTTTAGTAGACGCCAGTATTGAAGGTGCGGATTTTGCCGATGCTATGATCTTCGGCGCTGCTGTTTGGAGTGTAACTGGCACTCCATTGTCCCATCGCAACCTCGTTATCACGCCGCCGGGCGAACCCCAGATCACTGTTGACAACCTCGAAGTCGCCCAATTCATCTACCTACTCCTGAACAACCAAAACATCCGCCACATCATCGACACCATCACTACGAAGGTCGTCCTCATCCTTGGCCGGTTCACATCCGAGCGGAAGAAAATCCTCGATGCGATTCGAGATGAGCTTCGCAAGCGGGACTACATGCCAGTGCTTTTTGATTTCGATAAACCGTCGAACAAAACGACGTTCGAGACGGTATCGACGTTGGCGCACATGGCACGGTTCGTAATCGCCTACCTCACCGACGCCAAGAGCGTACTCCAGGAACTTCAGGGCGTTGTTCCATCTAACCCCTCCGTTCCTATTCAGCCAGTGCTTCTCAACTCGCAGACCGAGCCCGGCATGTTCGATTTCTTTAGAATGTATCCGTGGGTGCTGAAGACGCATTTTTACGAAGATCAGGATGAATTGATGGCGGCTCTCGCTGAAAAGGTGATCGGCCCCGAAGAGGCGAAGGCGACGGGGCAGACGGGGCGGTAGTCAGTGCCTACAGATCAATCCGCAGCCTCGATTGTGGCTCCGAGTTTTGCGAGACGACCCACCTTCAATGAGCTTTCCAGAGCACAGCAAGAACTGCGGTTGTGGCCAGGACGACGGTAACGCCCAATTGAAATACGTGGGCGTAGCTCCGAAAACCCACCTGCTTTTGGTGCGCCAAGACTCTTTGCTGAAGGGACGGCGGCAGAACAGACCCCGCTGCTCGGCGCATCTCCTCAAGATAGTGGTGCGCCAACGCTCGATCTACCTTGTTCCCTTTGATGATTCCGGCGACGAAGAAGACGTGCAAACTAACAAGGAAGATGGCAACCACGACGGCGCAAATAATTGGGGCATTTCCCTGGAACTGCACGTCCTTGCCAAGCGTCAGGCTGGTGAAAGCTGCCAGCGCCGTCCACAGGCCCAGCGCAACTCGCCACTCGAATTCCCGTCTCTCGGTGAAACTTGCCCAAGCCATGTCACGGAGCGCCTTCAACTCCTCGAAGGTCGGGCGGGCAGGAATTTCGTGACTCGAATCAGGCTTCATCTCGGCTTTGGAACGCTCTATCCTCTGGATGATACCAAGGACGACGGCTTTTCTATGACGTTGAGCCAGGAGGCGGGCACGTACACCTCAGCAGCGCCGATGACGTTGCCGGTCAGGGCCGTTCGGTCCAGCTTGGTTTAAGCGGAGCCTTTTGTGCGCCCCCCCCGCACTATCCCAATCGTGAACCAATCGCTGTAGCCGTGCTCACCGAGTTGTCCCCATTCGCTAGATACCTGCATTCGCCGGCGATTCACGTTGGACAGACCTTGGCCCAGTTGAGTTCCTACCGCTCGCCTACCCGAAATCAATATCCAAAGTTCCATTTTCGTGATTCTCACACCGTGGTTCTTTTGAACTATCCGACCACACCCCGGATTGGCCAGGCATGTTTGCGTAACCCTGCGAGTAGCAATGATCGCCTTGAGAGTTATGCCGGTTTCTCTGGTTGTCGATGATGAGCCGTCAGTTCGGCGGTACATGAGCACGATCCTGCAAAGGGAAGACTTTCGAACTCTGGAAGCCCAAGACGGTGCCCACGCCCTCCAGATTGTACAAGAACTTGGCGGCGGCGTGGATTTGATCGTCAGTGATATCCAAATGCCCAATGGCGACGGCTTGAGTTTTGCCCAGGCCATCAAAGCGACCTTCCCCGCTGTGCCGGTCATTCTGGTTTCTGGAAATGCAAGGCCGGATGCGGATTTTGAGTTCGTGAAGAAACCCTTCCTTCCAGCCACACTGTTGAGCGTCGTGCGAAAGTTCTTCCCACGTAAACTGTATCGGACAAAACGTCAAAAAGGCGATGTAGACGCCGACCCGGCTGTCGCACTGGAGGATGACCACGTGCTCAGTAGTACGGAAGTTCAAAGTCGATAAACTTGAAGAGTTCGGGATCACGAGCTTCGAAGAGGGATGAATCGATAACTTCAATCCCAATCTCCGCAAATCTGTCGGCTGCTTTCTTGATGTGGGCGAACCTCTCAATTTCAGGTAGGCGAAGTGCGGACGCCAGTTTGGTTTCTTCGCCACCAATAACCTCCAGAGCGACGCGGCAGGGCCTGATCCCGTGCCGTTTCCGCCGCCGCTGTTTCGCGGCATCGTGCGCGCGTAGCAGCAATCCAGGAGGTACGAGTCCTTGACACTTCGTCCGTCCGTGTCGATCACATCTTCAATAGCAACCCGTCCGTAGAATGTCGCTATGTGATGCTTGAGGAGCGAATCGCATGAAGCAAGCTCATAGGCTTCGCACTGGTGCTGATAGGTCAGTCTTCGGCCCTCTTCGGTCTGCCTCGGAGGAACTTGGGGATAACGCTTAAACAGCTTGAATGCCCTACCATTTAATTCATAGACGACTGAATAGGCACCGTCACCAAGTCGGCGATCCGTTTTGAAGCTAATGACCATTCAGCCCTGCTTTGCCACCCCAATCGCCTGAAGTATCATCCGAACCATTTCTTCAGTACCGACCAGCACCTTTAAAAACATGCAGAGTTGCATCGGGCGGAATTTCAAAAGGTCCATCACTTTTGCGAAATCTTCCGCCGTTAGGGTTGCGTCGCCGCGCGCGCACGTACAGGGACATCGTGGAGATACTCGCGGAAAAATGTCAGCTTCAGGTTTCGATAAGCACGCTCCACGATTTCCTGCGAGCGCGATCGCGAAGGAACAGGAATTCCGCAAGGCGTATCGCGGCTGACGCGAACCCCATTCCTCCCAGAGTCGCCGACGGGGAGTCTGTGCGTAAGCCAAGCGAGGACGAGGTCCGGCAGAGGATCGCAGCCTTCAAAGCTCGCAAGGCCGTGGCCACGCTACCGCGAGACGAGTTCCATTTCGATCCAAACGAACCGCTTCGGTTGATAACGCGGGAAAAGTCGGAACCAGACAAGTGAACCCACGCAGACTCGATGGCTTCCTGAGGAGCCCGCGTAAATCTGCCCTGTAACGTTCGGAACAGGGCCCACCCGACTCAATCTCGGACAATCTCGGAATAACAGTCGAAGCGTAATCGCTACTTATGCGCGAGCTCGGCCAAGACCACGAAGCGCCAATTTCCCTCGCGAAGCAGAGTATCGCGATGTGGCCCCACAACTGCGACCATTTCGTCGGTTGCGCGAGCAAAGCCGAAAAGCCGGCAGGACAGGCTTCGGCACCTCTACTCGGTCGGCTCAGCGCTGCGCAGTCGGCCTTGAAAATCGGGCGCGACCCGTTTGGACGTCCGCCTGCGCCGCGGGACGCGCGACAATGCGCGCGGTTTTGGATCGAAGATCACTACTCCGCCGGCGGCTTCTGATCCGGCAGCCAAGGATCCTCTTTGCGTCACATCGACCCCGAAAATCTCGGTCGAATGGCGAACCGCAGTTGATTTATACTATTTCAGTCTCCGCTGAGGTCATCGGAATGTTGACCCAGCGCCGCGTTCCTGGCCAGAGGGACGATGTTTCATCGATGTCGTAGGTGCAGCTTTTTCAGAACCAAATATGTTTCCAAAACCTCAGGTTCAGCTTGCAACGGACGTTCGCGAATGACCTACATTGACACTCTTTTCTTAGTTCTCTTGATTCCGCTTGTCGCAGCAGTTCGTTATGTCATCGTTCCTGTCCGCCTTCGGGAATGGCTGATCATCGCCGCAAGTGTTATGTTCCTTGCGACCTGGGGCCATGTCTCCTTGCTTGTGTTTCTCAGCGTGATTGCTATCAATTTCGCCGCGACGATTGGCATCGACAGAGCTGGCGACCGGGCCTCGCGGTATCTGATGGCCGGGATGATTGCGGCCGACCTGCTCGCCCTCGGCTACTTCAAATACTTCAACTTCTTCATCGATTCATGGAACGGAGTGGCCGGGACAACGCTCCCGCATCATGATCTCGGCTTGCCGCTCGCAATTTCGTTCTACACATTTCATCTGGTAAGTTATCTCGTCGATTTGCAGGGCCGCCGAGTCCGCCGTGCCGGAGTCCGGGAGTATTTGTTCTACCTTTCTTTCTTTCCGCATCTCGTCGCGGGACCAATTGTGCGAGCTTGGCAATTCTTTCCGCAAATCGGCAAACGCAGAGATGTCCTGGGCGATTTACCGGTCGGCCTTTATCAGTTCGTCTCCGGCATATTTTTGAAGTCGATCATCGCCGACAATATCGCGCAGTTGATCGATCCGATTTGGGACGGCACCGGGGCATTCGTCCCGACGGGCGCCGATCACTGGGCTGTTGCCTGGCTATATTATTGTCAGATCTACGCCGATTTCGCCGGATACAGCCTTATGGCGCTCGGGATGAGCCGGTTTCTCGGGTATCGATTGCCGCCGAATTTCCGGCAGCCGATGCTCGCGTCGAGCCTGCAGGAGTTCTGGCGCCGCTGGCATATGACGCTGTCGCGCTGGCTGCGTGATTATCTGTACCGGCCGCTCGGAGGCAGTCGAGCCGGACGCTGGCGAACCAGTATCAATCTCATGGCTACAATGTTACTGGGCGGATTATGGCACGGCGCCGGCTGGACCTTGGTCATCTGGGGCGCGCTGCACGGCGCGGGGCTGGTGATCGAGCGCGCCCTCGGTTTGAACCAAAGCGGTTGGAACGGAAGCCGCGGCGCGGCGCGAGCCGGTTGGTTCGTCATCACCCAGATTTGGGTCACCTTAGCCTGGATCTTCTTCAGGTCGGCCAATCTTCATTCCGCGCTCACGTTCCTCGGCGCGCTGGGCGACCGGTCAGCGGCCAGCATGGTCATCCATCCGCCGATCCGGCTCGCAGCCGGTTTCGGCCTCGGCGCGCTGCTTCACCAAGCCTTTGAGCTTGGCATCGTCCGGATGCCGCGACGCTGGATTCCAGGGGCGCTGGGTCTCACAACTGCACTGGCGGGCGTCGCTGATGTGGTCATCCTCGCACCTTCGAAGGTGTTCATCTATTTCAAATTCTGAGTGGCGTTATGACTTGGCGCAGATATTGGCTGGGCTTCTCAACCTCCTCGTTCACGGCACTGCTTCTTATCAGCCGTTTCCCCGCGGCGCCGGGGCAGCGACCGCCGCGGCCGGATTTTCCAACATTCCGCCGGTCCTTTCCTGCGGAATATTCGGCGGCCGGATCGGACACCGCACATGATATTTTTCTCCACGGCTTATTTAATATCGGCTCTCGCTTAAAACCCGCAGACGTTTTCCTGACAGGCTCGTCGCACATGGAATTCGGCTTATCGGCGGGCGAGCTCGGGTCTCTCCTGTCGAAGCCGGGACACACCGTTCGCGCCTACAACCTCGGGCTCGGGTGCGGTGAGAGTGCCGGCTTCGGCCTGGAAATTCTGGGCAGAAACCGGATTTCGCACCGTTCCGTGATCGCCGAGGCGGGGATGTTGAACATCTCCAAGGAGCGAATTTGTGCCCAGCAAAGCGAAAGGCGCGATTTGATCCAGGCTTATACCTCGGTATTCCAGATCTGGGCCAGGTATCTCTGGGACTGGGCGCTCGATCCGGCGCTGCCGCGCCTCGTATTTGCCCAAGACGGACTGCACGTTCAGCGTTTCCTCTACGGAATGCTGGTCCAGCGGGAATGGGACACTGGGGATGTCGTTTTGGCCTGGCATCCGGTCGAAGGAACGTTCTATCCCGATCAGGCGGTCCGCGATACAGAGGTCGCGGCGGCATCCATGGCGTGCGGCGTTGACTGGCGGATCAGCGATGGCCAGATCACGGTCAGCGAAACGCTCCGCCAACAAGCCACCGCGCTTGGCGCCGATCTCACCATGACCTTCGTGCCTTGGGCGAGGCCGATGCCGGAATTTCCGGCATGGTACCAGGCGCAATCCGCGCGCATCCGAATAGCGCCGTCCTTGAACACGCGGTGCTTTGTGGCGATTCCAGTCGACGGCCTAAGGAGCTGGGACGGCGGCAATCATCTCACGGGGCCATCCCGCTCTCTGGCAACGAAGCGCCTGGCCGCCGGGATTCAGGCCGGGCGCTTCGTGATCGCCCCGGATGCTGCCGATGTCTCAAAACAAGGACACTGATTACCAATCAAAACTACGATTCTTGGGGACGATGCGTCGCAGCGTATAGATAGATATCGCTCGAATCCGCTTGAGCGAGAAGCTCGGGGAGGTCACTCCAGGGATCCCACACCGCGCTCATCAGTTTTCCCGCTGATTCCGTCGCTGAGGCGGGAAAGAAGGAACGCGCAAAGCCCGGCGGAGTTTTCCATCGGCGCGCCTCCCTTTTCTTTTTGCTCGATGGATCGCTGGTAGCTTGCTTCTCCGGTGCGATCCGCTCCGGCGGCGAGGACTTCATCGAGCAGACGCGTATTCAAGGCTCCCGGCGCGATGGCGTTCGCCTCGATTCCGGCGCTGCGAGTTCCTCAGCCAGCGTCTCCGTGAAACGCAACAGCGCGGCTTTCGAAGCGGCATAAGCGCTGAATCTCGGTAAAGGCGTGGTAGCTCCGCCGCCCGAGGTTCACGATTATCCCGGCTCGCCGCCGCCGGCACAATGGCAGGACGGCGCGCCACGTCAACATCGTTCCCAAGAGATTGATCTCGATCGCCTGCCCCCAATCGCCCCAGACGACGTCTTCCTCGGGACCGATGGCGGTAGGAAGAATTCCAGAGCGGAGCCGGCCAGTAAAGCTGGAAAGGGCAATTTGCAGTGAATCTTTCTGGGCCGTCGCTGGTGGCTGCGCGTGGCTGCGTGCTGCCCGTATTGCCGCGATCAGGTCGTTGGGCAAACCTTCATCGGCAAGAAGGATGATCTTGGCGCGGATTACATCGCAATACACTGACGTATATTTTCGGGCCATAGGTTCCAGTGACAGCCGCTCCTCAGCGGAGAGGCGCATGTCATATGGGCTTATTCTTGGCATCGAAGGGCGACACCTCCGATTCAAGGTTACAGAACACGTCACCCTACCGGCACACATAATACGTCACCTTATTTCCGAATATGAGCACTTGGCTAAACTAAGCTACGGTAGCGCCTCAGATGGGCCACGCGGCGAGCGTTTCATCGGTAACGATGTTTGTTGCACGAGGGAATAGCCTGTCGCTGGTCGCCACGACTCCCAGCGCCGCCGGCCTGACAGTCTTTGCCCCTAAGTGTACAAACTCTTCGCGACCGGCAATGGTGGCAAGCAGCGACTCGTGGCTACCTTACTCGCCGACGCACTGGCGCCCGTTGCGGTCTGCATCGAAGCGGAAGTCGCGCCCAGACGCTCTTCGGGCCGACTGGCATGGTCTTCCGCAGCAAGGGATGGTTCCGGGTTTCCAGCGTTCCACGGCATCGAAGTCCAGAATGGTGACGAGTCGAAACGTGTGGACGTTAGTTGCCCACTGTCACGGCATTGGTTCTCACGGCTTGATCCCGTTCGGACTCCCGAAGCCACCGAATTCCCTTAACAAGATAGGCCAAGCGCCTGTGATCACCCTGCAAAGTGAAGCCGCTTGGAATGATCCACCGGGAAGCTTTGATCCGCAGGCGGAGCAATTGGCCGGCCAGATCAGGCGGAAGTTCGACCTGAATACTGAAATCGCCGGCGGCAAGAGGGAATCTGCCCAAGGTGCGCCCGTTGGCGACAATGCTCAGTTTCTGCCCGCGGAACGCCTTGCCCCAAGCCGGCACCGTGCCCTCGACGATTAGAGGCCCCGATCCGGGATGCAACATGTAGCGGAGTACCGGACCGGCCCAACCGTCCGTGTACAGCCCTTGCGAATACCGATCCATATAGCAGATAGTCAGACCGGCAGCGAGTTTGACTAAAGACTGCAGCTTTCCCGCAATGGGCCTTAACATCGCGGTCCGCCGGATCCGCTCACACCAAATCTCGTGATGGGTATCTAAGCCATAGACTATATATCCGGGCGGTAGATATCTGTCCGTATGGCGTCGCAGCATGTCCCGTATCTCACGAACCCGGCGCGCGCCCCCTGACGAAGATTTCGCCTCCGCGTATTCCCGCAGGCATCCCATATATTCCGGAATATACCCGAGCGGATGTTTTTTCCCGATGCGGATGAGAATCTCCCAGTCCATCGCGTAATGCAGATCCTCGTCCAGGTACCCTACCTCATCCAGAACATCTTTCCGAAAGTACACGCTTTGCTGCAGGATGTAATCGGAAACATGCGTGAGCCGCCACAGATTCACAGGTATCGTGTGAGGGAAACGGCAAGTGATTTTTCCCTCGCGATCAATCAAATAGCCCTCTCCATACACAGCGCCTGGAGCCGGATCCCGGGAGAACCCTTCCACGCCGTTGCGGATGGCGCCTGGGAGGTAGACATCGTCGGAATTCAGCCACGCGAGGATCGAGCCGCGGGCCATGCGAAAACCCTTATTGATGGCGTGAGACTGGCCGCGGTCCTTTTCGGAGATGAACGTCAGCCGACTTGCGTAATCCTTGACCACCGAAGCCGTTTCATCGGTAGAGCCGCCATCCATAATGATGTACTCCACGCTCGGATAAGCCTGGCTAAGGACGCTCTCGATGGTAGCGCGGATGAAGTTTCCCTGATTGTACGAAGGCGTTACGACGGTCACTAAAGGTTCAGGCATCGGATTCCGCCAATAGGCGGCAGAGACGCATTAGATATCTACGTATAATATCAGCAAAAGCGATTAGTTTACATCATTATTTTTGATTATTCTCGGCTCGCGTCGGCTCCCTCTCCCCAGAATTGATGGATTCCTGGCGTTAGCCACGCTACAATCCTGATTCGGACCTATTAATGCCATTGTTACATTTTCAGAGAATGGCTCGTGCGGACGCAACCGCCGTAGGAGTAATTTTCGTCGTACTGGTTTCGTGCGGACATCCCAGCGGAACAGCCCCCTCGCAGTTGGACCATTTTCCGTCCGATCTGAGCAATCCGCAGGTGGACGCCTCCGGCATCTACGCCGACGGCTGGATTGCCGGCACGGCTTCCGCGAATCTCCAGCAACCAGGCGGCGATCAGGTGGCGTCCGTTCGCGGAACCATCCCCGAAATCGGCGATCCGGCGTTCAAAACCGACGTGACGCTCCTGGTGGACGGCAGGGAAATGGGGCGCCGGTCGGTCGGCCTAGGCGACTTTCAGTTCTCGGCGCCCGTAAAGAATCAGCCGGGAAAACGGCGGGTAACAGTGGCCTTCAGCGCATCGCAGCAACTGCCTGCCGGTGACGGCCGTATGGTGGGCGCGCAACTCAAATTCCTGGGCTTTGAGCCTGCGACATCGACCGGGCCGGTCGATGTCGTCCAGGGCCCGAATCTGCAATTGGGGAGCGGCTGGGGGCCGATCGAGATCTTTCACCGCGAGCATTTCCGCTGGGTGGAGAATGACGCGCAAATCCTGATCACACCGCAAAAGACCGGCGATCTGGAGGTTTCAATGGAGGTGGAAGCCGGACCGGGCGTGGGCGGGCAGTGTCTCCTGAAGGCTCTCGACGATTCCGGACGGCAGGTAGCGGCTGTATTGGTCCAGGGCAGAAAGGCAGTTAAGTTCTTCATTCCGGCTGAAACTGGCAAGCCTAACGAGTTCAAATTGCATGTGGATGGCGGCGGAGGGCGAATCCCGAACGACCCGCGAATCTTGAATTTCCGCGTATTTCAAATTGCAGCCGAGCCCTGGCCGCCCTCGATGAAACCGGTTGCCCCATAGCGGTTATACGTGGAACGGGAAGCAGTGAGTTACAAGAAATACCCCGAAGAACAAGCGTCGTTGTAAAACATCTTGACAGTATCTAACGAATAATCCGCAAGATCGCGACCTATCAAATCGAGTTTCTTCAGAATGTCGGACGTGACGGTAATGATGTCGCAGCCAATCTGATCCGCCTGAACGACATTCAGCAACTCCCGCGGGCTCGCCCAAATCAACTCAATTCCCCGGAACGTTCGGACCATCTCTACCGCAGCCGTCATCAGGGGAAGCGGATCCCGGCCCGTATCGGCAACACGGCCCGCGAAGACAGACACGCAGGAAGGTGCGCCTCCACCGAGCGCCGCGACAACGTCGCGCACCTGTGAGAGCGTCATGATGGCCGTAATGTTCAGTTTGATGCCCGCATGAGAAAGCCGGCAAATCAAGTCCAGCGCGGGTTCGGAACGAGTGTTGGTGACCGGGATTTTGACGTAGACATTCTCACCCCAAGAAGCGATGATTCGAGCCTGGCGCTCCATTTCGTCGAAATCGTCGGCAAACACCTCCAAGGAGATCGGGCGGTCGGAAATAGCGGCTAAAATCTCACGGCTGAACGCCTCATAGTTCCGAATGCCGGCCTTTCGCATGAGGGTGGGATTCGTCGTAAACCCCCTTACCCACGGTTTGGCGTACAACTCCAATATGGCCGCTTTATCGGCGCCGTCCGCAAAGATCTTTGTGCGCAAATCGGAAACCAATCTCACATTTGTATCCTATGGCGTCACGCGCGCCAAAATCCAGTCGACGGCCTCTCGGAGGGACCTCACGCGAGCGGCAGGCTGATTCTCGGGTAGGCGTTCGCGGTAGCCGTAGTCCAGGAGAATGGTTCGGCAGCCTGCTCGGGAGCCTGCATCAACGTCACGCCAGCGGTCACCCACCATAAAGCAAAATGGTAAGTATAACCCATGGCGCGCGGCTGCCTCCTGCAGAAGTCCGGGTTCAGGTTTGCGGCAATGACAGGCGTCCTCATCCTGGTGATAGCAGACAAGAATGTCGTCGAGCGGCAATTCAGCCCGAAGCCGCCCGTGAATACCTTCAACCGCTTCACGCGATTGGATACCTTTTGCGACGTCCGGCTGGTTTGTAATCACTAATAGGAGGAAGCCGGCCGTTTTCAGGTCCGCCAGAGCATCCGGCACCCCAGGCAGAATTTCCAGAGCGTCGACGGAGTTCGGCGGATACGGTTTGCCATCGCGGACAACGGCGCGGTTGAGGACGCCATCGCGATCGAGAAAGACGGCCCGTCGGCGGGCGGCTAGCGAACCGATTCCCATTTGGTCTCGCAGGCCTTTAAATCGGGATGAGATACCATCAGGTGCCAGACAACTGCTTGAAATGCCTCCGCGTGGGGGGTTACGTGCGCCGGATTCACGGTCGGGATGAGGACGCAGGCATCGGCCACGGTCGCGGTGAATCCGCCGTCCCGCCCGACGATGCCGATGATTTTGCAGCCAACCTGTTTGGCGAATTGCAAGGCCGCGACGAGGTTCGGGCTGACTTGTTTTTCAAGAGTGCCGCCGCCGACGGAGAAAATAAGGATGGTGTCGCTGGGGCTAAGCTGACTGACGCGAAGCCAGTTCTCGAAGACGGTGGCCCAGCCTTCGTCGTTCGTGCGGGCAGTCAATTCGGAGACGTTGTCGGTGGGGGCGTAGGCCTCGATGCCGGCGATTTTGCGGAAATCGTTGACGGCGTGCGAAGCGTTGGCGGCGCTGCCACCGACGCCGAGGATGAATAGGCGGCCTTTGCGCCGGCGGGTATCGGCGAGCAGGGCGACGGCGCGGTCGATAGTCGCAGTGTCGAGGCGATTTAGGATCTCGGAAGCTTCGTGGAGAAACTGGGCGCTGAAGCTCATCTCTTTGGCAGTCCGCAGGTTGCGACTTTCAGGATAACCTATATAGCCAATCGCGGGAATGCACTGATTTCCTGTGAGCATGCGCCCCTCGCCGTCCGCCTGACCAACCTGGCTCTATATATCTATCTAACCTACCCTTTAACGTCTTTCGGTTACTCATAATTTCACCTTCGCGGCGCGCCCGGACCGAGATCACGTTGGCGGAGCGATATTAGCTCTTCTCAGTGTTTGTCTTGGAGCGTCTCAGACCGGCCGGACTGAAATCCCATGTATCTCACCTGAGCGGAAACAGGCCGATTATCGGGCGCCGGGAGGCTTTCGGCCCGATCAAATCGCAGTTCGATACGGTGTCTGCCTGGCGGCTCGACCGGAATTCTGAACGTGACGGACCCGGATGAGGTCGATTGGCGGCCGACTTCACTGCCGTCGAGCAAGAGCGCGGCCCAGTTCGAAGCCAGCCTTCCTTTTAGAATTGGTATCCGCAATGATACAACTAAGCTTGGGGTTCCTTCAGGACGGCTCAGGACGGCATAGCTCGATTCAGCGATCCAGCCGTCCTCATAAATGCCGCAATATTCCAGGTTCTTGTTGCCTAAGTCGTCTGGAAACGACTGAAGCGAAGCGGGCGCGTTCAACGATGCGTATTCGGCAGCTGAAACCAGCGAGATATCCCGTGCGAAGCCGACGATCTTACGCTGATCGCCCAGAATCTGGTTACCATAGAGGCTCATTATTTTGCTCCGGTGTTCCGGAAAGTTCCACCCCCATGAACCCATGTCAAGCGCCACGTAATCTCCGCCTTCTATCTTCTGTGGTTCCATGGGGGGGGAGAACAGCCGCGCCGAGCCACGGCCCTCGACGGAAAACATGTGACGCTGGTCGCCAATCGTGCTGGCTGCGGGAATTCGATTGTCGTGGTCGCCATTTAGCGACGCGGTATACTCCACAGCCATCCTGAATGGCCGGGTGGAATTCAGAACACGAAACAGAGAATCCCGTCCCAGTGAAACCATGGACCTATCGTGAAAGAAATAATCCGGCTCGATCTGATACATCGACACCCTACCAGCCGGGCGGTCTGCTCGTTCTTCTCCAAGGAGATAGTAAGAATTTCCAAATTGTGATGCTACGAACAATAAGTAGTTGGTCGTTTCGCACTGGCAAGCCAATCTTATGGTCTCGGCGCTGACCCTCCTGTTAAGCACCGTCGCCCGACTACCAGTCTCAATAAGAGGAAGTTCGGCGTCCAGGCTTTCACGCCGAAATTGGAACCTATTCGACGAAAGAAGCGCCCCGTGCATATCGAATAGGGCGTTCTCGAAATGAGCGGCGCGTTGCTCGACCAATGTTCGCACTTCATCATGGTAAATGCGAGAGAATGGATTGTAGCTCGCCTCGGGCGTCGCAAGGAATGCAAGAAAGAAGTCCTCAGTCACGAAATAAGCAGGCCGATAGAAGGCTTCGAACTTTGCCAAGACTACATTACCCGCATCCGACAGAAAGGCCTGGGTCTGTTCTGGAAGAGCGACCAACTGCCCAACTAACCCATCCCTTGACGCGTACGGAAGCTCGACCAGCCCCTCTCCCCCCTCCCCCATGCCCCGTTGAGAGTAAAACCATTGCGCCCCTGCTCCCCAGCCAACGACTGTCATTAGTAAACAAATGCTGAATGATCGCCCAATGACAGAACGCCTTAAACGTTGGTATAAGTTCAACCAAGCAACAGCCGAAACGCTCAGCAAAAACGGTTGAATATACATTGCAATCTTGTAAGTACCAAAATCATTCTGGACTCTGAACAACTGAATTCCGACTACACTCATCACCAGATAAACGATAGCTGCGGGGTAAGCCCGCCACGCCTGACTGAGACTCGCAATGAAGACAACAATGAGCAAAATGCCGCCTGAGATGATTCCTACGTCAAGAAGACGCCCAACAGCGGCCTGGCCAATGGCATGGAATCCCCAAATATACGCTAGCCCTGAAGGCATCAGATAATACGGGAATAGGACGTCTACCGATCCCGGGCGAGGAGCGATCGCCCTCGACTGGCCAATGAGCGTCACGCCCGCCGCGAATACGGAAACGTTCAAGAATATGATCGAGAATATAATTGTCGGCCAGAGGCATTGCCCGATGTCGCGAAGTGTTGTTTGACCGCGGGCGATCGCCAATCCATGATAAGCGACAAATGAAAGAGCCAGAAAGGGCACGACCTCCGGATAGAATAGCGCAGTGCCTGCGGTTAGGATGCCTGCAAGGGCAGCGGTAGACTTCCGGCTGCCCAACGGCCGTAGCAGCACCGCACAAGTTGCTGTAAAGGCGCCGAGGCCGGTCACTTGGCCGTATAACTGGTAGAGCGCTCCCAGAGTGGTTAATGCCGAGAACGCCATCGCGAGGCAGACTAAAAGGGCGGCGCTCCGAAACCTCCTGCTTTGAAGAACCAATGCTCCCGCCGCAGCGATCAGAACCAGGTGAAATGCGAGAATCACAGGCATGAACGCCTGATGAGAGGACAGACCGGTCATGCTCAGCGCCCAGGCGAGCGTCTCCTCCGCGCCGTGGCGCATTGCCCCTACTATCAAAAAAACCCAATAGAAGAGACTGGCGTCCCGGTCGTTAATGATGTCCCCTGCTGCTGGAATAGCGAATGCCCCGTGGTCCAAAAACAATTTGGCGCCAAGCGAGTAGTTCGCCATATCGTCATTTCCGTAACTGACCCAGTTGAAACCATAGCGAAACATAGGATAGCCAGTGACAACTGCCGCCGTCACGAGAACAACGGCAAAAGGAAGCAGCCGGCGCATAGGAACTATCGGGCGATAACGCCACAGCATAAAACCGCAAAGGCACACGAGTAGTACGGTCGCAGCCGGGCCACCATACCGGACCGGAGCGCCGGCGCTATTAAGAGTTGTGACAGTGAGGGCCGTAGTGGCGGCGCCGACGGCCGGAGCCAAAAGTGCGCTTTGCATCAGGTTGCGTCGTGTATACAAGCCCCAGATAAGGGCATAGCCCGAGATCGACCAGAATGCAAAGATAACGATCGTCAATAAGAATGCCGCCACTTTCGATTTCCCCTTCGCGCACTAAATAGTCGTCAATCGGCTTCGGCAACTTCCTGAATCCGGGCCGGATTGACGCTCAGAGACCCAGGCATATTCTAGATGTCGTTGTTGGTCCCGGAATTCGAGACGAATTCGGAAAACTGGACGATCCCCTGAGTCGACCCGACCTCATAGAATCGTTGCCCTATTCGGCACGCGGCCAGCTCGCCACGGTGGAGGAGGTCTTGATAAACTGAAGCCAGATCGAACGCTTTTTCTGAAGGAACGCCTTGCAGTGCAGTGTGGCGGAATGCTCCTAAGCCGTAATCGATATGGTGCATAGAGGGGCTCGGTTCCACCTTACTGTATTTCAGAATGCGGCCACGCGCGAACTCCACGTTTGACGCATCCCAGTTGCCCTCGTTGCGGAAGACCGTCATGAGCCCCAACTTGCCCGAGCGAAGAAAGCGGCGCTCTACGTTTTCGTAGTCGCAGGGCAAGTAGGAGTCGCCATAGAGCACAAAAAACTGCGGTCCCAGAAGGGGCAAGGCACGCCTGACGGCGCCCGCGGTTCCGAGGAGTCGCGAGCCATCGAAAGAATACCGGATGTGAAGTCCAAATCTGCTGCCGTCGTCGGCGTATTCCCGAATCTGCTCGCCGCAATAGCCTACGCACAAAACCACTTCGGTAATGCCCTTGCTGCGCAGCAGCCGAAGCTGGTAGTCCAGGAAAGGCCTACCAGCGATATCGATCAGCGCTTTCGGAATTGTTTCCGTGAGCGGGCGCAGGCGGGTCGCCAGTCCTCCGGCGAGAATAGCAACCGGCATCATCGTCCGGTAGACCTCCTTTGCGCTTCGGTGACGTTCGAGTCCCCGTTGTATTGCATATCGGGGAAGGCGGTCGCGCTCTCTTGCGGAAGGCGCCGCATATCGGCATGGGGCCGCCAAACAGCCGAAACGCCGCGCAACATGATAGAACGTATCTTACAATAAGGGCCGGTGACAGCTGGAAGCAGCCCAGAACGCCAGTGCCTATCGCGATTTTGACGCCGGCAGTTCCACCGATGGCGGATTGGTATGGCCGAGCGTCTCCGCGCCAGCATACTGACCGCGTGCCGCGCTAGTTAGCCGCAGACAATCCAGGGATAATCTCGCCGCCTACAGTAGTCACGTGGAAACGCTCGACACGTAAAAGAGTATTCGTCTATTTACCAATCAGGCGTTGGCTGAAATCGACGGCCTTCTCGATATCGGCAATGGCGGAATCTTCTACTACGATGTTCAGTTGGTTCGAGAATTAGTCGCAGTGGATCTATTTTTCAAGGACACTCCTTAGGCTGCATTCCCTTCCACTCCAGTTGCAGAACGGCAACGCGCTCGACCTTGCCGAGCCCGATGGTTCTTTCGACGGGGTTCTGACATCCCGCGAGGGCGCCTGCTGCTTCAGTATGGCTTCAAGTTCCCATCGGCAGTAACACCAGTTCAACTTTAACGATTTGCGGCGAGGCGGCGTTAGCCACTCCAAGGGTTTCGTCCCTCTGATACAATGCCCTTTACCTCGGAGCCATATGCAGTTAGAGCCCGGTCTGGACCACGCCATTTTTCCGATTGCATTTCAGCCGCCAGAGGGCGCGACTGAGGTTCCGATCTGGAACGGTCGCGGGTTTTCAATCGGGAAGGTGGAAAGTGCAGTCCTGTCGTATGAGGTTGGTAGTTCCGGATGGACCGATGGCCTGACCGTTTTTCACGAGGAAACTGCAGGTGAGGACCACTACATCGAACGTGCGTCGCGCCGGCATGCGGCAAAAAGCTTACACCGTTGGCTGCCGGCGGGTTCAGTTTCCCCGGTAATAATCGATATTGGCTGCTCTTCGGGGCTGATGCTCAAGGTCTTGCGCGAAGAGTTTCCTCATGCCTCGGTCGCTGGGGCGGACTACATTCGCGGTCCGCTGGAAGCTCTTGCGGCAAAATCGCCGGGTATACCGCTCATCCAGTTCGATTTGACAAAGTGTCCCTTGCCGAATGAAAGCGTGGACGGAATTGTCTTGTTGAACGTGTTGGAGCACATCGACCGGGACGATCTGGCGCTGCACCATGTCGCGCGGATTCTGAAACCGAATGGCGTGGCCATCATCGAAGTCCCGGCCGGGCCGCGCCTGTACGACGTTTACGACAAACTGCTTTTACATCATCGCCGCTACCGCATGTCGGCTCTTCTGCGGAAGATCGACGGCTGTGGGCTGCGAGTCCGGGAAAGGTCCCACTTGGGTTTCTTCCTGTATCCGGGATTTTGGCTTGCCAAGAGAAGGGGCCAACGCTATCTTGGCCAGCCTGAAGAGGTTCAAAGGGCCATCGTGTCGCGGAATATCAGAACAGCGAGTTCCCATGCGCTGATGCACGGATTGATGGCGTTAGAAGGCGCATTGCGCGGCTGGGTTTATTATCCTTTCGGCATCCGATGTCTGGTTACGTGTCAGAAGGCTGGCCCGGCGGCGCCTGAAAAGATACACTAGGGGGCGACAAGGTACGAACAAGTGGACCTCTCGCTGATACTGCCGGCTTACAACGAACGGGCTTCAATCGGTTCAACGATCGACCAGGCATTTGCCTATTTCGAGAGCCGCGGCATCGACGCTGAAATCATTGTCGCCGCTGACGGCCACGATGGCACCCGCGAATTCGTTCGCGAAAAGGCAGGTTGCGCATCCAATCTCATCGTGATCGGGCACGAAGAGCGTAGTGGGAAAGGCCGCGGAATCCGTGAGGCCGTAGCCTTGGCGCGCGGCCAGGTGATCGGCTACGCGGATGCCGACAACAAGGTCCCTGTGGAAGACTTCGACCGAATCCGTCCCTGGTTGGCCGAAGGCTATCAGGTCGTTGCCGGTTCCCGAGCCTTGGCCCAGTCTCAGATCGATCGGTATCAGCCCTGGTACCGCCGCGTGGGTTCAAAAGGCTTTTATGTTTTCATGAAAACGGTCGTAGGCTTGCCCGGAATTCACGATACGCAGTGTGGATTTAAGTTCTTCCACCGCGACGCGGCGCTTCGACTTTTTGGCCTCCAGCGGATTGACGGCTACATGTTCGATGTGGAGATCCTGGCCCTCGCCCAGCGCCTGGGCTATCGGATTAAAGAAGTTCCGATCCGGTGGCACGACGACGCCGACAGCCGGCTTCAATTGTTCAGCGGGAACCTTCGCAACGCCATTGACATTTTTAAGATCCGCTGGTGGCTCCTCCGCTTGAATGAGGCCCCTAACGCCATTACTGCCACGGCGGGTGACAACTGACCCTGCCGTCTTCCTCGAAAGGCGAATCGTGCGGGCATTTGTGACCGGCGCTGCCGGCTTTATCGGGAGCAATCTGACCGACCGGTTGCTCGAAGCGGGGCACTCCGTAGTAGGTTTCGATAATTTTTCCACGGGACGAGTAGAGTTTTTGCGGCAGGCGATGGAATCGCGCAACTTTCGTCTGGAGCGCGGAGATCTACTAGACCAACAAGCGATCGCACGCGCCATGACAGGCTGCGACTTCGTCTTCCATTTCGCCGCGAACGCGGATGTTCGATTCGGTCTGGAGCACCCGCGTAAAGACCTGGATCAGAATGTGATCGCAACGTGGAACGTACTGGAAGGCATGCGATCGGCGGGTATAGGGCGAATTGCATTCCCCTCGACCGGATCTGTATATGGTGAACCCGAACTTTTCCCGACTCCGGAAGACGCGCCATTTCCCGTTCAGACTTCGCTTTATGGAGCTTCCAAAGTGGCGGCAGAGGGTTTGATCTCCGCTTACTGCCACGGGTTTGGGATTCGCGGATATATTTTTCGGTTTGTGTCGATACTCGGCATGCGATACACGCACGGGCATGTCATCGATTTTTACCGCCAGCTGAAAGCTCACCCGGACTACTTGGATGTGCTCGGAAACGGCCGTCAGCGAAAGTCCTACCTGCAAGTACACGACTGCATCACGGCTATTCTTACGGCGGTCGAGAACATGGATGCGCCGATCGGCATTCTGAACCTCGGACTTGACGAGTTTTGCGAGGTGAACGACTCCATACAGTGGATTTCCGAATACCTCGGCGTCAGTCCGGAACTTCGATACTCCGGCGGAGACCGAGGCTGGGTTGGAGATAACCCATTCATTTTTTTGGATTGCAGGCGAATTCGCGGTCTTGGATGGGAGCCTCGGTTCACGATTCGCGAAGGGGTCATCCAGACTCTCCAGTTCTTACAGGAGAATGAATGGGTATAAACGGCGCCGCGACCCTACGGCGGCAATAGTCGTTGAATAGGAACCATGTCAACATACTCGTTCGCTCTTTTTCAAATATGAAGATCTGCGTTTTCGGCCTCTGGCACCTTGGCTGCGTGACCGCGGCTTGCGCGGCACAGCGCTTTCCGACGATTGGGCTCGATCCCGATCCAAAAGTAATTGCCGAGTTGCAGGCTGGCCGGCCGCCCATTCTGGAGCCCGGTCTTGAAAGCCTGATTCGGGACGGCCATGCGAGCGGCCGCCTTCGATTCACAAATGACGCAGGCGATGCACTGGCGGAAGCGGACATCGTCTGGGTCGCCTTCGATACGCCGGTTGA
>JBEKNN010000114.1:0-27250 GCA_049522755.1 Bryobacteraceae bacterium | reverse complement strand
CCCAGATCGATTCCACCAACAATCATCCGCTGCGCAAAGCCGTACGCGATGAGCTCGCCAAAAAGAGTATTCCGTCGCTCGTCCCCCTCAAGGCATTCTTCGCCAAGCACCCGCAGATTGAGCCCTACATCTCTTTCGCCATCAGCTGCGACGGGCCGCCCAAGTTCACCATCAACAAGAAGGAAATCGAGGTTCCGCCGGACGTCGTTCCCCTCGAACGCCTCTCGCCGCTGCTCGCCGCTTTTTATAAGGAGGCCGGCATCGAAGACCTCTGGCAGCGTTCGCAGCCCGCCATCAATCGGTACATCGCGCGCTATCACCAGCCGGTGTTGGACGCGGTGATGCAGGTCAACGTTTACCTGCATCAGCAGACCTCCGGGCTATCGCGCAGCCGTTTTCAAATCCTCCTCGAGCTGCTCGCCCCGCCCAACCAGGTGCAGATGCGCAGCTACGGGTTTCTCTACACCGTGGTCGTCACCCCGTCGCCCGATCCAAGGATTTTCGATATCCGCCACGCCTATCTCCACTACCTTCTCGATCCGCTGGCGACGCATTGGCAGGACGTGCTGGACCGCAAGAAGGGCATCGCCGATCACGCTTTCCGCTCGCGGCTCAGCGATTCGTTGAAGCAGGATTTTCTCCAGCTCGCCAGTGAGTCGCTCATCAAAGCCGTGGAAGCGCGGCTCGACCACAATCCCGGCTGGGTGCAGAAGTCGCTGCTGCAAGGCTATATCCTCACGCCCTATTTTTCCGAGCAGCTTCCCCTCTATGAGAAGCAGGAAATGGACATGGGCACCTATTACAAGGACATGGTGCAGCACATCGATATAATGACCGAGGAAGCCCGGCTTTCCAAGGTGGTCTTCGACACCGAGATCGCCCCGGCGCACACCGTTTCGGCTGCTCCCCCGCCTCCGCCCCCGTTGACCGGCGCGGCCAAGACGCTCAAAGACGCCGACGACGCCTACGATGCGCACGATCTCGATACGGCGAAAAAATTGTATTTGGACGTGCTCCAGCACACCGACCTCAAGGACATGCACGCCCAGGCGTATTACGGTTTGGCGCACATCGCCGCGCTGCAAAAGGATCCCGAGACCGCGCAGCGCCTTTTCCTCAAGACGCTCGAGCTTGACCCTCAGCAGCCGCAGACCAGGGCGTATACACTAATCTATCTGGGTAAACTCGCCGCTGCTTCGGGCGAGGCCGAGCAGGCAGTCAAGTACCTGCAGGATGCCCTGAAGGTGGAAGGCGCGCCGGACAAGGTGCGCGCGGAAGCCCAGAAGACGTTAGCGCAGATTCAGAAACAATAGCGGAATTTTTCAAGGAGTTAATCAAAAAATGAAACCAACGATTCTCGCCGGCCTCGCCATCGCCCTCGGCGCCACGGGCCTCATGGCGCAGGTGAAAGTCAAGTCCAAGGCCGAAGCCGAAGCCATCAACGCCCTGGTTAACGCCGCCAAGAGCGGCGACAACGACGCCACCATCAAGGCCGCGGACGACCTGCTCACAAAATTCGCCGACACCGCGTACAAGGTGACCGCTCTGAACATGGAATCGAGCGCCTACCACAGGAAGGGCGACGACGATCACGCGCAAGTCTACGCCGAGCAGGTCCTGGTAGCCGACCCCAAGGATTACCAGGCGCCGCTTTTGATCGGCGAGACCCTGGTAACGCATACGCGTGAGAACGATCTCGATAAGGAAGAGAAGCTCGCCAAGGCCGAGAAAGATCTCAACCTGGCGATTGAGAACACCAAGGCGGCCGTCAAACCCAATCCGCAGCTTCCCGACGATCAGTGGGAAGAATATAAGAAGGGTGAAATTGCGGAAGCCCAGGCCGGCCTCGGCAAGTTATACATGGCGCGCAAGAAGTGGGACGTAGCCATCACCGACTTGCAGACCGCCATCGCAGTCGATCCGCAGCCGGCATATCTCGTGTGGCTCGCCTCTTCCCAGCTCCAGGTGGGCAAGGCCGACGAGGCCATCGCCACCTGCGATAAGCTGCTGGCGCAACCCAATCTGGCGCCCGTATACAAGCAAGCCGCGACGGGAGTTCGCGCCGATGCCGTGAAGGCCAAGGGCGGAGCGGGCAAGCTCTAATGTACTTTGTCAGGCCAAAGTGGGGCGGACCCCCTGGTCCGCGCGCGACCCCCTGGTCGCGCTCTTGGAGTACAGGAAACTAGTTTCCCGGCATGCGCGCGGAGCTGGCATCGTTGGAGGCGAGAGCCGGATACCGCTTCTCGAAGCCCGAGTTGCTGCGCCGCGCGCTCACCCACAGCTCCCTGGCCAACGAGATTTGCGCCGGCCCGGGCTCCCCGTTGAACGACAACGAGCAGCTCGAGTTTCTGGGCGATTCCATCCTCGGCTTCCTGGTGGCCGAGGCGCTCGTCTCCCGCTACGCGGAATCGCGCGAAGGCGAGCTTTCGCGCATCAAGGCGCATCTGGTGAGCGCCGCGCACCTGCACGGGGTGGCGCGCCGCCTCGATATCGGCGCCCACTTGGAGTTGGGACGCAGCGAGGAGATGAGCGGCGGCCGCGCCAAGAAAACCCTGCTGGTGGATGCGCTCGAAGCCTTGATAGCGGCCATCTATCTGGACGGCGGAGCGGAAGCCGCGCGCGCTTTCATCACCGCCCACGTGCTCGATGCGCCGTTTGCCGGCGATGCCGACGCCGACACCGACATCCAGCCCGCCATGACCAACTTCAAGAGCGCGCTGCAAGAGCTGGCGCAGTCGCTCAAGCTGCCGCCGCCGCGCTACCTGATCGTGCGCGAGCGCGGCCCGGAGCATTCCAAGACCTTCACGGTTGAAGTGCGCGTGGGCAAAGACGCCATCGCACAGGCCGACGGCCGGACCAAGAAGATCGCCTCGCAGCGCGCCGCCCGGACCATGTACGACAAGCTCAGGGAGCCTGGAACGGCAGACTCAGTGGTCGCCGAGTAGCTATCCAAACCGAGTGGCCTATTACGCGGCCTTACACGCCCCATGCCCCTTGACGCGGGGGAGAGCGGGATTTACAATTAACACAATTGTATTGTGGCGCCGCGGCCGCGCCTATGTCTGTGCTCTGTAGCGTTCTAACCACTCATTTCCAAAGGGGTGTCCACCGCTTGACGCACGAACTTCTTCCGGCACGGCCGAAGACGCCTTGTTCCAAGGTAGACGCGGTAGTCGCGCGCCTGGCCAGGCTCGCAATCCTCTGCGCGGTTTGCAGTCCTTTGCATGGCGCGGCGCCCGCAGCCATTCTTCGCCAGTATTGCTATGGTTGCCATAGCCAGAAAGTGCACTCGGGAAATCTCGCGCTGGAAGCTCTGGATGTTACCCATGTAGGGCAAGACCCCGCGGTATGGGAAAAAGTAGTGCGCAAGCTGAGAGCGGGCGTGATGCCGCCCATCGGCATGCCTCGGCCGGCGAAACCCGATTACGACGGACTTGCCTCCTGGCTGGAAACCGAACTGGACAAGGCTGCGGCTGCGCATCCCAATCCGGGCCGCACCGAAGCTCTGCATCGTCTCAATCGCGCCGAGTATCAGAATACGGTTCGCGACCTGTTGGGCCTCGAAATCGACGCCGGCAAATTGCTTCCCGCGGATGACGGCAGCTATGGTTTCGACAACATTGCGGGCGTGCTCAAAATGTCGCCCACACTGATGGAGCGCTATCTCGCCGCCGCCGGCGTGATCAGCCGGCTGGCGGTGGGTGCTCCGGTGAAGTCTCCGGAAGCCGCCATCTTTCGCGTCTCGCCGGCCTTGCCGCAATACGATCGCATAGAGGGTTTGCCTTTCGGTACGCGCGGCGGCGCGCTGGTGAAATACAACTTCCCGATGGACGCCGAATACGAGATTCACGTTGAGTTGCAGCGTTCGGGTACGTCGGGCGGAGTTAGCGGCCTCGCCGAGGCCCACGACATGGAAGTCAGTATCGGCGGCCAACAGGTGAAGCTGTTTTCGCTCAAGCCGCAGGGCGGACGCGGCGGCGCGCAAGCCGAAGGCGAGGGTCAGAAAAAGGAGGCGGATGCCGATCTGCGCTTCCGTATTCCGGTCCAGGCAGGGCCGCACGATGTGGGGGTCGCGTTCCTGCTCAAGACCCACGCCGAAGATACGGCCATGCGCGAGCCGTTCCGGCGTACCGACAATTCCGGAGGCAACGGCGTCAATCTTTCGCAACCCCATGTGGCGGCGTTGATCGTCACCGGGCCCTTCCCCAAGCCGGGCATGGCTCGTACGGAAACCCCGAGCCGCAAGTCGATCTTCGTTTGCCATCCGGCCAGCGCCGGGGAAGAAGAACCCTGCGCGAAAGAGATTCTGGCCAACCTGGCGCGGCGCGGCTACCGGCGCTCGGTGAGTGATCGCGATCTGGCTCCGTTGCTGGCCGAATACAAGACCGGCCGCGAGGGCGGGGATTTCGATTCCGGCATTGAAATGGCCGTTCGCCGCCTGCTGGTGAGCCCCGAATTCCTGTTTCGGGTGGAACGCGATCCGGCCGGAATCGCGCCCAATACGAATTACCGGGTGAGCGATCTCGAACTGGCCTCGCGGCTGTCGTTTTTTCTATGGAGCAGCATTCCCGATGACGAGCTACTCGGTCTGGCTGACCAGGGTAAACTGAGAGACCCCAAGGTATTCGAACAGCAGGCGCGCCGCATGTTGGCGGATGCGCGTTCGCAGGCTTTGGTGGAGAATTTCGCCGGACAATGGCTGTACCTTCGCAACGTGCCCGCGGTGACTCCCAACCTCGATATGTTCCCGGATTTCGACGAGGGGCTGCGGCAGGATCTGCGTCACGAGACGGAACTGTTCTTTGGCGCCATCGTGAGTGACAATCGCAGCGCGCTCGAACTGATCGACGCCAACTATACCTATCTCAACGAACGGCTGGCGCGGCATTACGGCATTCCCAACATTTACGGCAGCCGGTTCCGCCGCGTGGAGTTGGGCGACCTGGCGCCGGTGCGGGGCGGCCTGCTGGGGCAAGGCAGCATCTTGACCGTGACATCGCATGCCGACCGCACTTCGCCGGTGTTACGCGGCAAATGGATTTTGGAAAACATTCTGGGCACGCCGCCCGCGCCGCCGCCCGCGATTATTCCGCCGTTGAACGAAAACAATCGCGTGGGCGGCAAGGTGCTTTCCATGCGCGAGCGCATGGCCGAACATCGCTCAAACCCTGCGTGCGCCGGCTGCCACAAGATCATCGATCCCGCCGGCTTCGCCCTAGAGAATTTCGACGCGGTGGGGCGCTGGCGGGATGCGGACAACACGCCGGCCGTTACCTGGGTTCGCAGTGAAGCCACGGCCGCCATCGACGCTTCGGGCGTATTGCCGGATGGCTCCAAATTCAACGGTCCGGCCGAATTACGGCGGGCGTTGCTCAGCGACCCCTCGCGCTTCGCTACTACCCTGACCACCAAGCTGATGACGTACGCGCTGGGCCGCGGACTTGAGTATTACGATATGCCGGCGGTACGCGCAATTGTGCGCGACGCCTCGGCCGACAACTACCGCTTTCAGAAGCTGATTATGGATGTGGCCGAGAGCCAGCCGTTTCAGATGAGGAGATCGCCAGAGTGAATTTTGTTACTAAGAAAGCTTTACCGCGGAGAGCGTTCCTGCGCGGCGCCGGCAGCGCGTTGATTGGTTTGCCGCTGCTCGAATCGATGATTCCGGCGCTTTCAGCTATGTCCTCCACGCCCGCCAATCCGGTCAAGCGGTTGGGCTTCGTCTACATTCCCAACGGCGTTTGCCAGGGCCCCTGGTGGCCCAAGAGCGGCGGGCCCGGCGATTCCAAACTCGAGTTATCTCCCACCCTCAGCCCGCTGGCTCCATTTCGCGACCAGGTAACGGTGCTTCGCGGCCTCGCGCATCACCAGGCGGAAGGGCTGGGCGATGGAGATGCCGAACATACGCGCGCCGGTTCGGTGTGGCTGAACGGAGTCCATCCCAAATTGACCGAAGGCGCCGATGTGCGCGCGGGCAAGACCGCCGACCAGATCGCGGCCGACCAGATTTGCAAAGACACGGCGCTTACTTCTTTGGAACTTGCGCTCGAGCCCAACTATATGGTGGGCAATTGCAACGACGGCTACAGCTGCGTCTACATGAACACCTTCGTATGGAAGACGGCGACCATGCCGTTGCCCATGGAAAACAATCCGCGCGTGGTGTTTGAACGGCTGTTCGGCATGGGTGGAACCGCGGCTGAGCGGTTGGCGGAGATTCGCCGGAACCGCAGCATTCTCGACTCGGTCTCGGAAGAGATGGCGGGTTTGCAGAAGTCGCTGGGGGCCAATGATCGCGTCATAGTGAGCGAGTATCTCGATTCGGTCCGCGAGATTGAGCAGCGCATTCGCAAAGCCGCGGCTCGAAGCGATGGCGGCGCGCTGCCGGAAGTTTTGGAGCGGCCCGCGGGCATTCCGGAATCGTTCGAGGAGCACGCGAAGTTGATGTTCGACCTGCAGTGGCTGGCCTACCGGACGGATGTGACGCGCGTGATCACGTTCCAACTGGCGCGCGAATTCAGCAACCGTTCCTACCCGAACATTGGCGTGACGGATGGCCACCACACCGTGTCACACCACGAAAATACGGCTGCCAAGCAGGAGAAATACGCCAAGATCAACAAGTATCATATGGAGCTGTTCGCGTATTTTCTGGGTAAGATGCAATCCACGCCGGATGGCGACGGGTCGCTGCTGGACCATTCGATGTTCCTTTATGGCGGCGGCATCAGCGACGGCAACAAACACGATCACACTAACCTGCCGCTGCTGGTGGCAGGCGGCGGAGCGGGCAGTCTCAAGGGCGGACGCTACCTCGAGTATCCCGAGGCGACGCCGATGTCTAACCTGCTGATCAGCCTGTTGGACAAGGCAGGGGTGAAGCTGGATAAGTTGGGCGATAGCACCGGGCCATTGAAAATCGACGGGCTTTCCGCGCTATAGCGGGCAAAGGAGGGAGACGCGATGCGAATCAAGTTCACCGCCGGATTATGGCTGGCATCGATAGCATTCTGCGCCTGGGGTTGGCAAATTAGCCCGCAACCCGCCGCGGCGGATGGCTCCACCCCTCTGCACAACGCAGTTTATCAGGATGACTTCAAGCAAGCGGAAGCGCTGCTGCGCGCAGGCGCCAACGCCAAGGCCGCCACGCGCTACGGAATGACTCCGCTGTCACTCGCCTGCACCAACGGCAATTCGGCGATGATCGAACTGCTGCTGAATGCCGGGGCCGATGCGAATTCCGCGCTGCCGGGCGGCGAAACAGCGCTGATGACGGCTGCTCGCACGGGTAACGCGGATGCAGTGGCGGCGCTGCTGCGCCACGGTGCGAACGTTAATGCGAAGGACGGTTGGCGTGGGCAAACGGCGCTGATGTGGGCGGCGGCGGAAGGTCACGCGGCAGCGGTCAAAGTGCTGCTGGATCATGGGGCCGACATGCACATGCGCTCACAAGGCGCGCCGGCGAGGGTAAACCCGGCCACCGGCGTAGTGACTATAGAAGACAGCGCTCCTGCGGCTTCCATCGGTCCTGCCGCTTCCATCGCCACTCCGGCAACCGATGGCAAAGCTCCGGAATCCGGCAAGCCCGCGACTGAGATTAAGCCGGCCGCTGGTCGAGGCGCCGGGCGCGCAACGTCCAGCGATTTCACTCCATTCCTATTCGCCGTGCGCGGGGGTCACATCGACGTAGTGAAAGTCTTGCTGGCCGCGGGCGCGGACCCCAATGAGACTCTCGGCGATGGCACGAGCGCTCTGGTGTTAGCTACCACCAACGCGCGCTACGAACTGGGAGCGATGTTACTGGATAAGGGCGCCAACGCCAACGCAGATAAGCAAGGCTGGACGGCGCTGCATCAGGTGGCGTGGACCCGCCGCCCGAACATTCACAAGACCCCGGCGGCGATTCCCTCCGGCAATATGGATAGCCTGACGTTCGTCAAAGTGCTGGTGGCGCATGGGGCGAATCCCAACGCGAGGGAAACCAAGGAACCGCGCGATGGCAACCTGGGCAAATTGCGGCGAATCGGAGCTACGCCTTACCTGCTGGCGGCTAAGTCGGCCGATACCGAGTTGATGCGCTGCCTGGTAGTAAATGGCGCGGACCCCACCCTGATGACGGCGGAAAAGGTGACGCCGCTCGAGGCCGCTTCCGGCGTAGGAGTGTACCGCGTGTCGGAGAGCCCCGGCTCGAATGAAGACGCGATGGAAGCGGTGCTACTGGCTTACGAACTTGGCAGCAGAGACGTCAACTGGGTGGATGACAACGGCAATACGGCGATGCACGGAGCCGCAATGCGAGGGGCCAATTCCATTGTGCAGTTCCTGTTCGACAAAGGCGCGAAGATTGACGTGGTCAACAAAATCGGATGGACGCCGCTAACTATCGCGGAGGGAGTCTTCTACCCGGACGTTTTCAAAACCGAGGCGCAGACCGAGGCGTTGCTGCTGAAACTCGGCGCGAAAAAGAGGGTTGTTCCGGATGAGGTCCGTTATGCCGGCATGGACAAGGATGGCCGTGAAACCACCGTTGGCGGCGGCGGGGACGGAGCGCCGGCGGCCAAACCCAAAGTGGATGCGGCTAAACCGCCGGAGAGTAAGAACTAGCGCTACCTCATGCGGGTGCCGTTTCACTCACATTGCAACTCTCAAAACCTGACCCTCAGTTCCACCCATGCCCTCCTCGGAGCGCCAGGAGTGAAGAACGTCACACTCTGCAGCGGGTAACTTCCAGCATCGGGTCCGGTGGTGTAAGCCGGAAAAGGCCGCGCGAGGAACGTACCCTGAGCGGTCAATCCGGTATTCGCGAGCTGCGCGGCCGTGTAATAGTGCAGGTTGAACAGATTATCCACCTGGAAGGCCACTTGGAAATGTTTGGTCAGGTCGTAATGAGCTAGAAAATTGGTGACCGCATACCCCGGTGAGACTCCTGGCCCCAGATAGTAGATGCCATCGGCCTTATAGGCGTTGTTCTCGTTCCCGCGCGCGTAAGAGCTCGACACGGCCACCTCACTCAGATCGAACGCGAGTTTCGAAGTTGCCTGATAGTTCGCGAAAGCCTTTCCGGTCTGCTTTGGAATCAGCGGAATCCGATCGCCGGGCTGAATGTAGATGTTGCCATCCAATCCCGGATATCCCGACAAAGCGCTGTCGCTGGTATTGTTCGCCGAGCCGTCCACGACCGCGGGACTCTGATAAGTGGCTACCAGGAACGTGTAATCAAGACCCCAGGTGACCCGCCCGATGCGCCCCTCCAGGTCGGCATCGAATCCCTCGCGGCGTGTCTTGGCAAAATTCTGAAAGTAACCGGTCCCTAACTGAACGGATGAGACGAAAAGAATGTCATTGCGATTTTCTCCCCGGAAGGCGCCGGCATTCCAGCTCAGATTGCGTATAAATGGGACCTCCGGCTTGCCCCGCAGGCCGGCCTCCCACGTTCCCGAAACCACCTGTTGCAGCGGCGGGTCGCTGGAAAGCGCATTAGGCAGGCTGCAAGGGTTGGCCGGATCGGCGCAGCCGAGTTCAATGGCCGTGGGCGCGCGGCTGCTCTGCGTGTAACTCGCGTAAGCATTTACTGTGGAGACCGGGCTCCAGGTAATCCCGACGGCGGGGTTGAATCGCTGATACACATAGTCGCCGTCGAGCGAGCCGGGCCCGGCAATGGGGTTGATCCGGTCGCTATCGTCGACTGTCAGCCGGTTAAAGCGGCCCGACACTGTCACGTTCACGGTTTTGGCAAGAGTCAGAGTGTCGGTGAAGTAGAGGCTCCAGTTAGGAGTAAGGCCGCGAAGGTTGACGCGCGAGTCAACCGGGTTGTCGCTGGCGGACCCATCCTGCCATTCCGGGACGCCGGTGATGGTGTAGTTAGAGTTGAGATAGCCGTATTGGGTATTCTGGATATAGTCCACGCTCCCGCGGTCTAAGGATGCCCCGGCGACGAACTGATTGTGTCCGATTCCGGTCGACCTGCTCCACGTCGTCTGGCCCGAAAATCCATAATCGCTCTGGATTTCCGTCGAGTAAATGTTGATGCCATTGCATCTGTCGTCGGCGTCGCCGTCTACCAGCGCTTCCGCGATGCAGCGCCATTTCGGAAACGGCGTGTTGGCCGCGGTGGCGCCGCTGGTCGGGACGCCGGTATAGCCCGCGGCAGCAAGAGCCGCCAGTTCTTTAGCGTTCGGCTGATACACCGACTCATCGAAAGAATCGGTATTGAGGTTGGCATCGATGCCGTTAGTGCGGATGTGCCGGTACCAGGCATTGCCGGATAATGTCAGATCGCTGCTGAAGGTGTGGCGGAGGATGAGATTGACAGCCGGGCCGCGGTTCACAGTGCTGTCCGGAATGGAATAGACACTCGAATAGTTGGCGTCGAGCAAGCGATAATCCTGCAATCCGTTCCCGATCAGAGTGTTGTCTGCGTATGAGTAAGTAAGTGCGATGTCACTCTTAGCCGCGCGCCAGCCAAGGCGGACAAACGCCTGCCGGACGGTCGATGGCGAGTCGAAGCGCCATCCGGATTCGTGGAAATAGTTGCCTGCCGCAAACCAGTTGAATCCCGTCGCTTTTCCGCCGCCGTAACTCGCTTGGCCCTGTTTTCGATTGCTGCTCCCATAGGTAAAACTTCCCTCGACGCCCGGAGCGCTGACGCCATCTTTGGTCTGGACCGAGAGCGCGCCTCCCAGGGTATTCAGCCCGAACACAGGGTCCGAACCCGGCACCAGCGTGATCTCCGAGATCGCATTTTTGGGAATCAGATCCCAACTCACCACGTCGCCAAACGGCTGATTTTGCCGCACGCCGTCCACATAGACCGAGATACCCTCGGGCGTTCCGAGCAGTGGAGATGCCGTGTAGCCGCGAAAATTCACATCGGGCTGGAACGGGTTCGCCTGCATTTCGTTGAGGTACACTCCGTTCAGACGACGATTGATAAAATCCGCAAGATCGAGCGCACCGCTGTTCTCGACGTCCGCCGCCGTGGCCGTCTGGACGGGGCCCGCAATCTGGTCGGTTGCGAGATCCGTTCCGGCCAGCGGCGTAGCGGCGACCACCTGGACTTTGCTTTCCGTGCTCGCCAAGGCCATGGTGACGGCCCGCGAAACGGGAGTTGAGGATTGCACATCGATCGATAAAACCAAAGTGGCGAATCCGGTTTTCGAGATCCCCAGCCGGTAGCGGCCATAGGGCAAGTCCGGGAACCTATAAGTCCCCTGCGAGTCCGTCTGAAAGGTCCGCTCCGCCCCGCCTGCCAGATTCCGCAGCGTGCCCGATGCTACTACCGCGGCCCCCGAGGGGTCCTTGATCTCAAGCCGGATCTCGCCAGTTGGCGACTGGGCCTGAAGCAGAGCCACGGCTCCGGCGAGTAGCAGGGAGGAAAAGACCACGCCTCGTTTGAAGCGGCTTCCAAATGACTCCATATCCATAAATTCCTTGAGCGGCCTCCGTGTTCATGGTTTTTTCCAATTACTTGTTTTCCCCCCTCGGCCAAACATCGAGGCGTGTCAGCGAAAAGAAGCGTGTCAGCGAAAAGAAGCGTGCCGGCGAAAAAAAGGGTGAACAAAATCACCAGGCGAGGAATATTAAGATGGGCGGCTTCTATCGGTTCCCTCATTGGGTGGCTGCAAGGCATTTTGAGGGATTCGGGAGCTAGAATCGAAAATATCCCATGTCGTTTCGTCTAACAGGTCCGGCCATTTTGCCGGTTTGGCGCACCGCATCCGCCATAGCTCCGGTTGGCGCCCGGGATCGGCTGGAGGAGGAAGTGGTCGCTCTCTTCGACCAGTACAGAGACCCTTTGCTACGCTATCTGTCGAATTTCGGCCTTGCGCCCGTCGACGGCGAGGAGGTTATCCAGGAGGTTTTTCTTTCGCTGTTTCAGCATCTGCACCGCGGCAAGTCCCGCGAAAATCTTCGCGGCTGGCTGTTCCGGGTCGCGCACAACCTCGCCTTGAAACGGCGCTACCGGACGCGCCGGGAATTCGAGGTGCGGGCGGAGGCAGACGCCGGAGACTTGGCTATAGATCCGGGCCCGAGTCCGGAAGCTCAGGTGGTAAACAGTCAAACGCAGCGGCGTTTACTGGCGGTCGTCGAGGCCTTGCCGGAACAGTGCCGCCGGTGTCTTTTTCTGCGGGCCGAAGGCTTGCGCTATCGCGAGATCGCCGGGATTCTCGATATGTCTCTCGGCGCGGTATCCCTTTCTTTGGCCCGATCTCTGGCGCGCATCGCGCGCGCCGCCGAACGGTGAGACTTATGAGCTACGAGGATTCCCATCTTTCCGACCAACAGTTGCTACTGGACGTTGAGGGAGAGCTCTCGACGCACGACGAGAAACCGGTTCGATCGCATCTGGACGCATGCTGGAAATGCCGCGCGCGCCGGCAGGAGATCGAGAATGCGATCGCCGATTTTATTCGCATCCATCAGCGGCAATTCGATGTGAAATTACCGCCGGCCGCTGGGCGGCGAGCGTTGCTCAAGGCTCAGCTCGCCCAACTTTCGGCGACCAAGACCCGCTCCGGTTGGTTCGTCCCAATTCGCGGGTTGGACTGGGCGGCTGTGGCGGCCGCATTGGCGCTCGCGGCGCTAGGTGTGTTTCTGGCGCGTTCCGTTGCCGGCCTTCAAAGCAGGCCGCGCCCGCAGGCCTTGGTTGTTTCGATTCCCGATTCCAGACTCACCCCCGGCGCGGCCGTTCTCGCAAGCCGGCAAGCAGTTTGTGCGCAGGCGAATACCAAGAACAAGGCAGTGCCCGTGGCTCTTCAAAGGAAAGTATTCGAAGAATACGGGATCGCGGGCGCAGAGCCACAAGCCTATGAGGTGGATTACCTGGTCACGCCGGCGCTGGGAGGGGCGGACGATATTCGCAACCTCTGGCCGCACTCTTATTCGGCTACCGTGTGGAACGCTCGGGTGAAGGACGACCTGGAGGACCGCCTCCGCGATATGGTATGCGATGGGAGCCTGGACTTGGCGGAGGCGCAACAGGAAATCGCGGGAAACTGGATTGCCGCGTACAAGAAGTATTTTCACGCGGATCAGCCGGTGGTGAAACACCAATGATGCGCGCGTGTGCGGTCCTGTCTTTATTGCCGTTGACTGTGCTTCCCCGGCCGGCGCGCGCGTGCGAATGCACGGTATCGCTTTCCACCTGCCATGAAGTCGGGGCAAGCGATCTGGTGTTTATCGGAACGGTAGAATTGATTGAACCGATGTTCCTGAACCGCTGGAATATGACCAGTCCGGCGTCCATACGGTCGCTTAACGATGCCTATACCGGCGCGCAGGAGCGGCCTTCAGCGGCGGCTCTGGCGAGGCTCAGGGATGCATATCTGAAAACCTTTCCGGAGTTGGCGGCGGATCAAAAGAATCGGGTGCAAGCCGCCAAGACGGTCTCCGATGTTACGTCTTTATTCTATTCGTCGCTGGCGCGCGGTATGCGAGTCCGGTTCCGGGTGAAGACGGTCTTCAAACACGAAGACGACGACGACGCGAAGCAGGGAGTGGCGAAAACCGATTCCGTCAAAGCGGCCGGCGCGGACAAAGACAAGAACGACGACAAGGACAAGGACGAAAAGGGCAAAGAGGATTTTTTCGAAGTCGAAACGGCATTCGGCGAATGTGGCTACGACTTTCAGGTGGGAGAAACATACCTGGTGTATGCGGACAGCGACGAAGATTCCAATGTCTTGTCCACCAGTAGCTGCTCGCGGACCCGCCGGTTGTCGGACGCGGGCGAGGATCTGACTTATCTCTCCGTTTACAAGGGTCGGCCGGAGGAATCGGCAAGGCTGGAGGGATTCACCACTACCGATGAGTACTACCAGCTCGGCTTCGACCAAATGCACGATCCCGAGACGACCAAGGCGCCGGTCGCGGGCGTCATCGTCGAATTGCAATCCGATCGGCTGGTCCGCTATGCGGAATCCGACGTTAATGGAAGGTTTGTCTTCGACGGTCTTCGTGAGGGAGAATACAAAGTGTCGGCATTCGCTCGCGGATACCCAGTGGAGATGGAAATGTTAGCCGGTCCGCAGCGGTTTCATATCGAGCAGAAGGGCTGCGCCCGGCAGGTGCTCCTGTTGCCGAAGAAGGAGGGTAACTGAGAGCGTCTGAATTAGTCAATCGAAACCGCCGGGCTCTGGGCCCGGGGAAGGGGTCGGCCTGGTGGAATGCCGGCCCGAGGCCAATGCGATTGGGACTCATCCGTGAGATACAAGTGGGAGGCATTCGTTTCTCAGCGCTGGTCTGCGCAATCCTCATTCTTGCCGGTTGCTCGGGTACACGGACGAAAGAGCCGGCGGCCGAATCGAAGAAGGAGCCCGTCCCTTCATATTTCAAGGTCGATCCCGGTACGGCTGGGGTTCTGAAGGGCACTGTCCGTTTCGCGGGAAGGAAGCCTGCTCGCACCAAGATCGATATGAGTGGAGAGCCGGCCTGCGTCGAGGCGCACCATGGGAACGCCTACGACGAATCGGTCGTGGTGAATCCCAACGGAACACTCGCCAACGCGTTCGTCTATATCAAGAGCGGGCTTGAGGGAAAGACGTTCGAAGTACCCGCGGCTCCGGTGGTAATCGACCAGCGCGGCTGCTGGTTTCATCCAAGGGTTCTGGGCATCCAGACCGGCCAAACGCTGCAGGTGACGAACTCCGACCCGGTGACGCACAATATCCACCCGCTCGCCCAGATAAATCGCGAATGGAACCACAGCCAGGGACAGGGGGACGCGCCGCTAGCCCGAAAGTTTCTCAAGCCCGAAGTGATGATTCGGGTCAAATGCAACATCCACCGATGGATGCACGCATTCATCGGCGCGGTCGATAATCCTTACTTCGCGGTAACCGGATCGGACGGGACATTCGAGATACGAAATGTGCCCCCAGGCGATTACCTGATCGAAGTCTGGACAGAAACACTCGGGACCCAGCAGCGGAAGATAACGGTGAGCCCGGCCGGACAAATCGAGACCAGTTTTACGTTCAAAGGAGAATAGTTCCGTGACCAGTCTCAAGCATCTGCTTCTTGCGGCATATACGATAGCATGCTACACGGGTTGCTCAAGCCCCGCGCCGGTACAGCCAGCGGAGAATAAGGCGCCCGTGGAATCGACGGCATTCCGGATCTACGTCACCAATGAGGTGTCGGGAGATATGACCGTGATCGATTCCGCGACTTACAACGTGATCGCCACGGTACCGTTGGGCAAGCGTCCCCGAGGGATTCATGCGAGTCCCGATCGCAAGACGATCTACGTGGCTCTAAGCGGCTCGCCCATCGCGGGTCCGGACGTCGATGAAAGCACCCTTCCTCCGCCCGACAAGAGCGCGGATGGAATTGGCGTGTTCGACGTCGCGCAAAACAAGTTAGTTCGAATGATCAAGGGCGGCTCGGATCCGGAGAACTTCGACATTAGTAAGGATGGGACCCAGCTGTTCATCTCCAACGAGGACGACGCAGCCGTGAGCGTGGTTGACATCGCGTCGGGCACGGTGGTCAAGTCGGCGAAAGTCGGTGAGCAGCCCGAAGGCGTCAAGGTCACTCCGGATGGCAAGCTTGTCTATGTCACCTCGGAGGAAACAGGCACGATCTCAGTACTCGATCCGGTGGCGGGCAAGATCCTGAAGACGTTTAAAGTAGGACATAGACCGCGCTCGGTCGCTTTCCTGCCCGATGGATCGAGAGCGTATATCAATGCCGAGAACGACGGAACTGTTGTCTTAGTGGACGCAGTGAAGCAAAAGATGATTCAGGCGATATCGCTTGGTAAGCCGGGCACGATCAAGCCGATGGCGGTTTTGCTTTCACCGGACGCTACCAGGCTCTATGTAAGCACCGGCCGCGGCCATCAGGTATTCACCATCGATACGGCCACCAACAAGGTGGTTGGATCCGTGGAGGTGGGGCCGCGACCCTGGGGCATCGCGCTTTCGCCGGATGGCAAGACGCTCTACTCGGCGAACGGGCCTTCGAACGATATTTCCGTGGTGGATGTCGCCACAAACGCCGTCGTCAAGAAAATCAAAGCCGGCGGGAGCCCTTGGGGAGTACTCGCTCTCGACCGCTAAACATTCGAGATCTGAAATGAACTGTAATCGACTGACCATTGTCGCTCTCCTACTCGAACTGGCGGCGATCTTGTCTCCACCTTTGCGCGCGCAGGCCGGGAGCTGGCGAATCGACCCGCTGCACAGCAGCGCTCAGTTCAGCGTGCGGCACATGATGATTTCGACGGTGCGCGGACAGTTTGGCGGAGTTAAAGGTACGATGACTTACGATCCGAAGAATCCCGCAGCTTCATCGGTGGAAGCCACCATCGACTGCGCCACGGTTAACACAGGGACGGCTAAGCGGGACGCGGACTTGAAAACGGCGGAATTCTTCGACGTGAAGCGCTACCCGGTTATGAAGTTCAAGTCGAGGACAGTCGCAATCGCGGGTCCCGACAAGCTTAGAGTTACCGGGGATCTCACTATCAACGCCATTACCCGGCAGGTGATTCTTGAAGTCGATGGGCCTACGCCGCCGGTCCGGGATACTGAAGGACGCGTGAAGATGGGAGTAAGTGGGCTAACCAAAATCAGCCGCAAGGAATTTGGGATACTGTACAACCCGATCATGGAAACGGGGGGCGTGGCAGTGAGCGATGAGGTTACGATCAATTTGGACATCGAACTGATAAGGAACTGAGACCGATCCACGCCAGGCGACTTACTTTATCGACCGTGAAGACATAAGATGGAGTCTTTCCGGTTGTCCCCCTTAGGGCTTATGCATCAGACCATTCCTGCTGTGTGGCTCCACATACTCGAACTGTCCGTTGGGAGCGTGGAGCACACTCCGGGGGGGGGGCCTATCCGAGCTTACGGTGCGCATGAATTTTTGCGGACCGCCGATCGGCGGCTTCGTCTATTACTGTCACATCCTGGAACCCGAGGACAGCGGCATGATGGCGATCGTCGGTGTGATACCGCGGCGCGGGGCGGGATGGCGATCCCCCAAACTGGGTTCAATATCCCGAAAAATCGTCCCGCCAATGCATGCCTGAGCAGCGGTGTCTACCCCAACAAGGCGAAGATAAGGAGGAGATCGACGTTGATCCGGTGTAAGCCAGTGAGCGAGTGGCCCCCGTCGGACCTCGTCAACTTCACGCGGGTCTCACAGGGAATCTCCGAAAAATCATCACGACCACCGTCTCTCCGTCAAATCGCCTTTTTGCGACTCTACGCCTCCTCCCCGCATCAGTTAAGCTGATAGCAGTGTCTCCCGTTCCGAAAAAGAAAAAGCCCAGCGAGCATCTCCGTAGCGTGTGGCCGCTGTTGCAGGACTTGGTGCGCCCGCGCCGTAAGCTGCTAGCTCTGGGCTTCCTGCTGATGGTGATCAACCGCGTCTGCGGCATGGTCCTGCCGGCCTCCAGCAAGATTCTCTTCGACAACGTACTGAACAAGCATCAAACGCGCTTGCTTGAGCCGCTGGTTCTCGCCGTGCTGCTGGCTACAATGATTCAGGGCGTCACTTCCTTCACGCTCACGCAACTGCTTTCCAAGGAAGGGCAGCGCCTTATCGCGGAACTACGCCGCCGCGTGCAGGAACACATCGGCCGTCTCCCCATCGCCTACTATGACGCCAACAAGAGCGGCGTTCTGGTATCGCGCATCATGAACGACGTCGAGGGCATCCGCAACCTGATCGGCACCGGGCTGGTCGATTTCGCCGGCGGAATCCTCACAGCCATCTTCTCCATGGCGGTTCTGTTCTGGATCAGTTCGCTGCTCACCGGCCTCGCGCTGCTATACATCGCGATCTTCTCTTTCTGGCTGCAAAAGGCCTTCACGAAAATCCGCCCCATCTTCCGCGAGCGCGGCAAGATCAACGCCGACGTGGCGGGCCGCTTGACCGAATCTCTGTCCGGCGTCCGCGTCGTCAAGGGCTATCACGCCGAGGCCGATGAGGCGCGCGTCTTCTCTAAGAACGTGCAGCGCCTGCTGGATAACGTTCTGCGCAGCCTCACCGCCATGTCGCTGATGAGTCTCTCCGCCACGGTCCTCACCGGATTAGTGGGCGCCACTGTCTGGTACGTGGGCGCGAAGCAGATTCTCGCCGGCCACCTCACCACCGGCGACCTGATCATGTTCGTTATGTACATGGCTTTCCTGGTTGCGCCCATTTTCCAGGTGGTATCTATCGGCACCCAGGTCACGGAAGCCTTGGCCGGCCTGGACCGCACCCAGGAAGTGCTGAGCGAACGCCCCGAAGACGAAGACGATCGCCGTACCCGAACCATCGGGCCGATTCAGGGCCATGTCACTTTCGACCACGTCGATTTCGCCTACGACCCCGGCAAGCCCGTTCTGCACGACGTCAGCTTCGAATCGCAGCCCGGAACCGTCACCGCCCTCGTCGGTCCGTCGGGCTCTGGAAAGTCCACCATCATCAGTCTCATCGCCGCCTTCCACGAACCGGGCGCCGGCGCCATACAAGTGGATGGCATCGACCTTTCTACCATTCGTCTGGATGCCTACCGCACCCAGCTCGGCGTCGTTCTGCAAGACACATTCCTCTTCGATGGAACCATTCGCGAAAACGTCGCTTTCGCGCGCCCCGCCGCCACCGCCGAACAGATTCTCGAAGCCTGCCGCATCGCGCGCGTGGACGAATTCGCCGAGCGGTTCGACAAGACCTACGACACCATCGTCGGCGAGCGCGGGGTCAAACTTTCCGGCGGACAGCGCCAGCGCGTCTCCATCGCCCGCGCTATCCTGGCCGACCCGCGCATCCTGATTCTGGACGAAGCCACCTCCAGCCTCGATTCCGAATCCGAAGCCGCTATCCAGGAAGGCCTTGCCTATTTGATGAAGGGCCGCACCACGTTCGTCATCGCACATCGCCTCTCCACCATCCGCCGCGCCGACGAAATCCTCGTCGTGGAAGAGGGCCGCATCGTGGAGCGCGGAACGCACCAATCGCTCTATGATTTGCGCGGCCGCTATTACGATCTCTACACTCGCCAGCACGGCATCGACGCCAATCTGTTCCTGGCGCCCGGCGAAGGCGACCTGACTCCGGAATCGCGCGATAGTCCGCGATTAGCCGGCGTCGCCGCGCCAACCGCTGTATCGTTGCTCGGCGGCCGCACCGCGTAGAGTTAGCGGTGGGACAGATGCGGTGCGTGTGAGCGAACCGTTTTCAGGCTCGCCTTCGATCCCCAAGCCTCTGACCGCTTGAAAAGGTATCCAGGCTTTACCCAAGGCGTCTTCCATTGCTCGGGATATGTAGTTGTTGTGTGAATTTTACGGGAAACAATCTAGCGAGGGTCGGAGTCAATAAATTGTATAATGCCACGCCAACCCACGAGCCGAGCGTGTTCGTAATTAGATCGGTAGTGCCGGAATCCCGCGAGGGAAGAAAGGCCTGCAGGATTTCGATCGTCAAGCTGACCGCAGTACCGAGGGCGATGGTAACGAGCGCTGCGCGCTTGACGGGAAGCACGCCTAACAGGTAGGCGTAGAAACAGAAACCGAAAGGGATGAACCCAACAATATTCTTGAGATTCCCTCTCCAATAACCCGAAGACGTACTGAACTCGGTCCAGAACGGCTCTAGAAAGATCTTATCCATGACCTTATACCTTTCCGGAATATATAGATCGACCCCGGACCGCGCTTTATCCCGGACGACATTTCCGGCGTGTTCGTCAAAAAGATATAGCGCAACATTGCGCTCATCCACGGCTATTTCGGGCCTGCCAGTCTGCTTCCAAGTTGCGAGGTTATGCAGGACCTGCGCCGCAGTGAGCTGCCGATGGTAAATGGCGAAGCCCAGCAAATCGCCGGACCAGCTATCAGGTTGGCGCGGTGAATCGCCGAGGATAAGCCGACCGGTCAGGTCCGCGGCGGAGAGTGGAAATTTGGGCGCCGCGACGGCTAGAACACCATCGATATAGATGCGGGCCCCTTTCGTGCCAGAGGTGATGGTTATAAAGACCGGACGTTGTCTGCCGCGGAAGATCTCACTGACGTCGAGTCTTGCCGTTCTGGCATGATTTTGGTCATGCTGAACCCCGGTTTGTATTATAAGGTCAGTCAGGGACTGGCTCAGCGAGAATCGGAACGAATTCCCCGGTTGGTAGAACACCAGCAACGTGGAGGAATCCCAAGGTTTCTTAGGCTGTAGCCAGATCTCAAGACTCATTTCGGAGTTATCCCCTGGACTCGGGACCTGGAAGAGGCTTGAGCTTATAACAGTGCCGTATTTGCCGAAGCGAAGACCGTCATGAGTTCCTAGCCATGACACCTCGTTTGCGGGGGAATGAAAGGGCCAGAGGCCTAACGTCAGGGTAATGCCTAAAACAGCGATACAAACGAGCGCTAAGAGGTTGAGTTTCATTTCGGCGTAGCCGTTTTTAGAGGTGATCTGAAGTCTCGGGAAGAGCGATACACAACCACCTCGCCATCGGCTTTGCGCCATGGCGGCGCCAGTTGAGGCGCCGGCACGGGCTCAGCGGGAGCGATGTCCAGCCTGATTGAGCCGGTTGCTTTTTCTTAACCTCATATCGTTATTATTCTAGCCGATGCTATAGGAGCGCATGAAGTCGAGACAGTCCTCTATCGCATCGAGTGCAGTGTACATAGCTGACGGTTGATTGGCGGATCGCGAAACCCCGCTACGCGAATCCGCGGGCCGCCGCATTCGATGGTGAAAGATCGAGACGGCGTAGCGGCTGGAGGATGCCTGACTGGCGAGTGGCTTGCCCGTAATCGAGAAGCTGCCGCGGCCAAATTCGCCGGTCCCACGCGCCGCCGGGGGCAAAGCTGCGTCCCGATTCAACGCCCTGAAGGAGGGCTTCGACGTTCCGAATCGATCCGCGGTCCGCGCAGCGTTCAGGCGCTCCCGGTTCGCGGCTGGCGCTGGCCGTTCGTCGGCGCCGGCGCACCAATGCTATCCTAATAGCTTGATCCGAGCAGTCTCCCTCCGCCTGGCGATCTTCGCCTCCGCGGCGTGTGTCGCCGCCGCCCAATCTACGCTGCTGGACGCCATGTCCCAGGAGCTTACCCGCAACTTCAGCGTCCTCAAGCAGAAGGCCGAGCCTCCGCCCTATTTTCTGAGCTACGAAATTACCGAGCAGGAGTATAAGTCCATCTCCGGCACGCTCGGAACCATCGATGGCACGGGCGGCGGCAAAGAGCGCGCTCTCGATGTATCGGTGCGCGTCGGCTCGCCCAAGCTCGATAACTATCACGTGGTGCGCGGCGACCGCGGTCAGGTCACCTCCGGCATGGTGGTCACTTATGAGGACAGCGTCAACTCCATCAAGCGCCGCCTGTGGCTGGAAACCGACCGCGCCTATCGCAGCGCCGCGCAGCGCCTGATCCGCATCACCACCAATACGCAGGTGAAGGTGGCCGCGGAAGATAGTTCCGACGATTTCTCCGTCGAGCCGCCCGCCGTCTCCGTGCAGGGGCCGGTCAAGCTCGAATTCGACGCCGCCGATTGGAGCCAGCGCGTCCGCAAGCTTTCCGCGCGCTTCCAGAATTATCAGAAGGTGCTCACCTCGCACGTCTCCGTGATCGCCCAGACCGATACGCGTTACTTCGTCAACACCGAAGGCTCGCGGCTGGAGCACGGCCGCGGATTCGCCCGCGTGGTGATCACCGCGTCCGCCAAGGCCTCCGATGGCACGGACCTGAGCTCGTTTGAAACGTTCGAGGCCGTGGAAGCCTCCGGTCTTCCCGACGAAAAAACGCTGAACGCCGCCGTGGACCGCGTCGCCAACGACGTGACTAATCTGCTGATCGCCCCCGAAGCCGAGCCCTTCGTTGGCCCCGCGATCTTTTCCGGACGCGCCGCCGGCGTCTTTTTCCATGAGATTTTCGGCCACCGCGTGGAAGGCCATCGCCAGAAGGACGAAGCCGAGGGCCAAACCTTCACCAAGAGCGTCAACCAAAGCGTGCTGCCCAGTTTTCTCTCAGTTGTCTTCGACCCGACGCGCAGAAAAGTCGGCGGCATCGATCTCAACGGCTGGTACGATTACGACGACGAAGGCGTCAAGGCGCGCCCGGTGTTGGCCGTCGATAAGGGCGTGCTGAAGACGTTCCTCATGTCGCGCTCGCCCATCAACGGATTCGCCAATTCCAACGGCCATGGCCGTCGCCAGCCCGGCCTGGAGCCGGTTTCGCGCCAGTCGAACCTGATTGTGGAATCGACCAACGCGGTTTCCGATGCGAAGCTGCGCCAGATGCTGATCGACGAAGTGAAGAAGCAAGGCAAGCCTTACGGCCTCTACTTCCGCGACATCACCGGCGGCTTTACCACCACCGCCCGCGCCGGCCTGCAAGCGTTCAAAGTGATTCCGGTGATTGTGTACCGCATCTATCCCGACGGCCGCCCCGACCAGTTGGTGCGCGGCACCGATATCGTGGGCACGCCGCTCTCCAGCTTCTCGAAGATCATCGCCACCGGCGACAAGCCCGAAGTATTCAACGGATACTGCGGCGCCGAATCGGGCAGCGTGCCCGTCTCCGCTGTGTCGCCGTCGATTCTGGTTTCGGAAATCGAAATCGAAAAGAAGGCGAAATCCAACGACCGGCCGCCGTTGCTTTCGGAACCAACGGTGCTCGAAAAGGGAGCGGGCAAATGAGGCGTCTGCGGGGCAGTGAAACAGGTCGCGTTCACACGAGTGGGAACGCTGCACGCATTAGTGCGTGCGCCACGCTCGTCGTCGGCCTTCTAACCACTGCGTGGGCTCTCAGCGCGCAATCGCCATCCCCCGATCCGGTTCTGCGCGCCATGCACGATGAAATCGCGCGCGCCAAAAGCCTCGCCATTCCCAGCCTCGAAGCGCCATACTTCATCCAATACATCCTCGATCAGGAAGAGAGCTTCAACGTCTCCGCCATGCTGGGCGGTTTGATGGAGCGCCGTCATGAGCGTTTCCGTTCGCCCGACGTCCGCGTTCGGGTGGGCAGCTACAAATTCGATAACGGCAACTTCGCCGGCGGCGGCGGCGGCACGCGTTACGATCTGGAGCGTTTTCCCATCGAAAACGAATATCCGATTCTGCGCCGCTATTTCTGGCTGGAGACCGATGGCGCTTATAAGGGGGCTGTGGAGGCCATCTCGCGCAAGCGCGCGGCCCTCCGCAACCTGACCCAAAGCGACCAGCTCGACGACTTTGCCCCGGCCACGCCGGTCCACAGCATACATGAATTGGGCAAGCTATCCATCGACGAAGATGCCTGGGCGACCCGCGTGCGCGCCCTTTCCGCGATCTTCAGCAATTATCCCGGCGTAAAAACCTCGGGCGTCAACCTGGAATCGAGCGCCGGCGGAACCTATGTCGCGAATTCCGAAGGGACCGAGGTTAGCGCTCCCGAGACGGTTACCGTCCTCCGCGTGGCCGCGTCGGCGCAGGCGACCGATGGGATGAACGTCCGCGACGCCATCGCGTTCCACGCGCTCGACCCGTTGCACATGCCGTCGGATGCCGAGATGGCGCGCGCCGTGAACACGCTGGCCGAAAACGTGACGGCGCTGGCTAATGCGCCCAAAGGCGAGGATTACAGCGGCCCCATCCTGTTTGAAGGAGAGGCAGGACCGCAGGTTTTCGCCGAAGTGTTGGGCCGGAACCTGACGGTGACGCGGCGCCCCGTTTCGGAAGGCGGCCGCGGCGGCAACGCCGCTCCCGGCGAGTTTGAAGGCCGCGTGGGCTCGCGCATTCTACCCGACTACATCGATGTGGTGGACGACCCTACGCAGAAGGAATGGCGCGGGCGTCCCTTATTCGGCAGCTATGAAGTGGATCGCGAAGGCGTCATTGCGCAGCCGCTGCGGCTGGTGGAAAAGGGAGTGCTCAAGGGCTATCTGTTGACGCGCCAACCGGTGCATGGATATTCCGGCTCCAACGGCCGCGCGCGCCTGCCTGGCAGCTTTGGCGCGGCCACGCCCACCCTCAGCAACCTGTTCGTCAGCGCCACCGAAACCGTGCCCGTCGCCGATCTGAAGAAGAAGCTGATCGAGCTATGCCAGACCCGCAGCAAGCCCTATGGCATCCTGATCCGCAAGCTGGATTTTCCGTCGTCGGCCGCCAGGGACGAAGCCATCCGCATCGTCCAGGCTTCCGGTGGATCTTCGCGCCCGGTAAGCCCGCCGATTCTCGCCTACAAAGTTTACCCGGACGGCCGCGAAGAGCTGGTGCGCGGCTTGCGTTTCCGCGGCTTCAACGGCAAATCGCTCAAAGACATTATGGCCGTGGGCGACGACAGCGTCACTTTGGAATATATGGAAAACGGCGGTCCGTTCGCGATGCTCAACAGCGGCGGCTATACCACGGAGGTCTCCGTGGTGGCTCCATCGCTGCTCATCGACGACCTGGAGCTGCACGCCGTGGAAGAGGAAATGCCGAAGCTGCCGGTGGTTCCGGCGCCGGACCTGATTAAGCAATCGGAGCTGGTTAAGCAATAGGATTCCAGCGTGCGCATCCTTGGCCGCTACATCTTCCGCGAGATCCTGACCAGTTCCCTGTTGGGCACGTTTCTCGCCACTTTCGTCACGTTCCTGCAGAAAGCCGATAAGCTGTTCGCGGTCCTGGTCGGCGCCAACGCCAAGCCGAAAGTGGTCGCCGAGCTCTTCGCCTGGTCCATCCCTCAACTGCTGCCGCTCACCATCCCCTTTGGCGTGCTGGTGGGCATCCTGATCGGGCTCGGCCGCCTTTCGAGCGACGGCGAGATTATCGCGATGCGCGCCGCCGGCGTCTCCAGCCGCAAGGTGATCGCGCCGGTGCTGTTCTTCGCCCTGCTGGGCGTTGGCCTGGCTGGCTATGCCTCGCTCCGCCTGACGCCGCTGGCCGCGCGCGAAAGCACTCGCATCCTGGACGAAATCGCGGCCACGCAGCTTTCCGCGGACATCGCGCCGCGCGTTTTCGACGAGAGCTTTCCCAATCACATTCTGTACATCGGCGACGTGAAGGGGACCGGGGGCACGCTGGCGCTGTGGAAGCCGGTGTTCATCGCCGACGTAACGCCGCCCGCGGAACGCAAGTCGGGGCTCAAGGAAAAGGCCGATGGCCCCATGGTGACGGTGGCGCGCGAGGCCATCGCCGCGCCCGACGCGGAGCGCAACCGCATCCAGCTCACCATGGCCGAATCGGCCACGCATGAGATGAGCAAGGATGGCGTGGCCAACGATTCCTCTTCCCTGCACAGTCTGGAGGCGCTCGACGCCAGCCCGCCCAACCAGGAAGGGCTCCATGCCGCGGCCATGAATACGCGCGAGCTGATAACCTATCACGGTCCCGATTGGCTGGAAAACAAGATCGAGCTCCACAAGCGCTTCGCTCTTCCGCTGGCCTGCTTCGTGCTGGCGATGGTCGGAATCCCGCTGGGCGTCACCACGCGCAAGGGTGGAAAATCGGCCGCCTATATCAACGCCATCCTGCTCGCGTTCTTCTGCTACTGGCTGTCGTTTTTCACGCTGATCAACCTTTCGCGCCAGCGCGTGCTGCCTGCTCAAATCGCTCTATGGCTGCCCAACGAAGTGATTGGCCTGGTGGGGCTGATCTTTCTCTCGCGCCTGGAAATGCCGGGCGACCGCGACCTCACCACGTACATCAAAGACCTCTTCGTGCGGGCCTTTCGCGCAGTGAAATCGAAGAGGCCCGCCACCGGAAAGCGGCCGGCGTCCGGTTCCGGCTGGCGGCTGCCGCTGCTGCCGCAGATTATCGACACGCACATTCTTTCGAGCTTCGTCTTCTACTTCGCGGTGATGCTGGTAAGCTTCGTCTCGCTGATTCTGATTTTCAACTTCTTCGAGCTGATGGGCGACATGGTGCGGAACAGCAACCTGCGCACCATGCTCACTTACCTGTTCTTCCTGACGCCCTACGAGATCTACCAGATGACGCCGATCTGCGTGCTGGTGGGCGTTCTGCTCACGCTGGGCGTCATGAGTAAGCAGAACGAAATCACCGCGTTCAAAGCCTGCGGCGTAAGCCTCTACCGGCTGGCCGCGCCCCTGCTTCTGGCCAGCACGGTCTTAGCCTCGGGCCTTTTCGCCTTCGATTATTATTACGTCCCCGCCGCCAACCGGCGGCAGGAAGCGCTCCGCGACGAGATCAAGGCCCGTCCCAAATCGAGCTGGCTGCGTCCCGACCGCAAATGGATCAAAGGCTACGGCTCGCGCATTTATTATTACCGCTATTTCGACGCCGGCGAGAAGATGATGGAGGACGTCAACGTTTTCGATCTGGACCCGGCCTCGTTCCGCCTGATCCGCGAAATTGTGGCGGCGCGCGCGCGCTGGAACCCGGCGATCAAAACATGGGTGTTCGAAGACGGCTGGAGCGCCCAATTCCAGGGCTCCGATTGTAAGAGCTACACCGGCTTTCACGGCCCGCTGCAGCCCAAGAGTTTCGATACGCTCACCGAGCCGCCGGATTACTTCCTGAAGGAAGCGACGCAGGACAAGGAAATGAATTTCCTGCAGCTCGACCGCTACATCGCCGACCTGACGCAGAGCGGCTTCGGCACCACCAGCCTGCAAGTGCAGTTCTACCGCAAGTTTTCCATGCCGGCGTTCGCGCTGATCATGTCGCTGATCGCGGCGCCGTTCGGATTCATGGTGGGCAACCGCGGCGCGATGGCGGGCATCGGAGTGAGCATTGTGATTGCGATTTCGTACCTGGCGCTGGGATCGCTATTCGAAAAGCTCGGCGATGTGAGTCTGCTGCCGCCCTCCATGGCGGCCTGGTCGCCGGACGTGGTGTTCTCGCTGGCGGGAGTGTATTTGATGATGCGGATGCGGAGTTAGTTGGCGTGCCCGATCTCCGTCGATCACGGCGCCGCCGGCCCGCGGCGCGCAGGCAATGCCGTCACAAGTGTGCGCAATACCGAATCGCCAATCTCCAAGAACCGTGCAACATCCGGGTCCAGGAGGACCGCAACAGATCTCGGCGGCGTCTTCCCGGCGAATCGATTTACCTTGGCCTTCCGGTAATCGAAATGGTACTCGGGCCGGAGCGCATCCGCGCGACTCGACACCGCCTTAGCCTGTGACGTTTTCTTCATGATCGCGCTGCTCTCTTCTTCCGGGAGTCGATTCAGCTGATGGAGGCTGGTTCTGGCGACGGTGAGAACGGCTAAGGCTAAGAGATCCAGCTGTTAGTCGGGGTGCGAGCAATAGAAATGAGCATTTGAGAGTTGCTCTTTTTTTCGAGCCAAATCCTTGCGTATAGTATACGCTTGGATATGGGAGGCCCAATGCC
>JBEKNN010000113.1:0-27382 GCA_049522755.1 Bryobacteraceae bacterium | reverse complement strand
TAACCCCGGGCGTCGACGACCAATACTGTGCGTTGGGCCCATGAACGCCAGGCTGGGACGTCTGAGTGTAGAGTGTAACGGGGGCCGTAAAGCCCGATGAATAACCATAGGACCACACGCCGTTCGGGTTGCTATGGCTCGTGAACCCAGCTTCAAAACTGGCCGCGGCGTCATAAACGGCGGCCCAACTATGCGGTGCGGCTACCAAGAAAAATAGTACCGCCGAATTTCGAAGAACTGAATGACTGCCTCTCATCAGCAGTTTTGACCATTTCATCTTTGTGTTCCCCATTTCAATATGCTAAGCGCAAAAGCGCTTAGGAAATGCTCAAAATAGTTCTGGAGCCATTTCGGCCTCATGCTCCCGAGTGTTTCGGTTCTGCGAATCCAGAGGGGCGCATAGTCGCCTCGTAGAAGTGGCTCTGCGCGGCGGCGCGGTTCTTAGCGATTGATGGTCGTACCGGCGCCTCTGTGTGCAGCCTCGATAGCCGCCCGTATAGTACGAGTGTCAAGGAACATCCGCTGCGGCCCGCCGTCGGCCGAACCCTCAATCGGCACGAAGCCATATCGCGCATACCACCCGACGCGGTCGCGATACGCGTCCGTAACGATGCACCGGCGGTCATCTCGGCGGCGGCGCCAAGACTGATGCGGAACGCCCCTGCGATCAGGGCGTGCCCGCAACTGCGGCCAGTAGCCAGCGGGGCTCATGATTTCGGGCTTGCGCACGATTTCAGGGTAACAGAAGGCGCCAGCCGCCAGCCTGTAGCCGCATTCCGCAAGTATCTAAAGTATCCTGTCCAGGAGCGGATTCTAAACTCCACGTCCGCGGACGGGATTCTATATGCACGCGGCGCAACCACAGCACGCAATAATTCTAATCACACCAAGTGATTCGGCAGCGACCCACCCATGTAGGAGAGCGCAGTAACACCTCTAATGCTTGATGGGATCTTTCCCCGTCTTATCGTCGGCATCCGTGTCGAACGTAATAGTCGATTCGCCCTGAAACTTACGGAAGCCGCTGAAGGTCACTTCATTCTTCGTGTGGATATAACCGGTTCCCATGCGCACCTCGGCGTGGAGCGGCAACACATACTGTTTGCCGCCCACATCCTGGGGCGCATAATCCAACACCCTGACAGCCTGCCTGACGGGGAAATCGACCGGGATATCCACGGCGCGGTCGGTCAGGCGGACAATGTCGTTAGTCTCGCCGTCCAGGTAGACAAGGCCCTCCTGGCCAACCTCCACTTCCGACGGAGTCGGGCCTGTGCCGAACGCCAGCTTGTAGTGCGAGTCGCTCGTTTTGACGCGGTAGGAATATACTTGCGTCGCGCGTTTGCGCAGATGGGTCCAGTGGTCCCAAGTGAATCGGGTGTGCGAGTTGAGATCGAAAATCCCCAGCATCAAGCTGCCGAATTCCCCTTGTGACCAGGCGCCCCGCATCGATTGGAAACTCTGCGTCGTAGGGTGTCCGTTGACGGTCGTCAGGTGGTAGTCTTCAGCGTGATCCAGATAACTGAGCCTGACGCCCAGAACGTCTTTCCTGTCCCAATTGCCTTTTCCGGCGATGTCTTCGAAGCGCTCCACGGTCTCATTGCACAGGAAATCGGGGAGATGCGCGGTGTAGCTGAGGGCGTAAATACGCGCGTGGTGAATGGCGGCCACGACCTCTTCCTGCGTGGGCGCCGGCGGCGCGGCAAATTTGGGCGGATCGTCCGGCAACGGGAGCAGGTCGGAAATATCGCGCAGACGGTTCAGCTCCTGCAAGGTTTTGGGCCCGGCGCCGGCGCTCTCCAGCTCCTCCACTGGGTAGGTGTCTAGCTTTTCTGCAAGCTTCATCTTGCTTAGAGCCTTGGCGATCTGCTTATCGTCTCGATTCGCCGCCAGGCCCGCGCGCACCAGCGCTACGACATCGTTAACGGTTGCCGGCGGCGAGTCGGCCGCCAGCGCCGGAAACACAAGCATCGCGAAGCTGAGCGCAAAGCGCATAAACAATCACATGGCGGGCGGGGCTTTGCCGCCGCGTCGCGCGCGTGGCGCGTCCGCATCTCCGAGCTTCCCATGTGCCGTTGGAATGTTCCGTAAGACACGTGTTGCCGGTCTCCGGCCGCTGGAGTTGGCTCCCGAGGCGACGATATAATTTTGGGCCGACATTACCCTATCGATTCTAACAGTACCCTATCGTAATATGAATTATGGTTCGCCTTCTGGGGGCTTGGGGTTTCGCGCTGGCTTTATTGCAGGCGCCGGTGTACGCGCAGGTTATCGAATTTGAGTCCAATGGGCAAAAGTATCAAACGCTGACGAAATCCGGCGTGACGATTATCTTCACCCATCTGCCGAATCATCTTCACGAATATGCGGTGATTCACGTGGCGATTTCGAACGGCTTCAAAGCGCCGTACGTCGTGCGGCCGGAGGACTTCAACTACGTTCGCGCCGACGGGCAAAACATCCGCGCCGCCACCGCCCAGACCGTGGTCAACATGCTCATGCAAAAGGGCAACGGTAACGATGTGATACGGCTTGTCACCGCCTATGAGGCGTCGGTTTACGGCAACACGCACTATAAGGCAACGAATGGCTTCGAGCAGCGCCGTCAAGCCGCCTTGGCGTTCGGCGGCACCAAGCTGAAAGCGGCCGCGGCGGCCAGTGTTCTGGCGTTGGGGACCACCAAACTCGAGGGCGGCGAATCGTCGGACGGCGCGGTGTTTTTTCCCAACGACGGGAAACCGCTCACGGGCGGGAAGCTGGTGGTGCGGACCAATACGGACGTGTTCGAGTTTAATTCTGAGTGAGCGCCAGCCTCCGCAACGCCAGCTTGGCGATCTGTATATCCTGCACCGCCACGCCGGTCAAATCGGCGATGGTGATCTGCGCCGCGTCTTTCCGCCCCAGGCTTCGATTTTGAACGATCTCTCCCAGCTCGATCAGGTCGCAGTTGGCGATTAACCCTTCCTGAATCGCATAGGACGAGTCTCCGAATTGTGCGCATTGCTTCCGGCTGTCCACCGCGCACAGTGCGCGCGCGAAGAGCCGCGGATCGATCTCCTGCTTGCCGACGCCATCGGCGCCGACGGCCGTGATGTGGGTACCCGGCTGCACGTCGTCCGCGCCCAGCAGCCAGTGGCGCGCGGGCGTGGTGGTAACGATTAAGTGACTGCGCGACGCAAGTTCGGCGACGGTGGATGCGAGCTCGATCTGAAAGCCTGACGCATGGAATTCGGCCTGGAATGCCGCGGCGCGCTCCGCCGACCGCGCCCAAAGCAGCACGCGACGGCACGGGGTGACTTCTTTCAGATACTCCAGTTGCAGCCGCGCCTGCGTGCCGGCTCCCACCATTCCGATGCACTCCACCTTCGGCGGCGCCAGATACTTCGCCGCCACCGCGCCGGCTGCCGCCGTACGCAGATCGGTCAGGCATCCTTCGTCCTGAAGTATCGCCAGCAGCTCGCCGGTGCGGCTGCTGAACACGAGCACCACGCCGTTGCTCGACGGCAAACCCCGCTCGGGATTACGGTAGAAACCGGTGGCGATCTTCACCGTGAAGGCGTCGTCGCCGCGACGGTATCCGTACTTGATGTGGCAATCGCCGGGCGGTTCGTCAAAATCCAGATGGCCGACAGGAGGAACCACCACTTCGCCGCGAGAGTAGGCCGCGAAGCCGTCCTCCACGGCCTGAATCAACTCCGCCGGATGGATGGCCGGCAGCAACTCGGCGCGCGAATAGACGCGGGCCACTACAGCTTCACCAGATGCGGCGCGGTCCGGCGCCAATTACCTCTCATATCGCTTTACCTATATTATGAGACTTACTTTGCCGCCTGCACTCGCCGAACATCAGATCGCTCACATCCTCTCGCGCGCGCTTCCGGGCCACGCCCCGAAAATCGTTCGAGCCACTGAGCGGGGCTTGATCAATATCATGTACCGGCTGTGCGTCGAGAGTTTGCAGGAAGCCTTCGTGTTGCGCGTCTACGCGAGAGACCCATCCGCGTGCCAGAAAGAAGTGGACCTTCATCAGGGCCGGACACGCTCGATGGTGGACAGTCGGCATTCCGCACCCTCGTGTCCGGCCATTTCCGCCTAACAGCTCTCATCGGCGCGCACGACGTGATGGCTGTCGGAGAGATGCATGCTGCGCGGGAGCAAGGCTATCGCGTGTCCGAGGATATCTCGGTCGCCGGCCTGGACACTATTGCGCTGGCCAGATTCTGCGATCCGCCTCTGACCACGGTCCATATCGAGCGTTACCGCATCGCAACAGCCCTGTGCGGCTCGCTGTTCCCAGAAGTATGGCTCCAAGCTCACCTATGCGAAATTCGGCGACACTGCGAACGCTTCGCCCTTGTGCTGCCGGCCCACTTCGAAATGCCGCGCGCCGGCAGCCTTGCGGGTATCCGCTCTGGTGGCCGCTCACTGGACGTCGACATTTCAGCCGACAGCCAGGCGCGCCCGATTCGCATGGAGCTTGCCTCAAACCCGGCCGGCCCACTTATAAACCGCTTTGGCATTGTTTGAGAAAAACTTCTCCGAAGCCACCGCTCCCATCGGCTCAACATACTGCTTGACCACGCTCAAGACCGTTGCATATGGCGCCAGGTGGTCGCTCTTCGGCCAGTTACTGCCATACATGACGCGGTCCGGCCCGAACAGTTCCCACAATTGGTCGAGCGCAGCCCGATAGCTGCCAGTGTCCGTCGGAACCCTCCCGTTCACGCTCTTCAACACGCCGGACACTTTGCAATACACCCGCGGGTGCTTCGCGAGTTCACGAATCTGATCCGCCTTCCACTCTGGCGGCTCCTCAGGCATGTGGTTGATCGCGATACGCAGATTTGGCATTTTCTCCGCAACCGTAAGCAAAGGCGCCAGCCACTTCGAATCGGTTTCGCCAATCGCGTCAAGCGAGAGATCGGCATCGGCAAGACGCTTCAGGTCTTCCATGAAAGCGGGACGCGAGACTCCTTCGGTAATCTTAGCGTCGAAGAGGCGGATGCCACGCACCAGTCGATCCCGCCGGAGGCGCGCCAAGTTGACGCGGAACGCATCGGTTCCCGCGTCCAGGTTGGCCACAAACGCCACGATCATAGGATCCTTCTTTACCAGATCGAGCACCCATTGATTGTCCTCTGGCCTTGAACTAGCTTCGATCACTACCGCGCCTGTCACGCCAAGCGGACCCGCCGTCGCCGCGAACAACGGCGGGAGCACCGGCTTGTAGAGCACGGCATCGTCCTTAGGCGGCCATGGAATTCCACCCTTGCGGCGCGGATCGTAGAAATGGATATGGGTATCGATGATGGGCACGGCGGGCGCGGCCGGCGCGGCCGGAATGGTAAGCAGGGCGGCGCCAGTTCCGCGAAGGAAGTTGCGCCGGTTCAAGTTTTGCGACACGAAAGAAGTATATGACAAAATCGCAGTAATCACGATTGCTTTTTGTCACGGGCGGGCCGCAGCTAACCGGAACATTGCAGTCCCTGGCAGCGGGAGTGTGGCAGTCAATGCGTGGGCGGCCGTGGAGGCCGATCGCTGGAATCGCGAGAATCGGCGAATGCCCAACGAAAAACGAGACACGCTCGAATCGTGCGTGGGAACGCCCGCGAGTTAACTCGAATACCGCATCAGAGCCATGAATCCGAAATCCATGTGGAACTGCTGGTGACAGTGGAAAAGCGACGGGCCCGGATTATTCGCCAAAACGTCCGCCTCCACGGTCTGCCGCGCCGGTACCAGCACTACGTCCTTCATCACTCCCGAAACCGGCTTGCCCGCGTAGCGGACTATCTCGAAGGTATGCCGATGTAAGTGGACTGGATGATCCATGTCACTGCGGTTGTCGAAGATTAAACGATTGCGGACTCCCGGCCGCAGCCATACCGGGTCCGTCTGAGGGTATGACTTACCGTTGATCGCCCATAGGTTGCCGTCCTTCCCCGGCTCGACGATCAGCGGGAGTCGAGTCTCTGGTTCCACGGGCGGTTTGAGATCGCCAAAGGCAGCGTAGTCCCAGACATTCTTGGGCGGCGGAGTCCATTGCGGACGCCCGCGCGCGCCGGCATACTCGACCACAATGCCCGCGCCGGCCGCACGCTGCGCGTCATTCTCTTCGCCCAGGATCCATACGCCGGGGCTAGTCATCTCGACGATGGCATCCACGCGCTCGCCCGGAGACACATCGAGCACCGGGATCTTCCGCGCCGTGGGAACTGGATTCCCATCGAGCGCTACGACGGTGAAGACATGACCCGCCAGCGCCAGCCGATGCCGCATGGTAGCGCTCGCGTTCACAATGCGGAAGAGCACGCGCTGCGCACTATTAACTCGAATGGGCTCACCCGCGCCGAGTAACTTCCCGTTCACGGAAAAGAGCTTGTAATCGACATCCATATCCATGCCCGAGGCGAAATATGGCTCCCACTCGTGAAGCAGGATTGGCGCCTCCAGGTCATACGGCGCCGGATCGGCGCGCGGAGCCACCACCATCATTCCGAACTGGCCGGAGTAACTGCCGACGCGCAGATTGTGCCCCGCCATGGCATGTGTGTGATACCAGCGCGTGCCGGCGGGTTGCGGCGTGAACGAATACCTGCGCCGATCGCGCCCCTGCACCATGGGCGTTCCCTCTTCATGCGCTCCGTCCACTTCAGGCGGAATGTGGAGGCCATGCCAGTGAACCATTTCGGGCTGTCCGGTCTCGTTCACCACGTCGATAGTGACAGCCTTACCCTCGGTCATTCGCAAAACGGGGCCTGGCGTTTGTCCGTTATAGGCAAGAGTCTTCACGGAATGCCCGCGGCCCAGGTCGGTAGTGATCTCGCTAATGCGCAGCGTAATATCGGCCGGCACGGTATCCGCGAAGGCGGGAACGCAAGCCGCGGCTAGGGTCAGCAATTGCCGTCGAGTGACGCCGCTTGCCGATGCGTGTAAGTCCGTTCGGTGCGGCGACTGTGAACGACTGGCCTTTGTTGAATAAGAGTCCATATCTCGCGACGCTTTGTTCACACTCAATGCTTCTGCGCAAGCAGCCAGTTAGCGATGCCGCTAATCGCTTCCGCGTTGAAGTTACCCGCAACTCGATACTCGGCCGGCGAACTCTTACCCTCTCCAGCGAGGAAAAGGTGGTTCAACGCGGGGTAGGCTCGGAAGGTGGCGTTGCCGCGTCCCCCCAGCGCGGATTTCCAAAGATCGAAATCCTTCATGGTTACCTGGAAATCGCGTCCTCCCTGCAGGAACAGCATCGGAATTATCAGGCGCTTCGCCGCCGCCAACGGATCGTACCCCTTCAGATCTAGCAGGTATGCCAACGGCAGGCCCATCAAGACGGGAGGATTGGCCTGGCTTGGCGCCAGATTCCTTACCTTGAGCACTTCCGCGCGCAGATCGGCAAGCCGCTTTTGAACTTCCGGCGAAGGGCCGTTGCCGAGACTTGCGACGTACTCATTCTGCTCCAGAGCCATAACTTCCACCGGCCGCGCGTTCGCGGCCAGAAATACCAGGCCGGCCAGTTTGCCATCCCGATCCGCGATTCGCGGAGCCAGGTAACCGCCGAGGCTGTGTCCCAACACAAAGATGCGGTTCGGATCGATCTCGGGCTGATGGCGCAGCAGAGCCGCTGCCCGGACCGCGTCTTCCACCGTCTCCTGCTGGACCGTGTAATCCATTTCGCTCATCTTAGCGGCGTAGATTTTCGTGCGCTTGTCATATCGCAGCACGGCCACGCCGCGACTGGCCAAGCCTTCCGCCAGATCCGCGAATATTTTGTTCGAATAAATGGATTCATCGCGGTCGTTGGGACCGGGACCATGTACCAGAACCACCGCGGGGAAGAGCGGTTTGCCAACGGGAATCAGCAAGGTTCCGCCCAGTTTCCAGGCATCGTCGCCGACCGTCACTTCGCGCTCGTGGAATAACTCGGGCCGGCTGTAAGCGGGCCGTTGCCAGACCGGGGGCAGTGGCGTGTTCGCGGGACGGAAGTAGAGTCCGGCCAGTTGACCGGAGTCAGTCAGCGTGAATTGAACATTCACGCTCACTTTAGAAAATTGCACTGGGAAACTTACCAGCGTGCTCCGGCCGTCTCTGGCGATAACTGGCTCGCCTATGCTTCCCAACTTACCAAAGCCTTTGATCTCCACGCCGGCCCGGTCGCGCAGGAATGCCGGAGTGAGCGTGTCTTTTGCAACAGGCGCCAGCATTCCGCTTAGTTCGGTATATTTTTCAGCCAGCAGAAGATCGAGCGCTCTGCGGCCGACTGCTGCGGGGGGCTGCGACGTTTGCGCCAACGCTAGAGCGGAAATGAGAAAGGTCGGGAGAGTGTGAATGACGGAACTCACTGGCAACTTGACCCGCAGAGGCCGATTAACAATCGGCCGCAGGTTGGCAACCTGCCCCGCAACGGATATAGCCTCTCAGGGTACAACCACCAGCCCCCCGCCGGTCATGTCGTTGCCGAGATCCCAGGTGGATTCGTGCTTGAACGTCACCGCATCGTAAACTTCAATCTCGAAGCCGGCGCCGTAGATATATAGCTTCTTCCCATCCGCGGACATTCCGAAACTGTAGCGCGTCCGGCATGGAAACTCGCCCGTGCGAGTAAGACGGCTGGTAGTCAGGTCGAGCCCCCAGAACTCACAGCGCTTGTTCCCGCCCGTGCCGTTCGTACTAACTGTGTAGGCCGACTTCTTATCCGGCGTAACATGCAAACCAGTCATAGCAATAGGAGCCGGACCGATCGGCGTGAAGTCGAACTTTCGCGTGTTCAAATCGAACCGGGCCAAACCGAACACCCGGTTATGTACGATAGGGTCGGAATAGTTGAAAATCGAGACTCGCTGCCCCGGGTCGCTGATAGCCTCCAGCAGGCCTCCCAAGCCCAGGTTTTCCATCGCCGGAGCCTCGGGCTGCGCTAACTGAATGCGCTCTACCACGCTGAAATCCGCAGAGTTTAAGACAGTAACTGTGGAGCCGAACTGGTAAAGGTACTTGCCATCGGGCGAAACCTCGAAGCCGCCACCCCCGCGGCCACCCCCGCCCCCGCCGCCGCCTGCAGCTCCGCGACCGCCTGCAGCGGCCCCTTCGGCGTCCGCACCGCCATCCGCGCCAGGCTGATCGACTGTCTTTACAATCTTCTGTTGCGCCAGATCGACGATGGTGTATTTGGGCTTGCCGATTTCGTACCGGTCGGCCTGCTTGGTGATTTGCGTGGTGGTGGTGTAAAGCAGCTTCCCATCCGGGTCGGGCGCGCCGCCGTTGAGGCGGAATTTGTGGGTGGCGTCGTTCAGCACGAAATGGTTGGTGACTTTGCGGGTGGCCACGTCGATCACTTCGACGCCGCTGCGGTCGTTGGTGGTGACAAAAATGGTCTTATGATCCTGCGAGATGCGTACGCTTGTGGGCAGCCCGGTGTCCAGGTGGATCTTGTCGGTAACCTTTCCCTGGGCCTCATCGATCACCAGAACCCAATTCGGATAAGCGCCGCAGAACAGCGTACCCGCGCTGGCGGAAACACACCAGAGACTCAACAACGAACCTAACAGCGAACTTAACAACGAGCCTAACAACCCCTTCAGGTGCTTCATAGTCGTCCTTGTCTGAGGAAGCTTCGCCGCAGCCCATGGGGCCGCGCCACTTATGGGAAAACCAGATCCAGGTTCCGCCAATCCTTGGTCGCCGACGCGCACTTACTGGCCCAGTCCGGATAGTTATTCAGATGGTCGGGCACTTGCGCCGGCCAGAAGCAGGTCACATAGCAGTCGTAGATATCGCGCTCGACTGGTTGGCAAAGTCCGGCCGTTCCTCCTGCCGAATCCACCTCCCAGCCCGGTGAAAACGAAAGCGTGCATCCCATGGGTACGTGCGGGCGCGGCTGGATGGGCGGATTCTGTAGAGCTACTACATCCTCGACGATCGGCGTGGCATTCGAGACAACTAGTTCGTCGATTCGCCGGGCTTTCTTATTGATTGCTTTCAAGTGTCTCAATTCAGTGCTTTCCTTTCTGCGAATTGTTCCAGAAAGCCAGGATTCTGTGCGCTGATGGCGCCGTAAATCCGTAAACAAGTGTCGGTCCAATCCCGAATCCAATCGCAATAATGCAGATTGGGATGACCGGTGTCACCATAGCGGACAAAAGCCTCGTGGTGGCACCCGCCGGCGCACAGCGGACGCGCCCAGCAGGTGTGGCAATCGTACTTACTATTGATGTGGCCGCGATTCAGGAAGTCAGCCTGCTTTTCCCGGTCCACGCCGGTCGCGATATTGCCCAGCGAGTGCGTGTCGGAATCCACAAAGCGGTGGCAGGGCGCAATGTCTCCCGACGGACCCACTCCCAACAGACCCAAAGCCGCGCCGCACGGATGGGATTTATTCACGCCCTGATATAACTCCGCGATGGTGTCGCTGACGTTGGAGAAACCGTGCATCTCGCCGCGCAGCGCATATTCCAGATACTCATCCGCCAGGATATGGAACTGTTCCAGCACGCCATCCATGCCGCGCTCGTTAATCGCGTACAGGCGGTCGGGAGAGGTGGTTACCGGGGCGAACCCCACCTCATGAAATCCAAGATCCTGCTTCAGGTGGCGGAAGATTCTCACCACGTCGGTGACGCCATTAGTGAGAGTCACTCGCGCCGTGATAGGGCGCGTCCGGTGGCCTTGAATCAAGGCTCTCACCCGCGGCGCAATGATATCGTAGCTCCCCTTGCCATTGGCGAATACGCGCAGCTTGTCGTGCAGTTCCGGCGGCCCGTCCATACTGACGGTCACGCCGATATTATTCTGGGAGAGGAACTCGATAATTGTAGGCGTCAGTAGCGTGGCGTTGGTGGTCAGACTGAAGTCGATGTGGCGTCCCTGCTCCGCGGCGCGCTGGCTCGCGTAAGTCACCACCTGCTTCAATAGTGGAAAGTTCATCAGCGTTTCCCCGCCGAAGAACGTGATGTGAACCGCTTTGCGGCCGGACGATTGTTCCAGCAGAAAGTCCACCGAGGCCTTGGCCGTCGGAAGATCCATGAACTTCGGCTTGCCTTCGGGCGTGGCCACTTTATCCTCGCCGAATTCATAGCAATACTGGCAGGATAAGTTGCATTGATTGGTGAGATTCATCACCAAAGTTTGCAGCGGGAAATCCGCCGGAGGGGCTTCGACCGGCTCCCTGCTTGCACTTGAGTCGCCCGCCACGATGACCCGCGCAAGAAGCAACTCCTCAATCAGCTCCCCGGCATCGCCGGCGGCAAAGTCGCGTTGCGTGAGCTTCTCCATCAACTCTTCCGCCGTGGCCGCGCCCTCAGAGAGCAGGCTGATCACGGTGGCCGCGGCGGTATCCAGCTCGAAGATTGCGCCCGCCGGGACCAGATAGAGAAACTGGCGTCCGCCGCCTTCAAAAGTGTGAAACTCACCAAGCTGATAAGTACGGGTTGGCGCTGCGGTCACTTGGATACCTCCGGCTGGTCCCACCGGATATAAGTCGGAACAGTGACCACCAGGTAAGACTTACCCACCAGCGGCTTGCCATCCTTATCCTTTTCGTTCTTGGCGGTGGCAACCACCCACACATCGCCATAATTGTTACGGCCGAACTTTCGCTGCGGATTCGGCCCGTCGAGACTGGGCGTAAACAGGCCGCTACTGTTCAAAGTTCCCACGAACTCTTTGTCGTCATCCCCGAACACCGAGTAGAACTCCTCCACAGACCATGTCACGTCCACCGGTCCCAGTTCCACATCGTCGTTGGTATGCAGTTTGCCGTCCTCTCCGCGATTGTACGCCATTACTTCGAGCTGCTGATAACCCCTGGGATGCACGGATTTTTCATCGCCACCCAGCCGCGCCATGGACGCCTCAGGCAGAACCTTGATGTAATCCACCTTGTCGTATACCGCCAGCGCGCCTTCCAAAACCACGTTGTCCAGCGCCACATCGCGCTTACCCGGCACGGCGTTCGCCGCCACATCTACTGTCGCGATAATTTCTCCGGACGTGTGCGAGACGATTGACTTGACAGTCACGCCCGAGCCGAAATCCAGATCGGCCGCGGTTACCTGCGCGGGTAAGTTACTGCCGAGCAGCCGGACGCGCTGCGCTTGCGAACCGGTCTTGAGCGAGTAGCGATCGAGAGTCACCAATATCGGCTCCGGAGTGACTCTTCGCAGCTTCACGTCTACGCCGAATTCCTGATACTCGCCCCAGAACCATCGCCCTTCCGCCCAAGTCTGGTCCGGCGAAATCCACAGCGCTTCGCGCATCTCGCGAGAGAGATCGTCCGGCGCGGCATTGGCGGAAACCGTGGCGCCTTTCGAGCGGCCGCGCCAGGAATACCCCGTATAGACCAAACCGGCGCCTGACCGGGAGATTGCCGGGCCGCCGCCCACCGGCTGCAACTTCACGGTGGTAGTGAACTCATCCGCCGCAGCGCCCTGAGCAATGGTCAGCTCGCCGAAGTACTTACCGCGTCCCAAGACGTGCGCTGAGATGAGCCATCGTCCAGCGATCTTCGGCGCACGCATCCGCGCCCGCCAAGTCGACCATTCGGGAGTGTGCAGGCCGTAACTCTTGCCCAGGAAATCGAGTGTCGTGTCAAGCGAGATCGTAGTCACTGCCGCTGCATTGGCCGTAGCCGCTCCGCCGCCCGCCGCATCGCCTTCAGCTCCGCCCCCGGCGGCTCCGCCTCGCCCACGACCGCCCGCAGCAGCAGTCGCCGCCCCACCACCCCTGGCGCCGCGCCGAAACGCCGCCTCAGCCTGGGTATAGAGCGCGGAGTGAGTGTCGGCCAGCAGTGACCACTCCTCCCGCGTTCGATGCCACTGGAACACTCGCCCCAGTGCATGGCAGTAATTACAAGTTGAGCGTACCGATTCGTTGGGAATCACCTCGTCCTGCGTGCGGTGCTCGGTCATATACATCACCGGCTTGGCTTCTTCCGGCGCCAGGCCATGGGATGTGCTCAGATACTTCACGATCAACCTTGCGTCCGCGGGTTCCAGGGTCAGGCCGTTCAGGCGCACCATCCGCTTGATCGCTTCTTCCCAGCCTTCGGGAGTCGTACGTATCCACGAAATCCGGCTAAGATTCCCCTTATCGTCCTTCGCGTGGCAGCTTGCGCACTTACTGATTGTCAGTGCGTCGGTAACCGGAATCCCATCCTCTGTAATCTGCGAGCCGGTCCCGGCGCCACGGCCGCCGCCTCGCCCGCCGCCCCGTCCCTGCGCCTGCGCGACGCTTGCTCCGGGCAATGCCGCGACGTAGAGCGCGGCGGCAATGGCCGCAACTGCTGTTCGGTTCCCGATGGCGATCTTCATGGTCATTCGCGTGTTCCTCGGTCTCCCATCTCGAGACTAAAACGTGATGCGCCCGGTGAGCTGTAACCGGCGTGGGCCGGCTCCCTCCGCCGATTGTAAACTTGTGATCGTACCAAATGTAGAGGCGTTGAGCGTCAACGCCGGCGTGGAAGAATTTGGATGGTTCAGAGCATAGGCGGCTGCGATGCCGAACCTTAGACGCACCTTCTCTTTAAAAGCGATCGTCCGGAAAAACGATAGCGAGACGGCCTGCGTTCCCGGCCCAACCGCGGCTCCGACCGGCTCTATGCCGAACCGTCCAATGTTGTTAGGGGGTACGGCAAACGCGGCGGGGTTCAACCATTGGGCCGAGCTCCGATTCGTGGGATAGAGCGGCGCTCCTAATCCACTGTCTACGCGTCCGCTGCCCTGCAGATTGGTGAAGTTCGTTCCCGAGGGATCGGCGCCGTTTGCCCCCACAGTCAGGAATGGACCGGTCTGGAACAGCACCACGCCGGCCAGTTCCCATCCTCCGGCCAACTGGTTTACAATGGCGCTTCCGGTATGGCGGAACGGAAGAGTATACAGGAAAGTGCTCAGAAACCGGTCGCTCCGCGTGAAGGCCACTCGTCCGTGATCGAGGTTGGGATCGGAAGGCTCGGACAAGGCGCCGCCGCCCTCGCTCGCAAATCCGGCCGGATCGTAGCCGCCCACGTTCGAGAGGTTCTTGGCGTGGTTGTAACTGACCTGGAACTGGAGCCCCTTCGACATCCGCTTGTTCGCCGCCACTGTGAGTGCATTGTAATTGCTGCGGGCGGCGTTGGTCAAATACACGATCTGGACCAGCAGCGGGTAGGGCGAGAACTTCGGGCGATCCAGGCAGCCTGGCAAGCTCCATTCCGCGCGCAGCGCATGCGCTCGACCGCGATGTGCCGGTCTACGATGTGCGCCATGAACGACCGCATGTACGAATCGTTGGCGCGGCAGCGTTTCGCGACCACGATGCTGGGCGCGTTCGCGGTATTCGCGATGATCCTGGCGGCCGTCGGCGTGTATGGCGCAATTTCGTATCTGGTGACGCAGGGCGCGCACGATATCGGCGTGCGCATCGCTCTGGGCGCGTCGCGCGGCTGCGCATCCTTCCTCATCGCCGTGAACGCTACTTGTGTACGGCGGCCAACGCTAACGCCTCAATCGCCGCTCTGCAGAAGGCCGGCAGATCTTCCGGCTTACGGCTGGTGACCAGATTTCTGTCCACCACCACTTCGGCGTCCACCCAGTGCGCGCCGGCATTCACCACGTCGTCTTTTATGGCGAAGAAACTGGTTGCCTTGCGGCCTTTGAGCATGCCGCCGGCGGAGCATAGAACCCACGGACCGTGACAGATGGCGGCGACTAACTTCCCCTGCGTGTCCATCTCCTTCACGAACGTGTTAGCTGCGGGGTGGCGGCGGATGTGGTCGGGTGCGTATCCGCCGGGGACGATCACTCCGTCGAAGGCGGCGGCCTTGGCGTCGGCGTAGGACAGATCGGACTTCACCGGGTATCCGAGCTTGCTGGTATAAGTCTCGCCGGCTTTGGCGCCGACAGTCACTACGGCGGCTCCGGCTTCCTGGAAACGGTACAGCGGGTACCAGACTTCCATTTCCTGGTACATGTTGTCGACCAGAATCGCGATCTTCTTGCCGGTGAGGTCCATGGGTTTATAGTAGCGCGCGTGGATGAAGCGGGCGGGGCGGGTCTCTTCACTTCTTGACCGGCGGCGGAAACGTCCAACTGTCCGGATTCGCCGGCGGTTTGAATTCGTCCGTGCTGAAAATCCGGAAGCGCTCCCCGGGGCCGGCGACTTGCAGGATCAGAGCGACCTCGTCGCGTGGTCCTTGGAAATAGGATACGCGGATCTGGTGGATTCCGCCGCTCAGATCCACACTACCCGCGCGGCGCTCAGCGGCATGGATGCCGTCGTTGTCGATGATTTCGCGGTCGTCGATGTAGAGGCGCGAGCCATCGTCGGAGACCAGCGTGAAACGGTAAGATCCGGGCTTTTCAATCCAGAATCGCGCCGTGTAGTCGATGGCAAACCACTCGAACCGTTTGGTGACGCCGGGGAATCCGGCGCGAAAGCTCTGCGGGGGAACGTTCAACGCCGGCGTGTAGATGGCGCCCGCCGGCTTCAACTTATGGAAATCGGGCAGCCGCGGGGAGTCACGGTGGATGTGATAGACAAGGCCGCGGAATCCCGAATTAATTACGACCGTGGTCCCGAATTTGACAGCCGGCTCGTCTTGAGCGCCAACCGCGAAGCAAACGCCGGGAATCAGGAGACAGGCTGCCAGCCTCACGAGGCAAATATAGCATGGTAGCGAGTGTTGGCCGGAGATGATGCCGACCCGGTGTAATGTATTCGTGAATCCGGCCTTGTATCTCTCACACGCCACTCTCTCAATGGTGATGGCTCGCGGCGAAAACCAGCGTCCTCAATGTAATAGCTAGATTTCTCACTTTGCGCAAAACTTATTCTTGACTTACTGCCACACTGCACCTATACTTGTTACTGCGTGATACAAAAATTCCATTTCGGCGTTGAACCAACGATGACCCAGAGGACCGTCAGTATCGACGCGCGCCTGGGGACCTGAGCTGACATTGGAATAAGTCGAATTTCATGCCGGCCAGGTCGAAAGATCTGGCCGGTTTTGTTTTTATGGGGCGTTTCTTACGGGGACTGGGAAATTGGGAATCCGTCTGTCTTGGGTACAGAAGATACTGCGTTCGATTCGCAGGTCCCCGACCATAGCTCTTTGACAATCATATAGATACACAAACGCGAGAGTAACTCATTGGTTGAGTTCCAGCCTACCAAGCTGGCCAAGAGAGTTCGATTCTCTCCTCTCGCTCCATTTTTCGGACATGTGGGACAGACCATCGCCTTTTGTGGTCTGTCGCCCAAGTGTTGATAAGCCCTGCAAGCATTGACGGCGATGCGCCGGTTTTGTAAATCGGATAAGCTGATTTCTCTTCAGCGGGGCTCCAATTTTGTTTTTTCTGGCGAATGGGTTCGACTCCCATCGCCAGATCCATTCCCGGCAAGGATAGATGGCGATCCGCAGCTTCGGTAATGCTGAGAGGGGAGTTCGAGTCTCCCGCTGGGATCCATTCCGGCAAAGCTCTCCGGGTGGCGCCGTCTTGATAAGGCGGCATAAGATGGTTCGATTCCACCTGCCGGAACCAATTTTGACGCGGGCTAGACTAGCGGTTAGTCGGAGGTCTCATAAGCCTCACAGGCCGGTTCAACTCCGGCGCCCGCAACCAATTACGGGGGATTAGTGATAGCGGTAGCACTGATGGCCTGCAACCATCAAGCCGGAGTTCGACTCTCCGATCCTCCACCAATTCGGACTGTTAGCTCAGATGGTAGAGCGCTGGCTTGAAGAACCAGACATGCGGATTCGAGCGCCGCACAGTCCACCAAGTGTGACCGCAGCTCATGCGGTAGAGCGGGAGGCTGTGAACCTTTAGGAGTGGATTCAAGTTCCACCGGTCACCCCATTAACGGGGAGTTCGTTCAGCGGCAAGGACGCAACCCTTTGAAGGTTGCTACCTGGGTTCGAGTCCCAGACTCCCTTCCATAGCCGGTTAGTTCAGCGGCAGAACGCAACCCTCTGAAGGTTGATGCCGATGGTTCGAGTCCATCACCGGCTACCAAAGTTTTAACGGCCCCTTCGTCTAACTGGAGAAGGCGCAAGGCTACGAACCTTGAAATTGGCGTTCGACTCGCCAGGGGGCCACCAGTTTGTCCGGCCATCGTCCAATTGGAGAGGGCGCGGCCCTCCGAAGGCCGAGATTCCGGTTCGACCCCGGATGGCTGGACCATACGGGCCTGTAGGGGAGTTGGAGTCCCCGGTTTCTTGTCACGGAACAGATCGCCGGTTCAAGTCCGGTCAGGCCCGCCAGATTTTGTGAGGTGCAATTCGACAGGGACAGAAGCCGTCCTCTCAAGGCGGTCAGGCGGGATCGTTACCCGCGCACCTTACCATCACGCCGAACTCGACCGGTGTACAGAGGGCGGTCTTTCAAGCCGTTACAGGCGGGTTCGACTCCCGTCGGCGTGACCATTTGTTGTGGGGCAGCCAATCCTGGCTGCAGCCGCCTTTCAGGCGGCTCTCTCGGGCGACGCTCGAGTCTTCGGCCCACCAAGCTGTTCCGGTCTAGCTCAACGGTAGAGCACGCGGCTGTTAACCGCGCCATCGGGGTTCGATTCCCTGGACCGGAGCCATATTTGGCGGCGAGACGTATGGTGCATAGGCGGACTTATACCCCGCGAAGCTCCCGATCGGAGCGCAGGCTGAGTTCGAATCTCGGCGCCGCCACCACGTGCCGGGGTTGTCGTCTGGTTGACGGCGCTTCTCCTACAAAGAAGATCAGTGGAGTTCGATCCTCCACCCCGGTACCATAAGGGCTCGTAGCTCGACGGTCGAGCATCTGGCTTTTACCCAGTTGGCGAGGGTTCGATTCCCTCCGGGCCCACCAAAATGTTTTGGGAAGGAAGTCGCAAATGCAGCTAATCGACAACATCCCGGTTTGGGGATCTCCGGTAGACGAAGGCGCGCTCCGGCAGATCGGGAACTGCGCCAGGACCGCCGATCGCGTGGCATTGATGGCCGATCATCACCTTGGCTACGCCGTGCCTATCGGCGGCGTGGTCGCCTATCGCGAGTCAGTCAGTCCATCGGGCGTGGGTTATGACATCGCTTGTGGTAACAAGGCGGTCAGGACTGACGCCGACGCCAACGAAATGCGCCATTCGATCGGCCCGATCATGAACGACGTGTTTGAAACTATCAGCTTCGGTATAGGACGCAAGAATGACGATGAGCGGGTAGATCATGAGCTATTTGACGATCCGGCATGGTCACTCAAAGCAGTGAAGCCGCTCAAGGAGATGGCGCGCCAGCAGCTTGGCACCGTCGGTTCGGGAAACCACTACGTGGATATCTTTGCCGACGAGGAGGATCGGGTCTGGATCGGCGTTCACTTCGGATCGCGCGGGCTGGGACACAAGACCGCGACGTTCTTTCTCAACGCGGCCGGCGCGAAGGATGGCATGGACGTCGACCCCTGCGTAATCGGCGTCAACGATTCGCTGGGCGCCGACTACCTGGCGTGCATGGAGCTTGCGGGGCGCTATGCTTACGCCGGCCGGGACTGGGTATGCGGCCGCGTCGCGCGTATTCTGGGAGCGTCGATTGTGGAGGAGGTCCACAATCACCACAATTTCGCGTGGCGGGAAGAGCATAACGGAGAGGCGCTGTGGGTGGTGCGCAAGGGCGCTACGCCGGCGTTTCCGGGCCAGCGTGGATTCGTCGGCGGGACCATGGGTGAGAAGTCCGTCATCCTCGAGGGAGTGGAAAACAGTCTGTCCAAACTCGCCCTGTATTCCACGGTGCACGGCGCCGGCCGGGTGATGGGGCGGATGGAAGCCAAAGGCAAGATGGACCGCAAGACGGGCGAAGTGAAGCGCGCCGGAAAGGTTACGCAGACCATGATGGACCAATGGGTGAACAGTGCGCACGTGGAGCTTCGCGGCGCCGGCGTGGATGAGTCACCGCACTGCTACAAGCGCCTCCCGGAAGTGCTGGCGGAGCATGCTGGAATGATCCATGTGATACACATGCTCACCCCGATCGGCGTGGCTATGGCAGGTAAGAATGAGTTTGACCCGTACAAAGATTGAGCAACACAGATTAAGCAAGCCAGATTGAGCAACCCATGTCCTCCATCAACCGCCTGGTCCTGGTGCTCAACGCCAGTTTCGAGCCTATCAATATCTGTCCGGCGCGCCGGGCCATCACCATGGTCCTCAACGGACTTGCCGTGGTGGAAGAGCCGTCTGTGCATGTCATCCGAACGGCCAGGATGAATCTCCCGGTTCCGAGCGTGATCCGGCTCTTCAAATACCGGAAAGTGCCGCGGCAGAAGCGCTCGGTCTCGCGCAAAAACATCCTGCTGCGGGACCGGGATAGCTGCCAATACTGCGGACAGACTCTGCCGCATCGCAGCCTGACGCTGGACCACGTGTTGCCACGGTCGCGCGGCGGGGAATCCACCTGGGAGAACCTGGTTGCCGCCTGCTACGCCTGCAACAACGCGAAAGGCAACCGCACGCCGCAAGAGGCCGGGATGGCGCTGGCCCGGCAGCCGCGGCCGATCGGCATCCACGCCAAGCACCGGCTGATGGCCGGGGATCAGGCGGCGTGGGAGAAGTTTTTGTTTTGTTGAAGCGCGCCCGTCGTCTAAAGGAAAAGGCGCAGGTTTCCTAAACCTGAAATGCCAGTTCAATTCTGGCCGGGCGCGCCAGCTTAACCAAGCCAGGGCGCGTCTTCCAAAGGAAAGGGAATCGGTCTTCTAAACCGAGAATGACGGTTCGAATCCGTCCGCGCCCACCAAACCGCCCGCGCCGCGCGACGGCGGGGTTTTCCGCGATCGCGCGTTTCGCCCGGATGCGCCTGGTCACGCCCGTTTGCGCCAATGTAACCGGACCACGCCCCGCCTTCAGCCGCCGTGCGAAGTAGTCTGACGTGCTTGCCTCGATCGCGGACAGGTCCAGCCGGGGTGTCTGACGCCGCTGCTATTGCGATCCTATTTCGTGATCTCGCCGCAGGCGATGCGGTCGCCGGCGTTGCCCGACGGGTCCGACTTCAGATCGTCCGCCTTCGCGTGAATTACCAGCGCCGTTCCGCCATTCGAGAAGATCGAATGATTGTCAGTGCCCATGTTCACGGCCATATCCGTGAACGTTACCTTCGCCGTACCGTTCTTCTTCACCGTGAAATTATTCATGTCGCCGGCGTGCGGTTTGGGAGACTCCGGATTATTGATCCCGTGATGCGCGCTGTCCGGGTTGAAGTGCCCGCCCGCGGTGGTGAATCCCGGAGCTTCGCATTTCGCATTCTGATGGATGTGGAACGCGTGCTCGCCCGGCGGCAGGTTCTTCGCTTCCAGCTTAATCGTTACGCCGCCCTTACCCCCCTTGGTCTCGCTGATCGTCGCCGTGCCGACGCTCTGCCCTTGGGCGTTCTTCAACTCCACTGTCTTGGAAGCGGCAAAAAGCGCCATCGCGCCGAAAACTCCGGTGAGCGCAACAGCGAGGCATTGCTTAGTCATGTCTTCTCCTTCGATGACCAGTGTAGCCCACTCGGCGTTCTCCAAATTGCCAAAATGTGATTGTTATACCAGGACCGGAGCGGCACGGGCGCAGGCGAAACTCGCTGGCAAGCAACCGTGTATTCGGGATCGCCGGTAGGCGTCTGCCCGAGCCTGGCCCGAGCACAGTACGCCACCAGCCAAACCCAGGTACCGCCAGTATTGAAACGCTGGGGCAATCTGATTCACCATACTAATGTGACGGCATGGTTCGGAGGGCATGCCGTCTGTTCCCCTCGGTGAGGCGAACCGCCCGCAAGCTTTCCACAACGCCTCGGACGCAGGGATGCGGCTCTCCGCGCATTCCTGCTGTCTGTCAACTTCCTGTCACTGCTCACTGCCCGGTCTTTGCGATAGCAGCCAGTTGATCTTGCTTGCACCTTCAGTACCCGAGCAAGGGCGCCAGTCTGCACCGAACTTTATTTATCGCCTCGGATGAGCAGCGCCCGTTTTTTCCGCGCGGCGGGCTTTCCAATCGACGCTCTTCACGTGATCGGCGAGGATTACGCCGGTTGTCCCCTGAGCGGCGGGGACGTCCACTTCAAACGGATATCCCTTGATCTGGTTCGTGATCGGACAAACCAGCGTCAAGCCGGACTTTGCGTTGTAAGTTTTCGGACTCAGCACGAGCGCCGGGCGCCGCCCCGCCCGCTCGCGGCCCGCTTGCGGGTCGAACGTCCAAACAGAGTCACCAGTCTCAGGTACGTAGGCCGTGCTCACCAGGATTCCTCACCTTGCGGTTGTGCCCAGTCCGTTTCCCGATGACGATTTTTGGACGTGATCCGTGAAACCAGTTCCGATAATTCGTACCGCCGCCGGGCTGGGCGCAAGACGATGCTGCCGTCGCAGTCAAAAGCCAACGCCAGACAGTCGCCTTCGTTGAGGCGCGCCTCTTTGGCAATCGCGTGCGGAATTCGGACCGCCAGGCTGTTCCCCCATTTGGAAACCGTGGTTTCATTTCGCATACATATTTACTTCGAATATACATCCGGCGCCTCCTCGATCCAAGCCCGGGTTCAACTGTTGCACCTGCCCGCATTAGGCCGTATTAGGCCGTGTTAGGCCAGGTTTGGAAATGGGACGCCTCACTGGCTATAATCCAAGAACCCTCTATGCCGGAACTTGAGATTCATCACGAACACGGACACGAACCCGATCCCACGGGCCAGAAGGTGGGAATCCTTGCCGCGGTGCTCGCGGTTGGGCTGGCCATTGTAACCATTGCGTCACACCGCGCACACACGGCGGCCATCATTCACAAGTCCACCGCCAATGACCAGTGGTCCTACTATCAGGCGACGCGCGTTAAATCCCACAACGTGGAATTGGGCGAACAGCTTGTCACGGTGTTCGGCGCCAAAGGCGACACCACCGAAAAGATGCTCGCCAGCTACGCAACGCAGAAGAAGAAATACGAGCAGCAGGGCAAGGAGATTCAAGACAAGGCGCAAGCCGCGGACGAATCCAGTGAGGCTGCTGAAAAGCAGGCGCTGCGCTTCGATATCGGGGAAGGGCTGCTGGAAATCGGGCTGGTGCTGAGCTCGCTCTACTTCATCTCGAAGAAGATGATGTTTCCCGTGATGGGCGTGGTCGCAGGATTGACCGGCGCCGCCGTCGCGCTCACGGTGTTTCTGCTTTAGACATCATTTTCGATTGCCGTTCAATCGCGCCAGGCCCGCCTTGGCTTCGGCGTTTCCCAGTCCCGCTGCCTTTTCGTAGAGATCTTTGGCTTTCGCCAGGTTCTTCGGCATCCCCTGGCCGTTTTCGTTCATCCGGCCGAGATTGTACATAGCATCCACGTTGCCGGCGGCCGCGGCCTTGCCGTACCAGTAGGCGGCGATGGCGTAATCCTCGGATGATACGCCCGCGCGATTTTCCACATTTCCCAGGTAATACATTGCGCCCAGATTGAGCATCCCGGCGGAATCCCCCGCATCGGCCGCCTTACGGAACCACTTGGCCGCTTCGCTGGGGTTGTCTTCCATTTGAATCTCGCCCAGCTCCATCATGGCCCGCGGCTCGCCCAGAGCGGCGGCTTTGCGAAATAACTCCATAGCCTTGGCGATCTGGTTAGTCTTAAGCAGGGCCAGCGCATCGGCGTACATCTGTTCGCGATTGGGTTTGTCGGGCTTGCCCGCGGCAGGCGGCGTCACATTCACAGACACCGGCTCTGTTACTTTCCCTCCCGGACCGGTTGCGGTCAGTACGTAGGTCGTAGCCTGGCGCGGCCTCACCTCTAACTTATCCGCTACCGGCACTTTGCCAATGCCTGGATCGAGCGCGACCTCGGTTGCGCCCGTCACGTTCCAGCGCAACACCGCCGCGGAGCCAGATTCAATCGATGGCGGGTCCGCGACGAATTGCGTTACTACCGGAGCAGCTTGAGCGGCCGGCGTGACGGCCGTCACTGGCGCCACCTCCGTTTTTCCTTGTATATCGCCGCTAGCCGGGGCGTGGCCACCGTGAGGCCACACCTTATAAAGCAGAATTCCGGCAATCACAGCCAGCAGCACAACGCCAACCAATAGGTATCCGGTCGAATTGGAGGCGCGGGGCTTCGAAACCTTAATGACCGCCGGCGCCGGCGCTGGAACCGGGTCCGGCACGGGCGCTTTGATAACCGGCTCCGGAACCACCGCAGCTTTCGACGCCTCTTCCAGCGCCCACACAAAATCCGTACAAGTCGGATAACGGTCGGTGGGAAGCCTCGCCAGGCTCCGGCGAAATACCATGTCCACATCCGCGGGCAGCGACGGATTCAAAGTCCGCGCCGAAGGCCGATCCGCAAACACGATCATGTGGGCCAGCGTTGCCAGGGAATCCGACTGGAAAGGTCTGCGCCCCGCCAAAAGCTCATAAGCCACCACCGCCAGCGAGAACTGATCCGACCTGCCATCCGCGGGCAGCGCCTCGATCTGTTCCGGCGACATGTAGCTGGGCGTGCCCATCACCATGCCAGTCACGGTGTGGTGCTCGGTAGAGGTAATCTTCGCGATGCCGAAGTCGGCCACCTTCACCGTCACGCCTTTGTCGAGCATGATGTTCGCAGGCTTGATATCGCGATGCACCACTCCGTTCCGGTGCGCGTAATCGAGCGCGGAGGCCGCCTGCCTCAGGATCTCGAACGCCTCCGCGCGCGGAATTTTCCCGCCCGACGCCAGCACCTGATACAGCGATACGCCTTCCACGCGTTCCATGGCGATGAACGCCAGGTCGCCTTCCTGGCCCACGTCGAAGACCACCACAATGCCCGGATGAGAGAGGGCCCCCGCCGAGCGCGCCTCGCGGAATAACCGGTCCCGCAGGAACCGGGCCTCGCCCGCATCCGCGAACGCCTGGAGATGGATCACCTTGACGGCAACCTTCCGGCCAATTAGCGGATCGATAGCCTCATATACGATGCCCATGGCCCCGCGGCCGAGCTCGCCAGTGACAAGGTAGCGGCCGATGCGCTGCGAGGGACGCGTCTCGTCCTCAAGAAAGGTTTCGGAGCCGCGATGCGCTTCGAGAAGCCGGTTGACCGCCTGCAATACTTCCCCTTCGCCGTTGCAAGCCGCCTGAAGAAACGCGGGCCTTTCGGCTTCGGGCTTGTCTAGCGCCTGGTCGAAGAGCGTTCTTACGCGCGCATGAAGTTCCGGCGCCATGGCAATGCAACTAACTCCTTGGATGCACTCGCTTCCCGGCGAACGCGGCATCGCTCGCCCCCGGTTGTTTCTAAGGATACTCTAAGAAGAGCGCTCCGCGTAACACTAAGGTGTGCTTGGAGTACTTACAGGACTAACAACCCCACCCTGCTGCCAAAGCAACGTAGTCCGAGATACAGCGCGACTGCGAACGCCTTAGGCGCCAGGTTTGCGCTTCCCCTTCATCTTGTCGAACAACCACGACCGCGCGAACTCCCATTCGCGGCGTACCGTCGCCAGAGAAACGCCCAGCGCCTCAACTACTTCTTTGTCGGTATAGCCGCCAAAGTAGCGAAGCTCCACCACCTTGGCGGCCCGGGGCTCCAGCCGTTCCAGTTCCCTTAGAGACTCATCCAGCAAGATCACGTCGATGCTTCGCTCGGCGGCCGCAACCTGCAGCTTGTCGAGATCTACCCTGATGGCGGCTCCCCAGCGCCTCTGTGCGCCGGTCGACCGGGCGTGATCCACCAGGATGCGGCGCATCTGTTGACTGGCCACCGCGAAGAAGTGTCCCCGATTTTGGATCTCCAGCGATTGCGAGCCGGCCAGCCGCATGTAGGCCTCATGCACCAGGGCCGTGGTTTGCAGCGTGTGCCCTTCCCGCTCATGCCGCATCTCGCGGGAAGCGATGCGATGGAGTTCCTCGTAGACCAGTCCGGCCACCCGGTCGATTGCTTCCCGGTCGCCGCTGCGCATCCGGTTCAGCAGGGCGGTGACATTTGACGGTTCAGGCTCTTTCGCCTTCTTGGGGTCCGTACCCACTTTGAATCAGTATATGCCGGGCCAGACTGTTTTTTTTGTGAATCATGAGTATTTTCCCAAACATCCTCCGCTAACTATATTGGAAGGAGTAATCGGACGGGGGTGAAAAAGTAGATAGGACCATGGCGTTCCGAAAAACGAAGGGATATAATAGCGTGACTCAGTTTCCAGGACTGAGGGCTCCCACGGAACGCTCCCGAATGTGAGGAAGGATACTCTGATGCGAACGATTACATTGGCTACAGCGTTGATAACAGGGCTCTTAACTCCAGCTCTGTTTGCGGACTGGCAAGATCAGGCCCCCAAGGGCAGTCTCATCAATCAACTGCAGACTGCCTATCCGCTGACCATAATGGATGCCACCGGCTACAAGGTTTCGAAACCCGGTACTATACTCGAGATCCAGTTAGACGGCGTACAGGCGAACCCCATGAAGTCGCCCCCCTTCCAGAATACCTTCGAGGACGGACAAGTAGTCGCCGGAGGCCACAGCACGGTGTCGAAGTTTATGCCGGGTGGACTCGGTAAGAAACCCTTCGCGGCGCCGCCCCGCACACTGGCAGCCAAGGAGAAGGTGTATCTGCTGAAGATGGAAGCCAAGGACGACGCCGTCATCTTCACGGTGCAAACCTGCGGCACGTGCGATCCCGCAGCCATCGATCCCACGCATAAGCCATTTGTGGCGTCGATTTCGTTCAAGTTTATCAAAGGGTTTTTGGCCGCTACCGATCTGAAGCACGTTAAGGATGCAATCGGCGCATTGCTGGTAGTCCCCGAAGCCGCCGCCGCCGATTCAGCCGCGCCAGCGGCCGCGGACGCCGCGCCGCAGAACCCGCCGCCGAACGCGCCGCAAACGCAGACGCAGGCTCAGCCCCCGGCGCAGGCGGCAACGCCCGACCCGCCGCCCGTTAAGTATGGAGATATCGCTCCGCCGCCGCCGCCGGCGCCGGAACTCAAGTTAGGTCTAACTGTTGACCAAGTCGTCGCGCAACTGGGCCAGCCGGTAAACACTGCTACGGTTGGCGATAAGCAGATCTATCTGTTCAAGGAGTGGAAAATCACATTTATTGGCGGCAAAGTCACGGACATCGATCCCCGCTAGCCGTCAGGCCCTGTAATAAAACTGTTCCGAAGAGACATGGAGAAGCTATGAACGCCATTGGATTTCGTCACACCGCTTCGCGCGGATACATCAAGCTAATCGTTGCGGCTATTATCGGGCTTTCCCCTGCGGCCCTACTTGCCCAAACCAAACCGGCTGCTAAGCCCGCGGCTCCAGCAGCTAAGCCCGCGGCCCCGGCGGCTAAGCCTGCGGCTGCGCCGGCTGCGGGCAGAGGCACAGCCGCCCCTGCCGGCCGAGGCTCGACGGCGCCCGCCGCTGGCAGAGGTACAACCCCCGCTGCCGGCCGAGGAGCCGCCCCCTCTGCCGGTCGAGGCGCCGCGCCTGCTGCCGGTCGAGGCGGCGCTCCAGGAGCGGGTAGAAGTGCATCTGCCGGCGCTGGCCGGGGTGGGGCCCCGAATGGCAGGTCCGGCAATCATGCGGGCGAGACCACAAGTCATTCGGCGCATGGCGACGTCACCCGCGGCCCGCATGGCGACGTCCGCGACGTACATGCGCATGGCATGGATATCCATCATGGGCCGGGCGGCTCGAGGACCATCGAAAGAGAGCGCGCGGATCATTCGAGAGTAGTGTCCGACCGTTACGGACATGGCTACATCCAGCGTCCCTATATGTATCACGGCGCGTCATTCGTACATCGCACGTACTACGTGGGCGGGGTCGCCTATGGCCGCGTCTACCGTCCGTACATGTGGGGTGGAATTTCCATGAACGTGTATGCGCCGGGTTTCTTCTACGCCCCTGCGTTCTACGGCTGGGCATATAACCCCTGGGCTGCGCCCATCGCCTTTGGCTGGGGCTGGGCCGGGAACCCATGGTACGGGTATTATGGCGCCTACTTCACCCCGTATCCGATGTACGCCAGCCCGTCGCTGTGGCTGACCGATTATCTGGTGGCGCAAACGCTGCAGGCGGCGTATGCGGCACAGGCCGCTCAAGCGGCGGCAGCCGCCCAAGCCAATTTCACGCCTATGGGGCCCGACGTCAAACAGCAGATCGCCGACGAAGTTCATCGCCAGATCGCTCTCGAAAACGCCGAAGCCGGCGCCGGGGCCCAGGTGGCGCCCGATCCGGGTTCCAGCGGAATCGCCCGCATGCTATCGGACAACACGGCTCACGTATTTGTAGTCTCGGCTCCCTTGAACGTGCAATCGAACGCCGGGGACTGCGCCGTCACCGAGGGAGATGTGCTTCGGCTGTTTCCCGGAACGCCCGCCAGTGCGCCGTCGGCTAATCTGATGGTGCTGGCCACCAAGGGTCAGGATTGCCAAAAAGGCGCCACGGTCACGGTGGGCGTCGCCGACCTGCAGGATATGCAGAACCACATGCGC
>JBEKNN010000112.1:0-27465 GCA_049522755.1 Bryobacteraceae bacterium | reverse complement strand
CTGCGCACCCTGCGGGCCGAGCGCAAAGCCGCCCGCGATCAAGCCCTCGAAGAGGCCGTGCTCCTAGCCCAACTCGCACAGAGCAAAGGCGAAAAGTACGATGCGGTAGCCGATTTCCCGCCCGAACTCCTGGGAACGGATTCTGTTTTTTCACCCGCCGCAATCACCCTTCTGATCGCCCGGAATCAGCGCCTGAACGAGGCCCGCGACTACGCGAAAACCCGCGTAAACCCGAAGTCAGGTCGCCAAATGCCCGCAGCCGCGTAACTCAAAAGTAGGGCGGCCCCCCCGGTCCGCGCGCGACCCCCCGGTCGCGCTCCGGCACTACCCGAAAACCGCGCCCCGGCTCTCGACGCATTTCGCCCAGCCGTTCCCACCAGTTCTTTGACAATTGAATATAAAGCGACCCCACTCACCACACCCGAACCAATTTGGCTCGCGCCGGCCTCGGAGCCATAACCCTGTGAAGGCGACACGTTAAACGTGAATGCGACATGTTAAACCGCTTTCTGAGCCAGGCCCCCAAAACGGTTAAGCAGCCCTAATGGTTGCCGATCGTTACGCCGATATGACTAACAGAGGTTAGCGCAACCCGGGTGAAAACTCTGACTACGACGATCGTGTTGGGACTGCTTTTCGCCGTCACCGGGGTCGGCGCGAGCGCGGAGGCCAAAATCCCTCGACCCTTAACTCACGCCTCTCAAGTCAATGGACTTTCCATGGAACAGGCCCAGCAAGGGTATCCCGCGGTCATCCGTGGCGTAGTCACCTACGGAGATGTCAAGCTTGGACACATATTCGTTCAAGATGCCACGGCTGGAACATTCGTCTACTTCGATCCGACCGGCTCCGAGCCCGAGCTGCACGCCGGCCAAATCATCGAGGTCCGCGGGATCACCACCGCCGGGGATTTCTCTCCCTGTCTCAAAAACGGCAAGTTCAAGATTCTCGGAGAGGGAGCGTTACCGGTTCCCAAGCGAATTCCATTCGACCAGCTCATCACCGGCAAATGGGCGTGCTACTGGGCCGAAGTGGAAGGGACTGTTCGATCCGTACAGGCAACCTCCGGCAGCGTTCAACTGAACCTGACCACCGAGGGCGGCAAGATCCTGATCATTATGCGCGAGTATGCTGGTTGGCGGCATCTGCTGGTCGGCTCTAAAATCGCGGTGCGCGGCGCTCTAAGCGCTCTGTACAACGATCGCCGCCAGGCGCGCGGCGTGAAGCTCTTTGTGCCGGGTCCCGAAAACGTATCTGTGTTGAGGCCGGCCCCCAGCGACCCGTATTCCCTTTCCGTGCTTCCTCTGAACAGCATCGGACAGTACGATGTGGCGTCCGATCTGGAGGCTCAAATCCACATTCGCGGCGCGGTCGCTGCAATGGAACCTGGCCCGCGAATCTATTTGTCGGATTTGGACGCCAGCCTGGCCGTCGAATCGTTTCCGGCCTGTTCGCCGCACGCGGGCGATGTTATCGACGTGGTCGGCTTCCGTGGTCTTGTCGATGGCAGACCCGGCGTTGTTGACGCAAGCTGCCGCTTCAACTCCAGCGGTCCTCAGATGCCCGCCACGCCCGTAACCGGGGAACAGATTCTGGCGCAAGCGGCCGAACCCAGCGGTGATCCGACCGTTTTCCTGCACACCACCACCAGGTTCGATCTTAAACTGGTTCGGATTGAAGGCACGCTTCTCAAGAGTTCAGTGGGACCCGAGGGATCAACCTTCGTTCTGCATTCGCCGGGCGGAGATTTCACCGCAAATCTTCCGATGCCGGCCCGCGTCTTAGGCCGGGTTGAGGCCGGAAGCGTGCTGCGCCTCACCGGCGTATGCATCGTCGCCTTCGATAGTTACAGCCGGCCCGTGGCTTTTCGTATTCTCCTCGCCGGCCCGAGCGCCATTTTCGTTGTGGCGGCGCCACCCTGGTGGACGTTTCAGCGCATGCAGGCCATGCTGGGGACAGCTCTAGGCGCCACTATCGTCGCCTGCGGCTGGATCTATCTTCTTCGTCTGCGCGTAAGGCAACAAACGGCAATCATACGGAACCAGCTCGGGCGTATGGAAGGCCTTAAGGAGCGCGCCGAAGCCGCCAGCCTGACCAAGAGCGAGTTCCTGGCCAACATGAGTCACGAGATCCGCACTCCCATGAATGGCGTCATGGGCATGATCGATCTGGCGCTGGAAGCGGAGCTTCCCCCGGAACAGGCCGAGTGCCTGGGGGTAGCCCGCAATTCGGCCGATGCTCTGTTGACCATCATCAACGACATTCTCGATTTCTCCAAAATCGAAGCCGGCCGGCTGGAGCTGGATGCGACGGATTTCGGCGTCCACGAGTGGGCCGAGGAGGCGGTGAAAGCGTTCGGTTTGCGAGCTTCCGAAAAAGGCATCGAAGTGACATGCGAAATCTGCCGGGGCGTGCCGGCGTTCGTCCACGGCGATTCGACTCGCCTCCGGCAGATAGTCACCAACCTGCTCGGCAACGCCCTCAAATTCACTGAACAAGGCGAGGTGCGCTTGCAGATCATGCATGACGGGGAAGCGGCCGGCGGCCTCACCCTGCACTTTGTCGTCAGCGATACCGGGATCGGCATTCCGCCTGACAAGCAGCGGCTGATCTTCGAAGCCTTCTCCCAGGCGGATGCGTCGATGGCGCGCAAGTACGGCGGAACCGGTTTGGGCTTGACCATCTCCTCCCGGTTGGTCGCCATGATGGGCGGCAAAATCTGGGTGAAGAGCGAACTGGGCCGCGGCAGCGCCTTTCACTTCACCAGCCAGGTCCAGACCGCAGCCATAGAGTTGCCATTGCCGAACCGGGAGGCCGATTCGTTGGATGGAGTCTCAGTGCTGGTGGTGGACGACAACCCCATCAATCGGCGGACCCTGGCGGAGACCTTGTCGGGTTGGGGTATGAAGGTTGGCTTGGCGGCGGATGGGCCGGCCGCGCTCGAATTGCTGGAGCAGGCTGTTCGGGCAGGCGGCCCGTTCCGCCTGGTACTCACCGATTTCCACATGCCCGGAATGGATGGGTTCGCCCTCACCCGCAGAATCCACGAATCGCCGGGGCTGGCGCGATCGGTAGTGATGATGCTGACCTCCTCCGGACAAAAAGGCGAGGTTGCACGCTGCCGGCAGGAAGGGGTCTCAGCCTGCTTGACCAAACCGGTACGGCGGGCCGAGCTGCGGACAGCGCTGCGGAATGCGCTCCAATCGGGCTGGGCCATTGCGCAACCCGTGACTTCGGCGCCACCGCCAGAAGTAGTAAACCAGGCAGCCCCCTTGCGCCCGTTGCGGATACTGCTGGCCGAAGACAACGCCGTCAATCAACTGGTTGCAAGAAAGCTCCTCGGACGTCGCGGTCATATCGTCACGGTGGCCGGCAACGGCCGGGAGGCGCTCGAAATGTTCGACGCAGGTTTGACCGATGCGCTCCCGTTCGACCTGGTCCTGATGGATGTCCAGATGCCGGAAATGGATGGTTTCGAGGCCACCGCGGCGCTGCGCATCCGCGAGGCAAAGACGGGGAGGCGCATTCCGATTATCGCCATGACGGCGCACGCCATGAAGGGCGACCAGGGACGCTGCCTGGACGCCGGAATGGACGGCTACGTGACGAAGCCCATCGAACCGGCGGTGCTCTTCGCCGCCATCGAAGCGGCCTGCTGCAAGGCAAAGACTGCTGACGCGTATAACATAACGGCATAGACCAGCATTCCGAAATCGGCTGGAAGCGAAATCGAGGATGCTGTGGCATTGACGCTGAATCCCGATCGGGAGAAGACCGGTTACGTGCAGCGCACGCGTGGTGATTTAGTAACAATAAGCAGATCGGCCCCTCGATTAGCCGCCCCGTTTCCCTAGCAGCGTGTAGCGCAAAACCAGCCCTAATGATAATATGAAGGGGCAATGGATCGTAGGGGCGTGAGCAAAGTCAGCACAAAAAACCGTGCGCAGGGCCAGGGTCCTGGGTGTTCGGGACAAAATCTAGCACCAAATTTTGGTCCTTCATTTTCCATTGTCTGCAAATTGCTGTAAATAAAGCACGGGCGCGTAGCTCAACTGGCAGAGCAACTGACTCTTAATCAGTAGGTTGTAGGTTCGATTCCTACCGCGCTCACCAATAAAATAAAGGACTTAGCGAGCCAGCGACTACGGCACTCTCCCCTAAACTCTCCCTCTTTTTGTAGTATGATGTCGTTGGCAGAGGGAAAATGAAGGCGCACTCCCAGGAAGTTCCTCGCTATTCTTCAGCCGCCAAGCGAATTCATTACCCGGGTCACGTTCGCGACAGCGTATCATCTTTCCGGGGCCTGATTACGTCGGCGTATTTATGAAATAGTGTACTAAGCTACTTTCTGGCGCGTTCCGATAATGCCAAGAAAACCGGCTTTCCGGAAACTGGTCGTTCCCCAATCAAAAGCCACTTGGGCGGTTTGTCGACTCGTACTTCTGCCGTTAAGGGGCCCCGAAACGGCGTTCTGAAAATCGTCTGACCCGTGCCTCAGCCTCCACCCCGCTGCGCCAGCGCAACCAACGCCCGGCTCGTCGTGAGATGCTTTTTCCTGGCAACGCGCTCGATCCCGATCGCCAATTACGCGGGGATAGTAACACTCTGCCGCACGGACGGCGCCGTTCGCGCACGAGTCTTTGACGCCCTTTTCACAGCGTTATTTTATCGGACGCACCAGCCTGGTGCAGTTGGCTGTTTGGATCGCGCTCGGTCGTATCTTAACGCACATCTCTCCGCGCCAGTTCGCCATCCCCCGCCAGCCCGCGCCGAGGATTCGATCGGACGCCGCATAACGGTCACAGCACTTCAAAATAAATCCAACCCCCGCAAACCGCGCCTCACCGGACTACCCAACTCCCGCTCTCGATTGCCCGCAACAGCCCGCCGATTACCCTCCTAACCCACAGTTAATACTGCACTTCCACGAAATCAGCTTCGTTTCGCATTTTTCCCGGCGACGCCATAATCGCCTGTCGGTAGCCGCGCCCTAAACCGTTCCTGCACTCCAGGTCCAGGGTGTTTCGCGAAGTCGCCGCGCTACACTGGAATTGGGTCGAGAGCCCGCATCCGCATTTTTTAGCTCCGCGCGAGCGAGCGGGAAAACCCCGATGACTCCCAAGCGCCTGGCGTCAATCGATCGGGCCAGCCAGCTTGCGTGCGCGGCGGAACACGTCGAGCAGCATTTTTTCTGTAAGTTTGCCGGTTGAGGTGTTCTGCTGGCTGGGGTGATAACTCGCCAGCAGCACCGGCCCGCCGGCGATGCGGTATTCGCATTGGTGGCCAAAGGCGAACGGCGTGCGGCTGGCGATCGTGCCGCGCGATTTAAGTATCCCCAGGTAGGTATCGAACGCGATTTTGCCTAAGGCGACAACCACCTTCACGTCGCGCAGGGCGTCGATCTCGCGCTCCAGAAACGGCCGGCAGTTGCGTAATTCCTCCGGCAGCGGCTTGTTGCCGGGCGGGGCACAGCGCGCGGCGGCCGTGATATACGCGGAACGCAGCGTCAACCCGTCGCCGCGCGCAACGCTCGTCGATTGCGAGGCGAAGCCGGCGCGGTACAGCACGCGGTACAGCCAGTTGCCCGATTCGTCGCCCGTGAACATCCGGCCGGTGCGGTTCGACCCGTGGGCGCCGGGGGCCAGCCCCAGGATCAGGACGCGCGCCTGGGGGTCGCCGAAGCCCGGCACGGGTTTACCCCAATATTCCCAGTCGAGGTAAGCGCGGCGCTTCACGGCCGCGATGTGCATACAATGGTCCCGCAAACGCTGGCAGCGGTCGCAGGCGACAATTTCGTCATTGAGGATCTTCAGCAGGAATGTGAACCTAATTTAATTTAAGCGCAAAGCTAAAGTGTAGCGCTCAGCGCGTCGACAAGATTAGCAGGGTGTTAAACTATACGTATTAGAACTTGACGAACCCCAGATAGGCTGTGCAAAACTGGATTGTCCGGATGCACGGCCAGGTTTTCACTTTGAGTGGAATTGTCTGGTTAACTACTCCACGTGGTTTTGGTATGAACAGGGTATCTATATTGACGAATCTTCGGTTATCCCGACTGTTTATTTTCGTTCTTTTGCTTTCGATGGTTGCGTTTAGCTCGACCAGCGACACCACTGCCCAAACCTCGAAGCGAAAGAAACAAGTGGTCCACCGAACCGTCAGACCAGCTGCCAACGTGGTCCCGGTGGCGTACCGGGCGCCGGTTCGCCCCGCCGCGGCGCTGGCGCCCAAAGTGACCACTACCGCAGTGGCGCCCAAGGCGGTGGCGGCGGCCCCGATCATCCGTGGCGGACCCTGGACTGAGCCGACTTTCGCCGATTCCACGCAAGGCGACAACATCGACGGCGAAGACCTCGAAGTGCGCAAGGCGGCGGTAGAAGCCCTGGGCGATTTTAACGGGTCGGTGGTAGCCGTTGACCCCACCACCGGGCGAATTCTGACCATGGTGAACCAGAAAGTGGCCCTTTCATCCGGGTTCCAGCCATGCTCTACGGTAAAGGTGTCCGTGGCGTTGGCGGCGTTGAGCGAAAAGGCGGTCGATCCCACGGCGAAGATCAAGTTGCCGGGCGGTCCGAAGATGGATATGACCTACGCGCTCGCGCGTTCCATCAACCTTTACTTTGCTACGCTAGGCGAGAAACTGGGGTTTGAGAAGGTGGCCTATTATGCGCACCTGTTCGGATACGGCGAGAAAGCCGGGCTGAATATCGCGGGCGAGCAGCCAGGACATTATCCTTCGGCGCCTCCGCAAAACGGCGGCGTAGGCATGTTGACCAGTTTCGGCGAAGAGATCCAGCAGACGCCGCTGCAATTGGCCGCGCTGATGTCGGCCATTGCCAACGGCGGCACGTTGTACTACCTGCAGTATCCCCACAGCGAGGCGGAAGCGGAAGGACTGGTTCCGCAGGTCAAACGGCGTCTCGATATCGGGAAGGCCATTCCGCAAGTCGAGCCGGGCATGCGCGGCGCCGTGGAATTCGGCACGGCGCACCGCGCACGCGACGACGGCGCTATTGCGGGCAAGACCGGCACATGCAGCAACGATCACACGCACCTGGGATGGTTCGGATCTTTCAACGAGATCGGAAAGCGGAAGCTGGTGGTAGTGGTGCTGCTGACCGGCGGACGTCCCGCGATTGGTCCGGTCGCGGCTGGCATTGCGGGCGACGTTTACCGCAAGCTGGGCGAGAAAAACTATTTTGCTTCCGCAGCCCCAATGACGCGGGCTTCGTTGATTGCCAGCCAGATCTGCTGCTCGAGATAGCTCGCAAGGCGCCGCTCCATGCGATGCGGCGCCAGACACAGTGTACCCCGCCAACCCGCAGCCCCCGGCGCCAAGCCAAGACAGCTAGGCTAGGCCTGCCAGCGCCCCGCAGGGTCAGCCTCCCTCCCAACCGGATGCCGGCGGTAATCGCCTTGACAAAGGGTCCGCGCCGGGCGCATAGTATGCCTAGTTGTCTAGGTTACGGTCAACCATGGGAAGACTCTTTCGTCCACCGTCGCCGAAGCCGGTGCAGAGCGCCCTGCCTCTCCTGATCCGGCTCTTCTTCACCCGCTTCTTCGATAAAGAATCCCTCTCGCCGCAGGGAGAGCCCGCGGCCAACGTCACCCAGGTTCTCGGCATCCTGGCCACGCCCGGCGCATTCTTTCTGCTACTCGCCCTGCCGCTGCGGATGCGCGGCTGGGACCTGGTCTCCTTGCGCTGCCTGTTCCTCTGCTTTTCCATGATCGTCATGGGATTCATCCTGGTCTTCGAATGGGACGCCCTCTATCTCGACCGCCGCGACTACCAGATTCTGTCCCCGCTGCCTCTGCCCTTGTGGAAATTGTTCCTCGCCAAAGCCGTAGCGCTCGGCCTGTTCTTGGGATTGTTTCTGGCCGATATCAACCTGCTCACAACGCTCTTCTGGCCCAGCGTCGAAAAGGGCAGCGCACCCGGAATCGCCGCCGCCCATCTATTGACCGTAGCAGCGGCCGGCCTCTTCGCGGCCCTGTCCGCGGCGTCGCTTCGGGGGCTGCTGCTGACTCTGCCTTCCGCGGTCTTGCGCCCCGCTTCGGTTGCCGCCCAAACCCTGCTCATGGCCTTGCTGGTGATGGCGCTGTTTCTCTCTCCGCTGATTGCCGTCAGCCTGCCCCCATTAGTGCGGCATCGGAGCCCTTGGTTCTACTACTTCCCAGGCTATTGGTTTACCGGATTGTACGAGCGCCTGCGGCCGGCTGTCCGGTCGCCCGCGCTTAGCGGCGTTGGAGTCACTGCCACCCGCGCACTCAGTTTCGCCGCGGCCCTATTGGTTCTCACTCATCTGCCCGGATACCGCCGTCACGCGCGCAAAATGGTGGAGATGCCGCCGCCGAATCCTTCGGGCCCTGGCCGGTTGCGCGCCGCGGTCAACCGTCTCATCCACCGCCACGCGCTGAAGAACCCGGCGCAACAGGCCGTCTTCCACTTCATCGGCCAGACCATTAGCCGCAGCATGAAGCACCGGCTATTCCTGGCCGCCTACGCAGGGTTCGGCGCAGCCATAGCCGCCTTGAGTCTCGGCTCGGACCGCGCGGGGCTCCTGCGCTTGCCGCTGCTCCTTTCCTTTGTGTTGGTCTCCGGATTGAGAGCGGCGTTCAACTTCCCCGCCGAGCTGGGCGCCAACTGGGCCTTTCAGATCGCCGGCGCGAATGATGCTCGCGATTGTCTCGCCGCCGTGCGCAAATGGATTGTGCTCTGCGGCATCGGCCCGCTGTTCCTATTGCTCGCGCCGCTGGAGTTCGCGTTCTTTCCCTGGCCGGTAGCGCTTTTCCACCTGGCCTTCGGCGTCACGCTGTCGGTGCTGCTCGTCGAGATCATGTTCTTCGGCTTCCAAAAGATCCCTTTCACGTGCTCTTACTTTCCTGGCAAAACCAACCTGGTATTCCTCGGCGTCATCTACGTTTTCGGCTTCTCGCTCTACAGCGGCGTCATGGCGGCTCTCGAATCGCGGCTGATCCAAGTTCCCCTCGCGGCCGCCGCATTCTTTCTTGCCGCCGGCGCGGCGCTCGTACTATCCCGCTGGCAAGACCGGCGGACCGGCGCCGAAACCGCGCTGGAATACCAGGACGACGGCAACCCCGCAGTCAGAACACTGGGGCTGACGCCTCAGTAACAGGAGTAAGTCATGCTCGAAATCCAAGGGCTCACCAAGTACTATCGGAACATACCCGTAGTCCATGGCGTCACCTTCACCGCTAAGCCCGGGCAAGTAACCGGCTACCTTGGCCCGAATGGCTCGGGTAAGTCCACCACAGTGAAGATGATAACGGGCCTCGTGGAACCGTCCCGCGGCAAGGTAGTCTTTGATGGCCAGGACATTCGCGAAGATCCGGCAGCCTTCAAGCGCCGCCTGGGGTATGTTCCGGAAGAGCCGCTTCTGTACTCGTACTTGACCGGTCTCGAGTATCTCCAATTGATCGGGCGGCTGCGGGGTCTGCCTGCCCGCCTGGTGGACAGCAAATCGAACGATCTGCTCCATCTCTTTGCGCTGCACCCTCACCGTCACGCGTCCATCGCCGCCTATTCGAAGGGGATGAAGCAGCGCGTGCTCATCGCCGCCGCCCTGCTGCACGATCCCGATCTGCTGATTCTCGATGAGCCGCTCTCGGGGATCGACGTCACTTCGGCCCAGCTCTTCAAACATCTGTTGGGCGAGCTCGCCGCCCAAGGCAAGACGCTCCTCTATATCTCGCATGTGCTCGAAACGGTGGAGAAGGTGTGCGCGCACGTGGTAATCATCTATAAAGGAGAAATCCGGGCCGCCGATTCGGTGGAGCGTCTGCGAATCCTCATGCAGCTTCCCTCCCTGGAGGAAATCTTCTCGCAACTGGCCGAACAGCGGGACCTCGGACAGGCAGCCAGGGACATCGTCGCCGTCATGCGAAGCCGATAGTCCCCGCCGGGGCGGCGCCGCGATTCGAATTTGTTAGATTCGATTATGGCCCAAAAGAAGACTCATCCCCCGAAAGCCGCCGCGGCTTCGCAGCTCAGCCAGATCGACCACATCGTAGTTGTCATGCTTGAGAACCGATCTTTCGATCATATGCTCGGCTTTCTGTATGCCGATAGCGCAAACACTTCGCCTTCCGGTCAACCGTTTGAAGGTTTGACTGGGAACGAAAGTAACCCGGACGGTAGTGGAGGCTCCGTGAAAGTCTTTCCGATTCAAGCTACCGCGGCGCACCCTTACTTCTATCCCGGCGCCGATTGCGGCGAAGGATACGCCAACACTAATGCGCAATTGTTCGGAACCAACAAGGCGCCGGCGCCGATCGTGCCGGCCACTAATCAAGGATTTGTCACTAACTTCGCCTTCACCTTAACCTGGGAATCGAAAGAGAAGAATCAGGTCCTGGCGGGAACCACGGCTTCGCAGATCATGGGCATGTATACGCCGGCGCTCCTGCCGATTCTCTCCAATATGGCCAAAGGCTATGCGGTGTGCGATCACTGGTACGCCTCCGCTCCAACCGAGACATTCCCGAATCGCGCTTTCACGCACATGGCGACTTCGCAAGGCCATCTCTCGGATTCGGCCGCGTCGGTATATACGGCGCCGAGCATCTTTACCGCGTTGGGCAACAAGGGAGTCAGTTGGAGCGTATACGGCTATAACGCCGCTCCTCTGACGCGGGCGGCGGTGGCCGATATCTCGAGCGCCGCGGAGAGTCATTTCGGCGAGTTTGCCGACTTTCAAAAAGCCGTGACTTCAGGGAGTCTCGCCAGCTATGTATTCCTCGAGCCGCAATGGGGCTCATCGGGAAACAGCCAGCATCCCAATTACAACGTCGCCCTCGGCGAACAGTTTCTGCATGACGTCTATTACACGCTCTTTGGTTCGAAAATCTGGCCTTCGACCTTGCTGATCGTTACCTATGACGAACACGGCGGCTGTTACGACCATGTGCCGCCCCCCGAGAACGCCGTCGCGCCCGACAATTCGCCGGGCGAAAGCGGATTCGATTTCAAGCGCTTTGGACTGCGGGTGCCGACAGTCCTGATTTCGCCCCTGATCCCGGCCGGGACAGTTTACAGGACGGCTTCGGCCACTCCGTTCGACCATACATCGATTCTGGCGACGGTCGAAAAGCGGTTCGGCGTGGAGCCGCTTACCGCGCGCGATGCGGCGGCGCCCGACGTGAGCGGCGTGCTGACCTTGGCAACCCCGCGCACCGACGATCCGTTGGCCGGTTTGACCGTGCCCGCCGCTAAGTCGACTCCGCCGCTGCCCGCAGGTCCCGACCACCTGGAAATGGCCTTGGCGGAAGGCGCCGAGCGTTTGCCAATTGACGAAGGCGCCGCCGGCCACCAACACGTTCTGCCGCAGTTCAAAAGCGGCAAGGAAGCCGTGGATTATGCGCGCCGCCGTTACCGGAAGTATGCCAGCCTGGCATCCAACAAATGACCGGTGGGGTATGCTTTAGCTTGCCGGCTTACTAAAGTCGCCGCCAAAACTGCCGATAACGCTTGCATGGGATCTATCAACCTTTCCAGCCCCCTTCTACAGTCGGTTCTCAGCACAGCTATGCAGAGTGTCGGCCTGACCAGCAACCCAACCAGCAGCGTTAGCGCGTCTTCGGCCACGGGACAGTCGGATAACAGCCAGCTTTCTCCGTTCGCCCAGTTGATGAACACGCTGCAGCAACTTCAGCAGTCGGACCCAACCAAGTTCGCCCAGGTTACGCAGCAGATCGCCACGAACTTGCAAAGCGCCGCCCAAACCGCCACTTCCAGCGGCAATACGGCCGCCGCTACCCAACTGAGCCAGCTTGCGACGGACTTCAGCAGCGCCTCAACCAGTGGTCAGCTCCCCAACGTGGCGGATCTCGCGAAAGCCATGGGCGGCGGCGGCCATCATCACCACCACGCCTCCTCGTCTACGAGCGCTTCCAGTTCCACCGAGAGCACCACTTCCGCTCCGGCCGCTTCCGGCAGCACCAGTTCCAGCAGCAGCGCCAGCCAGGCGCTGAGTGAGCTCTTTTCGGCCTTTCAGTCGAATAGCGGGCAGACCGCTTCGACGGATCCAATGTCGATTATCATGAGCACGCTTTCCAGCGCCGGAATCACCAACGCCACCAGTTGAGTGGCGTAGACAATCCTGGCTGCAAGCCGGCCTTCGGGTCACTCTTCGCTTGTGGACGCGCCGGCTTCTCGGGGCGCTGCATGTTCGCGCTGGCCGGTGTGTTGTTGCGTTCGCAGCAGCCTGTGCACAGCGAGGTCGATTCGCCCACGCAACTCGCTACGCCAGAGCCCCCCTGGCACTGGCCGCCATGGCAGGAAATTCCAAGCTATCCAGGACAGAGTCCGGGAACTCGAGGCGCGATCAAGGGTAGAGTCGCTCTCACCGCCGGATCACTCTACACGCCGAACTTCCACCTGCCGGTAGATTTCCTCGGTCTGCTCGAGAGTGGCGAAGTTCATGCCCGGCAAACGGGCTGACGCGGTGCCGGCCGCGACGCCCCAGCGCAGCGCATCGGCGCCGTTGGCCCGCGGTTGCTCCATCCGCCATGCATAGGCGGCGGTCAGCGCGTCGCCCGACCCGATAGGGCAGACGGCATCGATCGGCGGCGGTATCGCTTCGTAGAGTCCATCGGCGAAGGCGGCCACCGCGCCACGGCTGGCCAGCGAAAGCACCACCGATTCCGGTCCCATTTCGCGGATGCGTTGCGCCGCTTCCAGATAGTGCGGCCGGGTAAGCAGACTGCGCTCCAGCAGCCGTTCCGCCTCGCTCTGGTTCGGGGCTGCCACGGAGGGCCGCGCCTTGATGCCTTCCCGCAGGGCGTCGCCCGACGCATGCAGCAATGTCCGCACTTTCCGCTTGCGCGCCAGCGCGATCAGCTTCCCGTAGAAAGACGCCGGAACGCCGGGCGGCAAGCTGCCGCAAACCAGAAGCCAACCGGCGCCGTTCAGGCATTCGCGAACCGCGCTCTCAATTCCGGCCAGCTCCGCCTTGGCGATCTCCGGGCCTTTCTCATTCAAATTGACAGTAAGACCACGCTGGTCCGTGATAGTGAGATTGGTGCGGGTTTCGTTCTCCACCGGCGCAATGCGAATCTGATAGCCGCAGTCGCTCAAACGCCGCTGCAGGCGCCTTCCCGCCTTGCCGCCGGACGTGAGAACGGCGATGGTCTCGCCCCCGAAAGAGTGAATTACATGCGAGGAGTTAATCCCGCGCCCACCCGGCGATTCGCGAGTCGAAATGATATAGGCGCGGTCTTCAAAAGCGAGGTGATCCACGCTGATGGTCCGGTCGATGGCCGGATTGACGGTAAGAGTGACGATCAATCCCCTATTCTACGAAGGATCGGGACGGCGCGTCTTAGCGACGCCTTTCACGATTCCTATGCCCACCATCACGACCACCCCGACGCCGATCCATCGCGGCGGCATATGCGCCAAGTGTGCGCCAATTGCCAACCCGATGATGATAATCGCGAATCCGGCGACATATAAGCCGAAAGACATTTGCTTGCCCCCCGCACCGACGCAGCACGTAGTTGGCCACGTATGGAACCGCACCGTGGGACACAAACTCGGCTGCGGCGCTACTCCACCGCCCTGGCGCTGCCCTCTGCCATTCAAAAGCTCAGCACCGGGCAGGGGGCCTCCCGGATGATGGAATAGGCGTTGGTGCGCAGCCGGCCAAGCGTACCCTGCAAGCGGCCGCGGCCGATGACTACCAGATCCGCAGCATGATGATAGGCGGTCTCGCGGACCCAATCGGCTACCGGCCTGGCACTGAGACAGACATCGAAACGGGTTCCTACACTCGCTTGGATGCTGTCGATCTCTTCGCGCGCCGCCTCCGTCAGGAAGCCCAGGAAGTTCGTCCCGGCCATGGCGCCGGCGCCCGGCAGCGCCTCCGAAACGGCATGGACAATGCGCACTCGGGCGTCGAAGTGGGCGGCGAAGTCCGCGGCATGCCGCAGCAGATCGGCGCTGCCGCTCTTCAAATCGAGGGCGCACAGCACGCTCTTGCATGCGGCATGGGCGGGCGATTCCGTGTCTTCGGTATGAGTGGCAGTCCACACCGGACAGGCGGCGTCGTGCAGGACTTTGGCGGTGACCGATCCCAACAGCATGCCGCGGAACCTTCCGTAGCCGTGAGGGGGCATCATGATGAGATCGATGTGGTTGTCGCCCGCATACTCGACGATGCTCAGCGCCGGGTCGCCGATCTCGGCCGCGGTCTCCACAGTTTCCTCGGACGCGCCGTAGAATCGCAGCAACTCCTCCCTTCCATTTGAGAGCATCGCTTCTACGTCTATCGTAAAAGGGTGCTCGTTCTCCAGGGCAAACAAGCCATGGGGAAGTTGGATGGCGTAGAACAACGTCACCTTAGAGTCGAGCTTTTTCGCAGTAGCCTTTATCAGTGGTACTACGGCGGAGCAGCGTGGCGAGAAATCGACGGGAAAGAGGATAGAGCTAATCGGTTGCATGATTCGCTCCTTTCTAACCCGCTAGATGCAATCGAGCAGCCGCGCAAAGTGTTTTGTCTTCCTAAGGTTCGTGGGAGACCGGTGGGTGAAACCGCGCGGCCATGGCGCAGCGGTCCGCAGTGGCTGGAAGTTCTAATACTTCCACTCTCGCGATGCCCGCCGCTTACTTATCCGCACCCTCTCTTTGTCCACTCTCACCCTTTCCCGCCGCGATCACTTCGTAAGGCCGCATCATCTCGTTGTCCTCGTGCTCCAGCAGGTGGCAATGCCATACGTATCGCCCCGTATAACCTTCGAAGCGTACGATGATTCGAGTGACCATGTTCGAATGGGCGCGCGCCGTATCCTTCCACCCCGCCTCGTTCGGCTCAGGTGGAACCGCCGGTCCCATGTACTTCATCCGGCCCGTCATCCGATAAATGTCTTCGTCGAACGGACGCCGGTCCAGAACCTGAAAACGCACCATGTGCAAGTGAATCGGGTGCGAATCGTCGGTCGGATTGACGATGCTCCAGATCTCCACCGAATCGAGGACCACTGTCTCGGTCACCGGCATGTCCCAATGCGCGCCATTCAACAGCATCAGGTGCGAATCGCCCCCGCGATTCATGTATTCGACGATGGTCAGCAGGCGCGTCCGTACCGCCTCCGCCTCCGCGATTCTGGGAACCGGCCTCAGTAGGGCAGGCAGCGAACTGGGGTCGTCCACCTTCTGGCGGCCTACCCGAAACTGCATCATTACGAATGCGTCGTTATTCAGAACGATCTGGTCGCCGGTATGATCCTTGAAGTCGATCACCAGATCGGCGCGCTCTCCCGGAGCTATCACGAAGCTATCCATGGCGGCTGGCGCGGGAAGTAATCCCTGATCCGTGCCGATGATCTGAAGCTTCTCTCCGTTGGATAACGAAAGGTGATAGAAGCGCGAGTTAGAGGCGTTGAGCAAACGGAAGCGGTACTTGCGCGGCTCCACGTCCAGGTAAGGGAACAACTTGCCGTTGACCAGCATGGCGTTGGCAACTATCTCCGGGACCCAAGGCGCGCCTGGCTTGCCCGAAACCGGATATTCCAATTGTCCATTGCGGCGCAGCAACCGGTCGCCAAAGAGCAGCGGTATCTCGTACCGGCCCTTAGGCAGATTCAGTTCGTCCTCCGCCCGGTCGCGCAACAGATACAGGCCGAATAGCCCCGCGTAAGTATTCAGCCGGGTGATACCCATCGCGTGATCGTGATACCATAGCGCCGCTGGCTCCTGGCCATTCGGATAGTAGTAAGTGGCCGATTTGCCGGGCGTATACCACGCTTCGGGATATCCGTCGCTTGCCGCCGGCGTCCTCCCGCCGTGCAGGTGGACTACGGCCCTCACGTCGGGCTTGTCGGCCTCCGCCCCGTGAAGGTTGTAGTCAATCGGCAGAAAATGCTTGCCTGGCAGATCGTTGACCCACTCGATCAGGATGGGCTGGCCGCTTCGCGCCTCAATCGTGGGGCTCGGCGAAGTCCCGCCATAAGTCCACAAGCGCGCCGGAGGCAGATCACGGTGCAACTTACTCTCTATCTGCCGCATCGCAATCCGATAGTAAGGAATCTTACGCGCCGGGTTACCGGGATCGGCCCTGTCCGCGACGCTTTTAGCGACCTCCGGCAGTGGCAGCGGGTCAACGAATTTCGGCAGCGTGTTCGGATCGAGAATGGGCGAATCCTGCGCCGCAGCGGCGAAGGCAACGCTGGATTGAAGAAAGAGCCTGCGTGAGATTGGTCGAAGCAAGTTAGTAACTACTAGTGTTAAATAGGCATGGCGCGGAGCGGCTCCGGCCATGCCTCGAAAGGTGGATCCGCCTAGGCTACTTCTGCGTAACCAAGCCGCTATTTGGGTCCAAAATATACTTCTTCGTGTTCGCCTTCTCGAAGTCGAACATGTTGGCGATGGAGTTCGCGATCGAATCGAACGACCCATTTCCGATGCGCTCGCCATTGAGCCAGTTATCTTCCACGAAACGGATGACCGAGGTCTGATCCGTGACTGTATGGTCCACGAAATTCTGTCTGGACCAAGGCGAAATCACTAACAAGGGGAGACGCGGGCCGTAGCCGCAGCGCCCCTGCGCGTTCGCCGCAGTGACGCCGGCAAGCGAGCTGCCTCCGGTTCCGCATGCTCCGGTCCCGGTCAGCGCATCCGCCGTGGTGGTCGACTGATTGACAATCGGCCCCATCTGGTGGTCGTACCAGCCATCGGAATCGTCATAGGCGATCACCACCGCGGTATGTTCCCAATCGGCGTTCTGTTGCAGGAAGTTGACAACCGTGACTATAAAAGCCTGCTCGTCCAGCGGATCCGAGTAACCGGCGTGGCCGTCCTGGTAGCCTGGCGCCTTCAGGAAACTGACCGCGGGATAATTCCCGGCGAGGATGGCGTCATAGAAGTCGTGCACATCATACTGATGGTTAGCTGCCTTGTCCGCGGCCGTCCCGATGACGGCCTTAGAAGCTGGCCGCGCATGCGTCGGGTTAGCGGTTGACTTGTAATATTGGAACGGTTCGTGATGCGGAATGTAATCCGCCTTGTTGGTAGCCGTAACCGCGGATGTTGTGCTGCGCGCGCATCCGGTGGTTCCATTCGCATTGGTAATCGTAAGATCGAACCCCTGGGTAAAGAAGCCCCAACTCACACCCGCCGTGTTCAGAAGGTCTCCGATGGTGGTCCCGGTCATGCTGAAAGCCTCGCCGGTGGTGGTGGAGCACACGTCGCCCACCGGGTCTGCGTCGCCGATATCCGTCATTCCACCATTGCCATCGGCGATCACCGAACCGGTCCCGTTGATATTGCCGACCACTCCGTTGGTTTGACCTGAGATCAGGTTGAGCGCGCCTGTGGTGGAAGGCCCGAAGTTAGTGCCGTAGGAGTTATCGTTCATCGCGAACCGCTGCGCGTAGTTCCATAGGGCGGTTACAGTGTTGCCGTCGTAATACCCCATGTTGATGCCCGTCGTAGCGGTTTGTGTCTCGTCAAGCGCGGCCACTGGGGGCGGTCCCGCGGTCCCGGTGTTGGCCGGAAACAAGTCCATCATCCCGGCGTGAAAAGCCGCCTGTTCGGGACCGTAGTTATGGTTCTGATCCGTGGTCGCCGCCTGGGAACGATCGAGCCGGAAAGGATTCACCATGCCGGTTCCGTTCTTCGAGTTCAGGAAATTCGGATTTCTGGTCATCAAGGCGTTGGTCAGCCCGTTGACGGTTGGGGTAGCCGCCAGCGGCGTGAATTGCGGCTCGCCGGTAGTGTTCAAGGCGTTCGGATAGGTCCCGAAGTAGTGGTCGAAGGAAATGTTCTCCTGGAAAATGACCACGAGATGTTGAATGGGAGTGGTAGTTCCCAGGGATTGTGCAACGGCGGGCGCCGGACTGAGGAAAAGCCCGGACGCCAATAACTCTACCAACAGCAGCGAAATGAATGGGCGCATAGTTCCTTCTTTGAGTGTCACTGAATTCATGTCTTTGCCAGTGTAAATCGACTCTACTTTACTTCTTCACTACCGGCTCACCGCTGGCCGGATCGAGCGTGAGCGCTTTCCGGTGGGTTGTCGTGAAATCGAACGAATCGAGGATGGAGCCGGCGATGGCATCCATTGACTGGTCCCCAATTCGTCCGAGGGACCAGTTATCCTCGATGAAACGCAATATCGACGTCTGATCCATCAGGTTGTGGTCCACATAGTTCTCTTTCGCATATGGCGAAATGACTAAGAAGGGCAGTCGCGGTCCGTACCCGCAACGGTCCAGGTAAGCTCCCGTCTGCGGAGTGCCGCACAGACCTGTGGGGCCGTTCAGGGCGTCATTTGCCGCGTCGTTCGACTGATTGACCACTGGCGGCATCACGTGGTCGTACCAGCCATCGGAATCGTCGTAGGTGACGATAATCGCCATTTCGTCCCACTGTGGCAACTGCTGTAGAGCGTTGATCGTGTTGACCAGAAATCCCTGTTCCGAGAGCGGGTCGGACGTGGAGGGGTGGCCGGTTTCGGTCGCCGTCGCTTTCAGGAAGGTTACTGTGGGAATGTTCCCGGCATTCGCAGCGTTCCAGAAATCGGTGAGCGCGTATTGGTGATTCGCCCGATCGGTTTGTCCGATCGTCGCCACCGAAGTTGGCGGCAGATGATGGGGATTGGCGGTCGATGCGTAAAACTGGAAAGGGGCGTAATGATCGTCGTAGACGCTGGTGCATTGGGCCACGCCATTGACTGTGGTCACGGGCGTCCAGTCGCCGTAGAACCAGCCCCACGTGATTCCCTTGGCATTCAACAGATCGCCGACATTGAGTCCCGTCATCTGCACAGTCGAGCCCGAGGAACAATCGTCGGCCACGGCGTCGATGTTAGCGATAACGGATCCGTTGGCCACTTTCCCCGACACGGTTTGCGTGGCGTTCTGATGGGTCTGACCCGAAATCAGATTGAGGTGGCCCATCACGGTTGTCCCCCAAGTGGTCGCGAAGAAATTGTCGCTCATGGAGAAGCGCTGCGCATAGTTCCACAGCGCCGTGACGGTATTGCCATCGTAGTAACCCATCGACAGGTTCGGCGTGCATCCTGTTCCGACGCCGCTGGTGATGACGGCATATTTGTCGAACAGGCCGCTGTCGGTTGCTTTCTGTTCGTCGGTATAGTGGTTATCGTTATCGCAGGTGACGTTCTGCGTGCGATCCAGCCGGAACGGGTTCACTCCATTCGGATTACGTTCCAGTAACGCCCCGCTCAGTCCGTTCACGGCGGGTGTGCCTGCCGCAGCGGTGAATGGGGGCTGACCTTGCGGATTCGCGGCCTTCGGATAGACGCCAAAGTAGTGATCGAACGAGATGTTCTCATCGAAAATCACTACGACATACTTGATAGGAGTTGGATAACCCGGCGCAGCCTGGAATGCATGAAGCAAGCTGGCTGCCGGCGACATCCCGGCGATCAAAACGATTGTTTGTGCAACGAATCGGCGCAGATTCATACGGGCCTTTTGACTCTCCAATCAAGATAAGTCTGATTCACCACAAAATTCTCGTGGAACAATCCAGGATATAGAGAGAATGTTAAAATTGAATGAAAATTACGTCACTAATTGCTTTCGATTGAGGTTCCGCACTCGTCATTTCTTGATGCGGGGCGGCTCTACGCGGATCGACCCCATCATTCCGCCGTCTTCGTGCTCCAGAATGTGGCAGTGGTACAAGAAAGTGCCAATGATATGTGGGTCGCGGAAGTCCATGCGGAGCCTCACGCTGGGGTAGCGGGGGCTCTTGCCATCCCAATAAGGAAGATCGATCGTGTCGCGCAGTAACGGTTCGTTTACGGTCCGCCCGTCGCGCTCGAGCACTTGAAAATGGATCTGGTGGATGTGGAAGGCATGAGCTTCCACGGCGCGGTTCTCGATAACCCAGTCTTCTAACGTCCCTTGCTGAACGGTAACATCGGGCCTGGTGAAATTCGTGTCGAAAGCCTTGGGGAGATTTCCATCCACGGTGATGAAGTAGGTCAACGGGCTCTTCGGATCGCTTGGATTGTCTCGTTTCTCCGAGAAGTACAGCTTCCTCTCCCGGACGGGCGCGCTGTCGATCAATCCCGTGAATCGCCGTGGCCGTTCGGACAGCGTTTCAGGCATGCGGCTGGCCGGGGCCGGGGCCTGGCGGGTGCTGAAAAGATTCGCTATAACGCGATACGGAGTGGACTCACCGCCCGTGCCGGTATCATACGGAAGCGTGACCACTTGAGCGAAAACCCCTTCGGCCGGCATAGTCGCGATCAGCTCCGCCCGCGCGCCCGGCGGCAGCAGCACGTCCGTACGTCCCGGGATGGGATCGCCCCCAACGGGGTCGCCATCCATGCCAACCAATTCGAGCGGGAGAGGGTCGCGGACATTCTGAAGGGAAGGACCGGTGCGAATCTGAAGATCGAAATACGTATCCGCCGCCGCGTTCAGGATGCGCCAGAACTCGCGCTGATTCGGCTTCGCGACCATTGCCGCGGGCCGGTTCTCCGGATACAAGACGGCCACAAAATTGATCGAAATATCCTTCGAAGGTTCCGGCCCCCCAGTCTCCCCGGCTTCCCCGGCCATTCCCGGAATGATTTGATCGCGCAACACGATCACCCGCTCCGGCAACCCGGCGGCCTTAGGGTTGGCGCGCTCCATCCCTTGCACGATGAGGGCTCCCGACGCGCCGCCGAGTACCTGCGCTTCACTGAAACCGTGAGGATGCGGATGATACCAGTACAGGCCGGGCGCCTGATCGAGCGGAATCTTGAAGCGGTACTCGAAGCTCGATTCGGAAGGCTGGATCAACGTGGAAATCACTTCGTCCTGATGGCAGATTGGCGCAACGCTCAATCCGTGAAAGTGGAGGTTAGTGGTGGAAGCGGTAATTTTGCCACGCCCACAAGGTCCATGAACTTCCATGCCATGGATTGTGTGCTCAATGGACCGGCCCCCAGACGCACCCGGAACGTTGGCAACGGTCGAACCCGCAGGGACGTCGTTCCTGAGCTTCAAAACCAGCTCATCTCCCGCTTTGACGCGGAGCGTAGGGGCTTGCGACCCGTCGCTGGCGATGTAGCAATAGCGTCTGCGGCCATACGAATCCGTAAATGTCTGGAACGAGAATTCGACGGTGAGCGCGCCATTGGATGAATAAAGGTCCGGAGGTTGGATGACTACTCCGCCGATGTGAGGCCGCGGACACGGATCGGTAGCCGTTGCCGAGTGCGCAATACCGGTCGGCACTAAGATGAGGAATGCGATTAAATGACGCCTCAACGGATGCGCCCTCTCCAATGACAAGCGTGCGCGGCCTGGCTTCGCAGGGGTTGCGGAGAGTGGCGCGAGCAGTCGTCGGAGATGGTCCGGGTGTAGCCGTGATTCATGGCCACATTGTGAAACGAACATAGGAAATGCGTCAACTCCGCAGGCGGCGTCTCGCAAGCGCGGCGCCCCGCAACATGCCAAACCACCTGGTCAAAATAACGGACTGCAAGTCTGCGCCCGCCGGTCACTCGTGTGACCATGGTTGTAGATGCAAACCGCGCTGATCTGGCTGGCTTTACTCCCGGCCGCCGTCGGATACCGCCAGGCGCTTCCCGGCTATCGCTACCAGTTCCCGCGCGATCACTTCGCCCACCTGGAATTCAAAACCGAGTGGTGGTATTACACCGGCAATGTGCGCGCGGCAGACGGCCGCCATTATGGCTTCGAGCTGGTCTTCTTCCGCGAGGCCCGGCATGCGCGTCCCGATAGCGGCGCGGCGCAGAACCCGTCGGCATGGCGCATCGACGATCTGTATCCGGCGCACCTGGCGCTCACCGATATCGATGGACGCAAGTTCCGCTACTTTGAACGGCTGAACCGCGCGGGTCCGGGGATTGCGGGGGTGAGCTTCGAAGAGGGCCGCATCTGGAATGGGAATTGGCAGGCGCAATGGGACAAGGGGCAAGGGGAAAAGGCGCAATGGGAAAAAACCAGCGGCGCCCAAACCATATCCGCGGTAGCGGAGGGCATCCGCTTCACGCTTCATCTGACGCCGCGCACGGCGCCCGTGATCCATGGCGAGAATGGAGTGAGCCAGAAGGCGGAAGGCGCCGGCCATGCCTCCTACTACGTTTCGTTTCCGCTGCTGGCGGTGGATGGAACGCTCAACGGCGCCACGGTGGCCGGCTCGGCCTGGATGGATCACGAGTGGTTCAGCAATCTGCTCGATGACACCACGCAGGGTTGGGATTGGTTCAGCGCCCAGTTCGAAAATCACACCGAGCTGATGGTTTTCCAGCTTCGCGGCAAGGAGCCTTACGCCGCGGGCACCTACATCGACGCCGCCGGCCGCGCGGCGTATCTCAAGCGCTCCGATCTCACCATGCAGCCCCTCGACTATTGGACCAGTCCCAAGACCGGCGCGCGCTATCCGGTGCGCTGGCGTGTTGCCGTGCCGTCATTAAAGATCTCGGTGGAATGCGCGGCGGCGATTCCAGATCAGGAGCTGGTTTCGAAGGACAAAAATTCTCCCACCTATTGGGAAGGTTCGGTACGCTACTCCGGTACAGCTTCCGGCGTGGGGTATCTCGAACTCACCGGCTACGCGGGGCGGGCTGCCGCTTTCGACTAGTTTGCATACTTGGCCGTTGTCGCCATAGAATCGTATATTGCCATCCTCCCCCGAAGCCGATAAGTATTTAGTGGGTTTCTCGTCTCGATGAAAAGCAGCGGCAAACGACCGATCGGCGTCGATTTATTCGCCGGCGCTGGCGGCATGAGCTTGGGCTTCGAGCAGGCCGGTTTCGACGTGGCCGCGTCGGTCGAATACGACCCTGTCCATTGTGCGACCCACGAGTTCAATTTCCCCAGGTGCGCTTCCATTTGCAGAAGCGTGACCGAAATCGACGCCGACTATATCCGTGAACGCTCCAATATCCACGACCAGACCGTGGATGTAGTTTTCGGCGGCGCGCCGTGCCAGGGATTCAGCATGATTGGCAATCGGGCGCTTGACGACCCGCGGAATTCGCTGGTATATCATTTTGTTCGCCTCGTAAAGGAGTTGAGGGCGTCGTATTTTGTATTCGAGAACGTCCGCGGCCTGACGGTGGGTGCGCACAAGAAATTTCTCGAAGAAATCATTCGGGAATTCCGGAACAGCGGATACTCCGTAGTCGCAGACTACCGTGTGTTGAACGCGGCCCACTTTGGCGTCCCGCAGGACCGCCACCGCCTTTTCCTAATGGGAGCCCGTAACGGCAATCCCTTGCCCGCTTATCCGGAGCCAACGCACGAATCCCCACGGACCAGCAATGGACACGCCGGCAATTTTTTTCTTGATCCGACACCGACCGTTTGGGACGCTCTCCGCGATTTGCCTGAGGCCGACGATTACGATGAGTTGCTAGACCGCGATTGGGTTAAGGCGCGGTTCAAACAGGCGACCGATTACGCATTGCCGCTACGCGGAGAAGCGGCGGACTACAGCGACTATTCTATTCCGCGGGAATTCGATCGAACGCTGCTCACATCGAGTATGAGGACGGTTCATACCGACCTGTCAAAGAAGCGCTTTCTCGAAACCAAGCAAGGCGACACAGAGCCCGTGAGCCGGTTCCTCAAGCTCGACCCGCAGGGAATTTGCAACACCATACGCGCAGGTACAGCCAGCGATCATGGCGCATTCACTTCACCACGACCGATACACCCGTTTTCGCCACGCTGTATTACAGTTCGTGAAGCCGCCAGACTCCACTCGTACCCAGATTGGTTTCGGTTTCACGTTACGAAGTGGCACGGCTTTCGCCAGATAGGGAACTCGGTGCCCCCACTGCTCGCAAGGGCCGTCGCGTCGAAAGTTCGCGAAGCGTTTTCCCCGCCCAGGAGGGAGGAATGTACTATTCCGCAGAGCGACCCCAGGCTGCTCTCGTTTGACATGTCTGCCGCCGCAGCGCATTACGGAGTGGCGCCGGATGTCGTCCCGAAGCGCACTCGGACGACTCGAGGAACCGAATCGAGGCTAAGAAGGGCGCCGGGCCGACAAGAAGCCGAGCCGCTATTCCGCCATCATCGGCGCCATATTCAAGAATCACTATAAACCGGGGATGACTCAGTTCGAGTTCTCGCGCGATGAGTTCGCGGGGATCGCCAAGTCATTGGGAATCGATCTGCCGAAAAACTTAGGGGATGCCATCTACTCCTTTCGCTTTAGGACGGAACTCCCGGCCGAAATAGGCGCCACCGCCGTGAAAGGCATGGAGTGGGGAATCGAATTGGCGGGCAAGGGCCTTTACCGCTTCAAGCTCGGCAAGTTCGTCCGGATCACGCCAAGGTCCGACCTTATCGCCATCAAGATCCCCGATGCGACACCCGAAATTATCGCTGCCTATGCGCTAACCCACGAACAATCGCTGCTCGCCAAGGTGCGCTACAACCGCTTGATCGATATTTTCCTCGGTATTGCTTCCTACTCTTTGCAGAACCATTTGCAAACTTTTGTGAAGAAAATGGGACAAATCGAAATCGACGAAGTCTATGTGGGCATCAACAGGCACGGTCAACAGTTCGTCATACCGGTCCAAGCCAAGGGGGGCATGGACCAGCTCGGAGCGACTCAAACCCGCCAGGACATCGCGTGCTGCCTTCAGAAGTTTCCGAATCTCACGTGCCGCCCTGTTTCAGCGCAGTTCATGAGCGACGACACCATTGCTCTGTTCGAACGCGCCCTTCAAGGCGACGAGGTAAAGGTCGCGGAGGAAAAACACTACAGGCTGGTCCCCGCCGACCAGATTGGCATAGACGACCTTAAACTCTACGCCAATCGATAAAAGTATTAAAATTCTGGTCATATGGACCATGTTTCGGGGGCAGTCCGGTCCAAGATCATGGCAGCGGTCCGCTCGCGTGGTAACACTACTACGGAGCTGCCGTTATCCAAGCTGCTATGGGAGGCCGGCATGCGCGGCTACAGGAAACACTGGCCCGTGGCAGGCAGACCCGATTTTGCATGGCCCGGTCGTAAAGTCGCCGTATTCGTGGATGGCTGCTTCTGGCATGGCTGTGCGTGCAAGTATCTGCCGCGAACGAATACCGAATTCTGGCGCAATAAGATTGAAGCGAACAAGCGCCGCGATAGAAGCGTAGTCCGATCTCTCAGAAGGGATGGCTGGACTGTGATCCGTGTCAAGGAGTGCGCCGTTCGGAAATCGGCCACGCTGGCGCGGATCGTACGGGCCGTGCAAGGCAAGTAAATCCAGGCCCACGTTTCACCGCCATGGCGAAAGTGGGCTACGTCGGCCATCCCGAGTACTGGTGGATTGAATGCCGCATGGGATAATGATTTCCATGAGCCTATCCGAAGGAAAATTGAAGCGCATGAGGGCGCTCGCCAACAGTCGCGGCGTGATCGCCGCCGCCGCCATGGATCAGCGCGGCAGCCTGCAGAAAGCCTTGGCCGCGAGTCGCGGCGTGGATGTCAAAGACATCGCTCCGGAGACGATGAGCGAGTTTAAAGTTGCGGTGAGCAAGGTGCTCACGCCGCACGCCAGCGCCATCCTGCTCGACCCGGAGTTCGGTCTGGAAGCGGCGAAAGCGCGCTCGAAAAACGCCGGGCTGCTGCTGGCCTATGAGCTGAGCGGTTACGACAATACGCAACCCGGCCGTCTGCCCGATCTGCTGCCGCACGTTTCCGCCAAACGCATTGTCGACTGGGGCGCGGACGCGGTCAAGATTTTGATCTACTACTCTCCCTACGACGACGCCGGGGTGAACGACATTAAGCACGCGTTCATCGAGCGCATCGGGGCCGAATGCGAAACCAACCAGATTCCGTTCTTCCTGGAAATGGTCGGCTACGACCCTAAGGGCGGCGACGAGAAAGGTTTGGAATTTGCCAAAGCCAAGCCGGACGTGGTCAAGAAGTACATGGCGGAGTTTACCAAGGCGCAGTATGGCGTGGATGTGCTGAAGGTGGAGATTCCCATCAATGCCGAGTATGTCGAAGGGTCGAGCGTTTACAAAGGTCAGAAGGCCTACAGTCACGACGAGGCGCTCAAGCATTTTCGCGAGTCGGCGGCCATCGCCACCAAGCCTTTTATCTATCTCAGTGCGGGCGTGAGCAACGCGCAGTTCACGGAATCCTTGAAAATGGCGGCCGAAGCGGGTACCGATTACTCCGGCGTGCTCTGCGGCCGCGCCACGTGGAAAGATGGCATTCCGATCTTTGCGAAGCACGGCATCAAGGCCCTGGAAGATTGGCTGCAGAGCGAAGGCGTGAAGAACATCAATGCGGTAAACGACGCAATCAAGGGCGCCACGCCGTGGTACGCCAAGATGGGAATCGGGGCGCCGGCATAACGCCGGCGGTCTTGCCGCCGGTACCTTGTGCGCCGCTAACCCTTGCATAGCGCTCTAAACAGAGCCGCGAGTGTAAGCGAGTCGGAACGTTAGCGGCTGGCTGAGCGTCGAGAGCGTGAACCCGTCCCAGCTTCGGGTTCTATGGACATGGAGTTAATTTTCGAAGTTCGCGACGCTGAGGAAGGTGGCCTTTGCGCGCGTGCTCTAAGCCATGGCATCTTCACCGAAGCGGAGCCGTGAGAAGAACTGCGTGCCAATGTCCTTGAAGCAACGTCGCTCCATTTCGAAGACGGCCCGATGCTCCCCGGCTCGTGCAACTGCACTATGTTAGAGATGAGTTGATCAACGGTCGAAGCCGCATGAAATTGCCGCGAGGCGTATCCGCAGAACGCTAGCCAAGTCAGGCTGCGGCACGAGGGACCGCCGGTCCATGTGATCACGGTCGCCCTGCACAATCCGCTTAAGATCGGCACGCTTCAGACGTTCTCTCCGAGAGAACGCGCAGAGGCGCGGGCCACGGTGCACGGAACGGGTGTAGAATCAGGCGAAGCCCCCAAAGACAAATGGAACACCCTCAGAGTTGGGACCTGCTGACATCGAGTCTAGCGGTGTGGGATCTCGACACGGATGCGAGGAGAGCCTGGGCATTCCTAGTAGTTCAAGACCTGGTTCGCGACGACTCGGAAGACCGAAGCAGCTTTCTTAGAATTGTTCGGGAAGAGATCGCTCAGGGGCCAATTACTGGACCATCCGTTCCCAAAAGGGTGGCATCTGAACTGCGCACAATTGGTGTGGCCGTGAGGCAACGAGAACGCCCTGATCCTATGGCTCAGATCGCGCAGGCGAGGCTGGATACTATCCTCCAGTGGTGTAAACAACAGCCTGACTTGGCGCCCGCCCATGGTGAGCATCGCAAAAAGGCTCCCGTCGAATTCCTCTCGGCGCTGTCCCGCGTGATCCGCTCCAGGCGAAAATCGTAGAAGTAGTGTTTGCTCTCGCAGCATAAAAGTGCACCAGCACAGCTTCTTACGCTCTGCGCGCGAAGGCCTGCGCCAGGGAAACCAGCGTCACGCCTACCGTGAATAGGATGAACATGAGCGCGACCAGGGACTTAGTGCGGGCGTCGCCGTCCCTGAACTCTTTCCATAC
>JBEKNN010000111.1:0-27539 GCA_049522755.1 Bryobacteraceae bacterium | reverse complement strand
CAGCGCGCGCACCGGGTAACCCCGCTCCACCAGCAGGCTCGCCACGTGCCAGCCCAGAAACCCGGACGCGCCGGTGACGAGGGCGGTTTGCATAGACAGGCTTTCTTAAAAGACGGGCGCAACCGCGAGCCCAGCTTGGTAGCGCCGGCGGTCTCGCCGCCGGTGTTCTCTTTGGATTCTCCTCCTCACCATCCGCAATCGCCCAAAAGAACCGGCGGCAAGACCGCCGGCGCTACCAAGTGCGCCACTAGCTCAGGCTCCATTTGAGCATCTTGAGATTGTCGGCGATGCCTGCATTGATGCCCAGCGCGGCCGAAGGCTCGTACCCGCAATGCACCATGCAGTGCTCGCAGCGCGGGTCGTTGCCTTTGCCGTAGCTTTCCCAAGGCGTTTTGGTCATCAGTTCTTCGAAAGTCTTATAGTGGCCGTCCGTGATCAGGTAGCACGGGCCTTTCCAACCCTTCACGTTGTAGGTTGGGTTGCCCCAGGCAGTGCAGGGGAAATCGTGCTCGCCCTTGAGGAAATCGAGATACAGCGGCGTCTGGCGCACGTTGTACTTGGCGGCGATGCGCGTGATGTCTTTGAACTTCTCGTGCACGTCGTCGCGCGTGAGGAAGATTTCGCGGTCGTTGACCGCCGAATAACCGTAGGCCGGCGCGATCTGATGTCCATCCACGTCGAATTGCTTCAGGTATTCAAATAACTCTTCCACTTCGTTCATATCGGTCTCTTTGTAGACCGTGGTGTTGGTGCAGACGCGGAAACCAGCCGCCTTGGCCGCCTTGATCCCTTCAATCGCTTCTTTGAAGACGCCTTCGCGCTCTACGCAAATGTCGTGGGTCTTTTCCATGCCGTCCAGGTGGATGTTGAAATAGAAGCGCTTGTCGGGCGTGAATTCCTTGAGCCGCTTGCGGACGAACATGCCGTTGGTGCACAGCAGAATATGTTTGTTGCGCGCCAGAATGCCGGCCACCAGCTCGCCGATCTGCGGGTACATCATCGGCTCGCCACCGCAAATGGAAACCACCGGCGCGCCGCATTCGTCCACCGCCGCCAGGCACTCAGCGAGCGGAATGCGCTCGGTGATGGTGGATTCGTACTCGCGTATGCGCCCACAGCCCGTACACGTCAAATTGCACGCGTGCAGCGGTTCGAGCATCATCACGATAGGGAAGCGCCTGTTGATCATGGGGTGCGGCGCGCGCTTCTCGCCGGCTGCGAGGGCGCTGCCGGGCAGAATGCGAAAGGGGTTGGCCGCATCCGGCGCAGCGGCGACAGTCTTCTGCCACTCGGGCCGCGGCATGAGGCGGTTCTTGATAATGTACCCGGCCAGGCCGGCGGTCATGGACAGCGGAAATTTCATAAGTTATTCCGTTTAACCCGCTTGCGCTTTCACATACGCCGATAACGCCAACAGCGGGAAATAATCTTTATACATGTGGTAATTCAAGTAAAACACTTTCGGGAAACCCGTACCGGTGGCCAATTCCTCGCCCCAGCTGCCGTCGGCGCGCTGCGTATCCAGAAGATATTCGATGCCTTGCTGCACGCTGCGGCTGCTAAAATCTCCGCCGGCGATCAAGCCGAGAATGGCCCAGGCCGTCTGCGAGTAGGTGCTGGGGCCGGGCGTGAAGGCGTCGTTATCGTAACTGGCGCAGCTCTCGCCCCAGCCGCCGTCGGCGTTCTGGATGCAGCGCAGCCATTCGCCTCCGCGCAGCACGTGCGCTTCCCGGTCGTCTTCGCCCGCCGCCGCCAGGCCGCGCAGCGCAAAACAGGTGCCGTAAATGTAGGCGACGCCCCAGCGGCCGTACCAGCTTCCATCCTGCTCCTGATGGCGGATTAGATACTCCACGCCGCGCCGCACCGCGCGATGATCGCGAGTGAGCCCGTGCGCCCCCAGCGCCTCCAGCACGCGCCCGGTGATATCGGGACAGGTGGGGTCCAGCATGGCGTTGTGATCGGCGAACGGAACGTGGCTGAGAAATTCCCAGTTGTTATCGGCGTCGAAAGCCGCCCAGCCGCCATCCTTCGATTGCAGCGCCAGCAGCCAGTTCAAGGCGCGCTCATGGCAGGCTTTCTGCGCCTCGCAATCGGCGCTGCGCGCTTCGCTCAATGCCAGCATCACCATGGCCGTATCGTCGATATCCGGCGAGTGATCGTTCTTATAGAAGAATGCCCAGCCGGAGGGTTCGGTGTCCGGACGCTTCACCGACCAATCGCCCTTGCCGCGGATTTCGCGCTCGAGCAGCCAATCCGCCGCGGGGCCCAGCGCCGAAGTCTCGTAGCCGCTCTGGCCGATGGCATAAGAGGCGATGGCCGTATCCCAGACGGGCGAGAAGCACGGCTGGATAAAGAACCGCTCGCCGTCGTCCACCATCAAGGCGTCGAATTGGCGCAGCGCTTCGACGCGAATCGGATGGTTGGGAGCGAAGCCGAGCACATCGAGCGCCATCACCGAATACATCATGGGCGGATAGATCGCGCCCAGCCCATCGGAACGGTCGAGCCGCTCGAGCATCCACTTCTTGGCCCGCTCGACTGCGATTCGCCGGACGGCCTTCGAGCCGCTGCGCTCCCACCACTTCAGCAGGCGGTCGATGGTTAGAAACAGATTGCGCCAGCCGATCTGCCGGTTGATGCGGAACGCCGGACTGACGCTGGGGTCCCAAAGCTCATCCAGATTGAAGCCGGCCGGCACGGGACGGTGCGGGTCCGCCGAATGTACGATGGCCAGCGGAACCACAATGGTGCGCGACCACGAAGACATCTGGTAGAGCACGTTGAACGGCAGCAGCGCGACCTCGGGCGGAATCGTCGGGCAATGCTCGCGCGGATAAAGATCGAACAGGCTCAGGTTAATCTTGACGTAACTGTTGGCGGCCTGAATTCCGCCCATGGCCATGATGCGCTCGCGCAGGCGGACCATACGGGAATCGTCCATGGATATCCCGGCAAGCTTCAAAGAGAAGTAGGCTTTCACCGACGCGTTGATTTCGGACGGACCCTCTTTGTAGATATTGAATCCGCCGTCGGGAAGCTGGCGCCTCAGGATGGAACGCGCGGCTTTGTCCACCTGCGTGCGCGTCTGAGGATGCCAGATGCCGTTGACCGGCGGATAAAGCCAAAGCTGGAAGAGAATATAGTCCGATTCCAGCGTGCTATCGGCGGTCAGTTCGGCGCACCATTCGCCATCCGGCTTCTGCACGCTCGCGATGTACGCGGCCGCACGGCGCGCGGCTTCCGATGCCGCGGATGCCAAAGTGTTACCGATTTGTACCGGCGCGCTCATGGTGTTGTAATCATCGGGTTGTCATCATGGAGTCGTATCATCGAGCCGTATTCATCACGGTCAGCTCCGCTGGTAAGGAAAAACGCACGTCTTCTTCTACAAGTTCAATCTCTTCCATGTCATGGAAGCCGCGATCGCGCAGGAACTCGACCAGTTCCTGCACCAGATACTCGGGAGCCGACGCCCCAGCAGTCACCGCCACGTTCTTGACTCCTTCCAGCCAGGTAATATCGATGTCGCGCTTATCGTTGACCAGATACGAGCGGACGCCGAAATTGTCGCCCACTTCCACCAGGCGCTTGGAATTCGAGCTGTTTTGCGAGCCCACCACCAGCAGCAGGTCGCAGTGCTCGGAGACGCCCTTGACCGCCATCTGCCGGTTTTCGGTGGCGTAACAGATATCCTGCGCCGGAGGCCCTTGAATATGCGGAAAGCGTTCCTTGAGGCGCACGATGATTTCGCGCGTTTCGTCCAGGCTGAGAGTGGTCTGTGTCAGATATCTGACACGTGTCGGGTCGGCAAGTGCCAGAATTTCGACATCTGCCACAGTCTCGACGAGATAGCTGCGCTCGGGAACTTCGCCTAGAGTACCAATCACTTCGTCATGATCCTTGTGCCCGATCAATATAATGCTGGAGCCATCGCGGGCGAATCGCACCGCTTCTAAATGCACTTTGGTGACCAGCGGACAGGTGGCGTCGATGACGTGCAGCTTACGTTCCTTGGCCTGCTTGCGGACCGATGGCGCGACCCCGTGCGCGCTGAATATGGCGCGGCCTCCGACGGGCACTTCGTCGAGCTCTTCGACGAAGACCGCTCCGGCCTCGCGCAATTCATCGACAACGTGTTTGTTGTGGACGATCTCCTTGCGCACGTAGACCGGCGGGCCATACAGATCGAGCGCAATTTTCACCACGTCGATGGCCCGTACTACGCCTGCGCAAAAGCCCCGCGGCTTAAGCAGGAATATCTTCTTTCCGGCCCCGTTGCCGGGCGAAAAAGGTCTTAGAAGCATAGGAGGCTAATTGGATAAATTATAACAGGCCGGGCATCGGTTGCGCACGCACAATTGCCGCGGCGGGAGGCTGGTTGCATGAATTATCACCTGTACGAGAGCCTTTACGGATGCGGGAATCCCCGCAGGCGCCGCCGGGCGCAACCTGTGGCGGGGCCAGAAGTTGCGGCAAATGAGCGCCGTCGTTGTCGAAGCGTGAGGTAGTGAGGCCACGGGCGCCAGCAGTCCGGACGCGTGCCCTGTAGTAATCTGGCGAAGTGATGCGTTTTCGCAGATTCGCCGCAGGATTGCCCGCCGGTTTTCCTGCGTCAACAACGCTGGCGCGTACTGGCGCCACGCCATGAGCGCCCGAACCAAAGCGGTGCTCCCCACTCCGTCGAAGCGGCCCCGTCGAAGGCGCGCCGGGTCCAAATCGCCGGTCTCCGCCGCTTCCGCAGGCGTGCTGTTTCTTCTCGCAGTGGCCGCTGCCTTCGCAATCCTGATCCTGCGGGAGCGATACACATTCAGCGTTCAGTCGCCGGTGAAAATACATTTTCAGTGGCCGCTGGTTGTCGCTGCCAAAACTTCCGGCGACGACGCCATGGAAGCTCAAGCCGATCAATTCGGCCATCGCCTGACGGCTTACCAGCAATACGCCTGCAACAAATTCGGCGCGGCTTGCCGGGTGGCCCTGGCCATTCAGCGCGCTGAGAATCCGCGGGGCGCCTGCGAGATCTACCATTATAATTCCGATGGAACGCTGGATTGGGGCTATTTCCAGATCAATACGGTACATCTGAAGCGGGTCGGATTGAATCTGCGGGATTTGCTCGATTGCCGCGCCAACATCGACTTTGCGTACCAGCTTTATCGGGAGAGAGGCTTCCAGCCGTGGAGCACGTTCAACAACGCAGCCTATCGCAAGTTTCTGCACGATGCGCATGACGGTGGCGGGCCGTCGAACTGAAATGGCGGCGCGTCAGGCGGGTGTGCCGCTACAGGCCATGACGGCGGGTTGTACACTAGTCGATGGCTGGCGGGGCCGGTCTTCGTGGAGGGAAATTGAAAATGCGAAACGGCATATGTGTGGCGGCGCTGCTGCTGGCGCCTGCAACTTGCTTGGCGCAGTCTCAGGCCGCGGCGACTGCGGCCCTGCAGCAGGTCTGCGGCGCCTGCCATGCGGTGGAGACTGTCACATCGGAGCGCCGCACGCGCGCGGAGTGGCAGGAGAGCATCAATTCGATGGTGGCTCGCGGCGCGAAGGGTAGCGACGAACAACTCGCGCTCATCCTCGATTACCTGACAACACAGTACGGCCCGGCTCCGCCAGCCGGCGCCTCACCGGCCGCTCCGCCGCCTGCCGGCCGGGGACGGGGCGCCGCGTACTCCCCTGGTCCCGCCGACAGGCAAGTCATCGACGAAGCCGCAGCCCTTCGCGGCCGCAAGGTGTATGCCGCAGAGTGCATCACCTGCCACGGAACGCAGGCCCGCGGGTCCGATAACGGCCCCGACCTTGTCCGCTCTGAGATCGTCTTACACGATCGCTACGGCAGCACCATCGGGCCGTTCCTCAAGAAAGGCCATCCCACTCAGACCACGCCAGTGGCGCAACTCACCGAGGCGCAGATTGTGGACCTTTCGCACACCATCCATCAGGAGGTCTACAATACGCTGCGCGCCGCGCTGCAGATTCAGAACGTTCTCACGGGCGACCCCAAGGCTGGCTCCGCCTACTTCAACGGTGCAGGCAAGTGCTCCACCTGTCACTCGGCGACGGGGGATCTCGCTCACATCGCTTCGCGGATGGACCCTCCCGGGTTGCAGCAGGCCTTTCTGTTCCCCGGCGGGAGGGGCGGCGGACGCGGCGGCGGGCGCGGCGGGGGAGGCGCCTCCGCCCATCCGGTGACCGTCACCGTCACGCCGGCCTCGGGCGCGCCGATTGCCGGTACGCTAGTGCACATCGACGATTTCAGCGTCGCGCTGCGGGATGGCACAGGCGAGTATCGTTCGTTCCAGCGCACGTCCGGTCTAAAGGTGGTGAAGCATGACCCCGCCGAGGCGCACCACGAGTTACTCGACACATACACGGATAAGAACATCCACGACATCGTTGCCTATCTGGAGACTCTGAAATGAAGTTACCCGGCGCACTCTTGCTTGCTTCCTCGGCCCTACTGGCGCAGGGCGGCCTGAACCCCGCCAAGCTATTGGCGCCGCCTACCGACACATGGCCGACTTACAACGGCGACTACTCCGGGCGCCGCTATAGCACGCTCACCAAGATCAACCAGTCGAATATCAACTCGCTGTCTCTGGCGTGGGTCTACCGCGCCAACGGCGCGCCCGGCGGCGCGGGCACCACCGGCGGCCGCATCTCCGCGACCCCTGTCGAAGTCAACGGCATACTCTACTTCACCATGCCGGACCACGCCTGGGCGGTGGACGCGCGCACCGGGCGCGAAGTGTGGCACTTCCAGTGGACGCCTCACGGCGGCGAGCACATCGGCAACCGCGGCGCCGGCGTGTACGGCAACTGGCTGTACTTCCTGACGCCGGACTGCAACATGGTATCGCTCAATTTGAAGGATGGAAAAGAGCGCTGGCACAAGTCGATCTGCGACCTGGACCAGTATTACTTCGGCTCGATGGCTCCGCTGGTAGTCGGGAACCACATCATCACGGGCGTCAGCGGCGACGATCTGGACCGCCCCGGCTACATCGAATCGCACGACCCCGAAACGGGCGCACTGCAGTGGCGATGGTACACGGTCCCGCAGAAGATGGGCGATCCGGGGTCGGAAACCTGGCCGAGTGTGGAGGCGATGAAGCACGGCGGCGGCATGACATGGCTCACGCCGACTTACGACCCCGAGCTGAACATGATCTATGTGCCCACCGGCAACCCGCAGCCGGTGATCGCGGGAAAGTCCCGTGCCGGCGCGAACCTGTTTACGGCGTCGGTGGTGGCGCTCAATCCGGACACCGGAAAGATGCAGTGGTATTTCCAATCGTCGCCGCACGACACGCACGATTGGGATGCTACGCAGACGCCGGTGCTGATCGACGGCGAAATCAACGGCCAGAAGCGCAAGCTGGTGGCGCAGGCCAGCCGCAACGGCTATTTCTTCGTACTGGACCGCGCCACCGGCAAGAACATTTCGAGCTCCGAGTTCGTGAAGATCAACTGGTCGAAGGGCGTCGATGCAAAAGGCGAGCCGATCCTGAACCCCGCGAAGGAGCCGCAGCTCGACGGCGCGCTGGTCTCACCGAACCAGGGCGGCGCCACTAACTGGCCGCCACCCACTTACGACCCGGACACCGGTCTTTTCTATGTAAGCGCGTCGCGTGCGTTTAGTGTTTACTATATCTACGACCCGAGTGACAAACCCGAAGGCTGGGGTGGAAACGACCGCGGCGGCTGGGCGGAATCGATGATCCAGGCGATTGACTACAAGACCGGCAAGGTGAAGTGGACCCATAAGTGGGAAGACGGCGGCCGCTCCGGGCTCTTGTCGACCGCCGGCAAGCTCCTGTTCGCCGGCGACGGCTCCGGCAATCTGGTGGCGCTGGACCCCGCCAACGGCAACCCGCTCTGGCACGCGAATCTTGGTGGCTCAGTGACGAACGGCCCGATCACCTATGAGCTCGACGGCACGCAGTATCTGGTGGTCGCCGCCGGAGACACTTTGTTCGGCTTCGCGATGCTAAGGTAGCGCGGAGTAACTCGTCAAAGACGCCGGGCCGACCTTGCAGGCGAGTTGCGAACCTCACCAGACGTGACAGGCATTCGCCGGAGCCATAGGCTGGCCCGCCTTGCACGAAAAGGCTTTCTGGAATTCCGGCATATTCTGCACCACTCCGTTGACGCGGAAGCGCGCCGGCGAGTGCGGGTCGGTCTGCACTTGGAGGCGCTCGGCCTCTTCGCGCGAGTTGCCGCACCACACCTGGCCGAAGGAGAGGAAGAAGCGCTGCTCAGGCGTGAACCCGCCGATCTGCGGCCTGGTTTTATTGGCGAGCGCCGTCTCCAGCGCCATCAGCGCAATGCGCACGCCGCCGTTATCGGCGGTGTTTTCGCCCAGCGTCAGCTTGCCGTTGACGTTGACCCCGGCCACGGTAAACTTCGAATACTCATTCACTACGCACGCCTCGCGCTGGTCGAACTCTTTGGCGTCTTCCGCCGTCCACCAGTCTTTCAGGTTGCCCTCGGCGTCGAACTGGCGGCCCTGGTCGTCGAAGCCGTGCGTCAACTCGTGGCCGATCACCATGCCGATGCCGCCGAAGTTCACGGCGTCGTCCATATCGTTATCGTAAAACGGAGGCTGCAGGATTCCCGCGGGGAAGTTGATGTCGTTCATCTGTGGATCGTAATACGCATTGACGGTGGGCGGAGACATGGCCCATTCGAGGCGGTCCACCGGCTTGCCGATCTTATTCAACTGGCGCTGGAACTCGAACTGGTCGGCGCGGAAGCTGTTGCCCAGCGGGTCGTCGCGCTTGATGGCGATGCTGGAATAGTCGCGCCAATGATCGGGATAGCCGATCTTGTTCTTGATGGCCGCCAGCTTTTGCATCGCCTTCTGCTTGGTGGCGGGCGTCATCCACGAAACCGCCTCGAGGTCTTGACCCAGCGCTTTCTCCAAGCGGTCCACCATGGCCAGAGTGCGCTCCTTGCCTTCTTTTCCGAATGTGCGCTCGACGAACTTCTGGCCCAGCGCTTCGCCCAATTCGTTATCGGTGAAATCGACGCAGCGCTTCCAGCGCGGCCGCTGTTCCTTGGCGCCGGTGAGCGTCTTGCCGAAGAAATCGAATGTCTCATCAACGAATGGCTTGGGCAGAAACGCCGTTTCGGCGTGCACCAGGTGCCACGTGAGATAGGTCTTCCAATCGTCCAGACTGGCGCTCTGGATCTCGGCGTTTAAGGTCTTGAAGAAATCCGGCCACGCCACGTTCACGCTCTGGAATTCCGGAGAGCCGCTGGTGGTCAGGTACTGGTTCCAGCGGAAGTCGGGGCTGAGCGCTTGCAACTCCTGCCTGGTCATCAAGTGGTAGACCTTTTCGGGGTCGCGGCGGGAGACGTTATCGAGAGAGCCCTTGGCCAGCGCGGTCTCGATCTTCATCACAGCATCGGCATGGGACTTGGCAACGTCGGCTTTTTCGCCCATCAGCTGGAATATGCGCTGCACGTGGACCAGATATTGCTTACGCAACTCGACCGATTTCGGATCGTCCTTGAGATAGTAGTCGCGCTCCGGCAGGCCCAGGCCATCCTGATCGAGTTGCGCGATCACGGCCGTGGAATCCTTAAAGTCCTGCCCGGAATTGAAATCGAAGAGAGCGCCGGCGCCGGAGCGTTGCAGATGCGCGACTTCCTCGGCGAGCTGCGATTTGTCTTTCAGGTTGCGTATGCGGTCGAGCTCGGGCTTGAGCGCGTCGATACCGCGCGCGTCAATGCCTTTTTCGTCCATGCAGGCAGCATAATAATCGCCGATCTCGCGCGTTACCTGGTCGCGATTGGCATCCGGTTTGGCGGCCGCTTCGAGGATCTCATGCAGCACGTCGCGGTTGCGCTCCTGCAATTCCGAGAAACGCCCCCAGCGCGACTGGTCGGGGGGAATCGGGTTGTTCTTCATCCAGGTTCCGCAGGCGTACTGGTAGAAATCGACGCATGGATCGGCGGTCCGGTCGAGGGCATTGATATCGAAGCGAAGCGCATTGGGCTTGGAAGCCGGCGGCGTTTGAGCGGCAAGCGCCAAAGCGCAAAGCGATGCGGTGAAAGCGATCCTGAGCAAGGCAGACTCCTTCTCTTCAATTCTACGCGGCTGAAGGAGTTTCGTGAGGCCGGGCTTTGGTTTAACGCTTACCGGCCAAGACGTTGTCGTTCATAGGGCGAGGAAACTCGGAGCGATCGTAGCGCGCGCACTCATGCGTGCAGCGTTCACAATCGTGTGAACGCGCTTCGGCTCTCGCGCGAGATGGAGTTTCCCGAGAGTACAGTTCCCGGAGTTGACGGCGCTCAGGCGCGCTCCTCATAAGGAAATTCCCGGAGCGCAAATTCGCCCCATTCAGCTTGTTCCTTTGTCTCCTCAGTCGAAAGCGGGCCGTAATAATCCGCGACCGCCCGTTCAACCGGCGCGCGCCCCGCCGCCCTTGCCCATCGCCTCCAGGAACGCGACAGACCCGGCTGACTCTTCCGGCCTGGCGATCAAGCTTACCGGTGGTTCTATTGGGCATCCTATCCAGTAACTTACGCTAAAGGACGTCTCGCTATCAAGCCATCCGGGCCTTGCTGCTTCCGGCGTTGTTAATCGGCTACATCGCCTGTCAGTTTATAACCCTCCCACCGGGCGACCACCGCGCTGGCGAGGCAGTTACCAAGCACGTTGATGGCGGTGCGGGCCATATCGAGCACGGCATCCACGCCGAGCAATACGGCCGCGCCTTCCATAGGCAGGTGGAATGTAGCGAGAGTGCCCGAGAGAATCACCAGCGCCGCGCGCGGAATGCCCGCGACGCCCTTGCTGGTGAGCATCAGAGTCAGCATCATAAGCAGTTGCTCGCCGAGCGAAAGGTGGACGCCCGCGGCTTGCGCCACGAAGACTGAAGCGAGAGACAGATAGAGCGTGCTGCCCACCAGGTTGAAACTGTAGCCAGTGGGAATCACGAATCCTACAATGTGTTTCGGCACGCCGAAGCTCTCCATGTTCTCCAGCGCCAGCGGCAGCGCGGCTTCGCTCGATGCCGTGGAAAATGCGATCATTACCGGCTCGCGAACGGCGCGGTAGAACTTACTGGCCGGAATGCGAAACAATGGAATGGCAGGCCACAGAATCAGCAGGACGCACAGCACCGCGGCGCCATACATGGTGAGAATGAGTTTGCTCAGCCCGAACAGTACGCCGATGCCTTTCGACCCGACAGTGACAGCGATAGCTGCTCCTACCCCGAACGGCGCCAGATACATGACATACTTCGTGTACTGAAACATTACTTCCGCCAGCGATCCGCAGAATGCAACCACCGGCGCAGCCTTGGCGCCGATGGCCGCGCACGCGGCGCCGAACAGGAAGGCGAAAACCACCACTTGCAGCACGTCGTTACGCGCCATGGCGTCGATCAAGCTGACCGGCACAATGTGTTCGACAAACGAACCGGCGGTGGTAGCCGCCTGTGGAATCTTGTCGCCCGCGGTTTGCGAGATAGGCACTCCCAGGCCGGGCCGAACCAGATTCACAGCGGCTAATCCCAGGAACAGCGCCAGCGTAGTGACAAGTTCGAAGTACAAAATGGCTTTGGCGCCGATGCGGCCCATATTTTTCGAGCCGCCGCTGCCGGCGATGCCCGCCACCAGCGTGGCGAAGATCAACGGCGCGACAATCGAGCGAATCAGCCGTAGAAACACCGCGCTCACTGGACCGAGCTGCTTGGCGAAAGCCGGTGCAAAGACGCCGAGCAGCACGCCCGCGGCCATGCCGATGAAGATCCAGGCGGTCAGGGAAATCCGTTTCATCGTTCGCCCCATTTCAGTTTTTGCCGCAGCACGTCGAAGAACATCATATGCGGCGGACGGATCAGCATTAGCGAATATTTCGAGCTGCGGCATACCACCGCGTCGCCCTGATGGATCGGGTTGCCCACTTGCCCGTCGATAGTAAGGTAGACCGATTCGTCCGGCCCGCGCGAGAGCGCTTTGATTACGCTGGTCTCGGGTACCAGCACCGGCCGGTTAGTCAGCATGTGCGGGCAAATCGGCGTCAGACAGATGGTGGGGACCGAAGGATAAATGATCGGCCCGCCGGCGGAGAGCGAATAGGCCGTGGAGCCGGTGGGCGTGGCGATGATGAGCCCGTCGGCCTTATAGGCGCAAACGAACTGATCGTCCACGTAGGTATCGAGATCGATGATGCGCGCGATGGCGGATTTCGCCAGCACCGCGTCGTTCAGGGCTTCATAGCTGGCGATTGTTTCGCCGTCGCGCAGCACTTCGATGCTCAACAGTTTGCGTTTTTCGATGCGATGTTCGCTGCGGAAGGCGCGTTCCAGCTCGGGGAAGAGTTCGCCCACGGTGATCGCGGTAAGGAAGCCAAGGCCGCCCAGATTCACTGGAAACAGCGGAATTTCGCGTTTGCCGATGGCGCGCGCGGCCGAGAGCAGGGTGCCGTCGCCGCCCAGGACGACGATGAGATCGCAGCTTTCGGGGACTTCACCGCGCGGCATGCCCTCGACGGCGCCGCCCGCGTAACCGGCGGTCTCTTCGTCGGCGCGGATGCCGATGCCGTGGTCGCGCAGCCACGAGACCAACTGCGGCGCTACGCCGGCGGCGGGCGTCGAATTCGGCTTGGAACAGATTCCAACCGTTTTAATGGCGGGCATGCAGAAGAAACTCCTTGTTCCCTTCCGCGCCCAGTATCGGGCTATCCATCAGGCTCGTCTCGAATCCAAATTCGCGCACGGCGCGTTCGATGCGGTCGCAGGCGGCGCGGTGCAGTTCCGGCTCGCGAACGATGCCGCCCTTGCCCACCTGGCCTTTGCCCACTTCGAACTGCGGTTTGATCAGTATAACCATTTGGCCGCCGCTGCGTAACAGCGGAACTGCGGCCGGCAGGATGAGGGTGACCGAAATGAAACTGACGTCGCAGGTGACAATGCCGGCGAGCTCGCCGATGTCGGAGAATGCCAACTCGCGCGCGTTGATGCCTTCGTGCACTGAGACGCGCGGATGGTTGCGCAGTTTCCAATCGAGTTGGCCGGCGCCGCAATCCACGGCGTGCACGCGTGCCGCGCCGGCTTGCAGCAGGGCGTCGGTGAAGCCGCCCGTGGAAGAGCCAATATCGATGCAGATTTCGCCGGCGACATCGATCGCGAAGTGACGCAGCGCGGCTGCCAGTTTCAGACCGCCGCGGCCCACATAGGGCGGGCGCGCGAGAACCTCCAGAACCGCATCCTCGGCGACGCTCTGCCCGGGCTTGGCCGCCTTTTGGCCGTTCAGGAGCACTTCGCCGGCCATGATCAGCGCCTGCGCCTTTTCGCGCGATTCCACGAGGCGCCGTTCCACCAGCAGCCGGTCCAGCCGCGTTTTCATGATTTGCGTTGGACGATCATGTCGGCCAGCTCATGCAGGCGCACCGCGCGGCCGGCGAAAGGCTCCAGCGTCTGGTGGGCGCGCTTGCATTCCTCCGCCGCCATGCGGCGCGATTCGTCCAGGCCGTAGACCGCGGGGAAAGTAATCTTCTGCTGCTGCGCGTCCTTGCCGGCCGTCTTGCCGAGAGCCTCGGAGGATTCTTCCACGTCGAGAATGTCGTCGACAATCTGGAACGCCAGGCCCACGTGTTCGCCATAGCAGGAAAGCGCGGCGTATTGCTCGTCGCCGGCGCCCGCGTAGATGGCGCCCAGGCGCAGGCTGGCGCGGAGCAGCGCGCCGGTCTTAGCGCGATGGATAGTTTCGAGAAGCTGCGCGTCGGGAGTTTTGCCTTCGCCTTCCAGGTCGGCCACCTGCCCGCCGATCATGCCGCCCACAGTGCCGGCGGCGGTGGAGAGTTCGGCGATCATGCGCGTCTTGCGCGAATCGGGCGCGTCGAGCTGCGCGAGCACCTGGAATGCCAGCGTGAGCAGCGAATCGCCCGCCAGAATCGCCATAGCGTCGCCGAAGACTTTGTGGTTGGTAAGCTTGCCGCGGCGGTAGTCGTCGTTATCGAGCGCGGGCAGATCGTCGTGAATCAGCGAGTAAGTATGAATCAGCTCGATCGCGCACGCCGCGGCGATGGCGCCGCCGGCCGAATCCGAAACCGCGCGCGCCGCCTCAATGCAAAGGATGGGCCGAATGCGTTTGCCTCCGGCGAACAGACTGTAGCGCATGGCGCGGTGGATGGTCGCGGGCGGCGTGTCTTCGGAGGGAACCAGGCGCCCCAGTTCGGCGTCGACAAGCTGCTGTTGCCGGGCGAGGTATTCGCGCAAAAGCATGGTCAGGACTTTTCAGGGCGGAAGGGCTCGGCCGTAGTCTTACCGTCCTTGCGGATAAGCATTTCGACGCGCGTCTCCGCCTCTTCCAATTGCTTGCGGCAGATGTCGCTGAGGCTCATGCCGCGCTCGAAGAGCTCGAGCGACCGGTCGAGCGAGAGATCGCCGCCTTCGAGCTCCTTGACCACTTTTTCCAGCTCGTCCATGGACGATTCGAACGATGCTGCGGGCTGCGCGCCGGGTTGATTTTCCGCCATTGGAGCCATTCTAGCAAGGCGTGGGACCGGCCTCCCGGCCGGTCGGCGCGCCGAAGGCGCTAACGGCGCTAACCGGTTTGCACAAGTACAATGCTTTATTTACAGCCGTTTCACTCACGTCGATGTTACTATCGCTGCGGGTCAACTTACGCTTTGGTTCAGCGAGTCTATTGTAAGTTACTGCTGGGCGGATTACTTTCACTCGGCCTGGCGAATATGGCGCACGCAGGCAACAGCGCTTGTTCGCAAGACGTACAGAGTACTGGCCTGTATTTCATCGGCAGCGCTGTAGCTAAGGAGACGTGGACGGTTTGGGCGTCGACCACGGCGAATGGCGCCTTCACGCAGATTTTCGAAACCGTTGAGCAAGACCCCGCTTATTATGATGTCAAACCGCCAAAAGCCGGAACATATTTCTTCCGCGCGTGGGTCGATAACACCTCTTCAAAACCCGGGTATTACGATCTTGAGGTAACAGGCGCTATCGGGGCCGTTGCGCCTCTCAGCGGCTCTAACACCGCTACGCTGGGCCCTCAAGGCAATTCGTGCGCCCAGTTCGCGACCGGCCCGGCCCAACGCATCGGCCAGTCCAATCTACCGGTGCTTTGGTACTTACGGGAATTCGATGGCGATGGGAATTTCATTGGCACTGGCAACTCCGTTACCACGGCCGATGTCAACAACGTAGTTCAACCGGGCCCCGGGGGCATTCGAGATCGAGCTCTGCGTGACGAATACCTCGAATACCACGGCCACGCTGTCGTTTCAGTTAGTCAGTCAGTGAGTCAGTAAGTTAGATGGCGACTAGCCTCAACCGCCGAGACATTCGGCTGCATGGTAACTTCCACGCGTAATCCGGTGGTAGTTACCGGCTGGAATGTCACCTTGTTGTACTCATCTTTCTCCACTGCATACGGTCCGGCGGTCTCTACCGGCTTCCACTCATCGCCATCCTTATAAAGAAGGCGCCACGACGCGGGTACTTTGCAGCCGCCGTGGCCGGTGTCGTCAAACCAGTACAGTTGCGATTCGGAAACCGTACTGGGTTTTTCGAGAGCGTACTCCACCCAGCCGGTTCGCGCGGAAAGGTTGGCGGTCCAGCAGTCGAAGTGACTGCCGGCGCCGGACGAGGTCGGCTCGTCCTCTTCCTTGATAGCATTGGCGCTGCGGCGCGCGTCATTCGATATCTTCGCGTTGGTTGTGACGTCCGGCGGCAGAGCGGGCCGGGCATTGGCTTCCGCGGTGGGAACCACACCATCATTTGTCCGGCGCCGCGATTGGCCCAGGCATAATAGGGAATCGCAGTGATTTCCTCGGGCGTCCGGATGAGGCTGTCTTTGTCGTCGCGCGAAAGCGCAATACCTTTCGCCTTGATCACCTCTACGCCCTTCAATAGATCCGCCTTGAATTCGGCGTGCAGCGGCTCGCTATCCGGGAGCATCAAATTGCGAACCTTGCCGTCGGGATTATCCACCCACTCGGCGGCGTAGACTACCGGGCCGCGTTCAATGGACACGCGCCCGCTGTCGGCAGTGACGCGCCCATTGGCGGCGACGCGTCGGATGGGCATGGGTAGGTCGAGCTCGATGGTATCGCCCGCTTTCCACGTGCGCGCCAGCGCTACATAGCCTTTATCGAGCTGGATCGGGACAGTTTTGCCGTTCACCTTGAGAGTCGGCTGTCCGGTGAATTTGTCGGCGAAGCTGTAAAGATCGCTCGCGATAGGCTGGTTGCGCGCCCACCCGGGAATGCGCACGTTGATCGTCATCGTAGCGGGCTGGTCCGGAGTGACAGTCATCTTCACGTCGCCGTCCCACGGGTAGCGAGTCTGCTGCGCTACCTTCACGGTGCGGCCGTTATCCATCTTGATATCGGCGGCGCTGCCCATGTACAGGTTCACCCACAGCGTGTCGCCGCGCTGTCCATAAACATAGCCGGGGACGGACGCCTTTCAGGCGGCCTTTGCCCTTTGGATGGCGAGGAGGCGAATCTGGTGCTGCGCCGCCACGCCAGCTACCGCTTCTTAATCGCTTCCAACTCGTCGAGAGTGCGCGGCCAATCCTCGCGCAGCAGCCGCGACAGCGCCCGATCCGCCAGCAGTTTCCCGCCCGTCTGACACAGCGGGCAGTAGTTCGTCTCGTTCGAGGCGTAACGGATGCGCTGCACTTTGGCGCCGCAGCGTGGGCACGGCTGGCCGTAACGTCCGTGCACGGCCATGCCGTCGCGGAACGCCGTGACCTTCTCCGGAAATCCGCCCGCGGCATCCGTGCGCAAGCGTTCCGTCCATTCAATCAACGTTGCGCGCGTGGCCACGTACAACCGCGCGCATTCGTCCGGCTTCAGCTTCTGCGTGAGGGCGATGGGCGAGAGCCGCGCGCGGTGCAGAATCTCGTCGGAATAGGCGTTGCCGATCCCGCTGAAAAGATGCGGATCGGTGAGTGCGCGCTTCAGCGTATGATTGGCCGATTGCAGCGCCGCCGTGAACGCGCCCACGTCCGCGCTGAGAACCTCCACGCCGCCCGCGCTCAGCTCGCGCAAAGCCTCTTCGCCCGCGGCCATGCGCAGCGACGCCCGATGTTGCGTGCCGGCTTCGGTGAGCGTCAGAGCCCCATTATCGAACTCGAAGACCGCCAGCGAATTTTTAGCGCCAAGCGCTTTCTTTCCGCCCGGCTTGGCGCCTGCGGCCTTCCAGTGCAGACGCCCCGCAATCATCAGATGCAACACCAGCCACACATCGCCCTCGAAACCGATGGCAATCTGCTTGCCGATCCGCCGGATATCCCGCACCTTCCTGCCGTATGCCGCCTCCACCGGCGGATGCGTCGAGCGCAGCAGAAACGGCCCGCGAATCAGCGCGCGCGTGAACGTATGGCCCAACAAGCGCTCGCGCAAGGCTTCGACATAAACCGTGACGTCGGGAAGCTCAGGCATTGTCTCTAGCTTATACTCACAGGCATGGCCTACTTTCTCGCCAAGACCGACCCCGAAACCTATTCGCTGGCCGACCTGGAGCGCGAAAAGCGCACCGCCTGGGACGGCGTCACCAACCCGCAAGCGGTGCGCGCGATCCGCGAGATGCGTCCCGGCGACCGCGTCTTTATTTATCACAGCGGCGGCGTCTCGGGAGTGGTGGGCTTAGCGACCGTCCGCTCGGAGCCGCGCGACGATCCCAAGAATCCGAAATCGGCGGTGGTCGATCTCGAATTCTCGGGGCGCCTGGAACCGCCCGCTACGCTTGCGGAAATCAAACAGTCGAAGAAGTTCGATGACTGGGCGCTGGTTCGCCAGGGCCGGCTCTCCACCATGGCGGCCCCGGCGAAATTCGTGGAATGGATGCGCGCGCGGTATCCGGCGGCGTCCATTTAGACTTTGGACCCTGGGATCACAGTTGACACACAGCGACCGCGATCCTGCGTATTGTAGACATAAAGGACTGCCCGGACGAGTGCCCCTTCCCCACCCTCGCCCACGCTTACGAGATCAGCACGCGGTAGTACACGTTTACAATACGCCGTGCGTTTGTGCTCGGTACGGGGCATACGCTGTGCGGGCCGGAATCGAACCGACTAATGCTGCCCTCGCACTACCAGATCGGCATTTCCCCGCCGGAGGGTCGTACTCGCCTCTCGTTTACGTCGACTACCTGCTCGTCCTAGTCCAACAATGTCGTCAACCAATCCGCTTCCTGTATGCGTGTGTCGATCTCTCGATACTCCCTGGCAAGATCATCAGCCTTCCGCTGTATCGCCGCGACGCTAACTGTACTAATGAATTTCACCTCCGAGCGTGTCGTGCGGCCTTGCGATGTTGAAGCAGCGTTGGCGAGTTCCCGGTATGCGTTGTACCGTATCTTCAAAACGTCCCGTTCTGCAAGGGAGTCCGCAAGAGTTCCGTTGCCAAACTGCGACGCCGCATTTGTTCTATTGATGCGTTGGATCAGCGAAGTCAATTCTTGCGCCGATTTCTCCAGTTCGGCCTGTAGCTCGGCGGGATCCTCCTCCGGTGCGTCGCCTTCCTGAATGCGCGCATTCTTGACCAGCCGCTGCTTCAATTGCTCCAGACGCTTCTGGAGAGCCGCACGTAAAGCTAGCGCCTCCGCTATCTTCATTCCAATGCCTTCCTCGCAGTATTCTCACAGTCTATCAACCCGGCGCACCGATCCAGTCGCGAGATCGCATTTGACGAACCGCGATAAAGGGAGCGTTCCTCGAAGGCCGCTCCGGAGGCACTCATTGCCAAGGCCATGTTTAGCTTCTAGTGTTTTGAGACAGTCTAATCGGGGAATGCTTCCGCGGCCTTGAACATGGCATGCGGCGCGGCGAGCGGCGCCACGCTCTCCTGTTCGTCATAAACCAGGATCGCCAAATATTTCCCGGACTGCGGCTGGCGATGAACAATCAGGCGCCTTCCGGAAACGTCCAGAACCCAGTACTCCGCAATGCCTGCGCGAGCATAGAGTGCGGCTTTGGCGGTGAGGTCGAAGTAAAGCGTGGTATCGGCCACTTCCACGACCAGGTGCAAGTCTTGCGGTCCTGGATTGGCGGATCGAAAGCTCAAGAAATCCCGATTCAGAACGATGAGGTCAGGCTCAGGCTCGTTCGAAGAATTGTCTTCCGGGCTGACATCGATAGGAGCTTCCTGGTTTACAAACCTCTCCCCGAAGACCTGAAGCAGCCAAGCCTGCATCAGCGTTAACGCGTTGACGTGCGGCCTGTTCTTGCCCTTCTTGTCGATCAATTCTCCCTCGATCAGTTCCAGGTGCTGTTGGACCAGAAATCCTGAGGCGTCGAGGTTGGCGCACTCCGCGCGAGTCCATCGCTTGCGTGGAGGGCTGCTAGGTACCGGTTTGATCGGAACTTCAATCAAGGCGCTTGGCATGGCTACCGGTATTCATTCTATCGGACAGTGGACCGCGGGGCGACCCTCTCAGGAAACCGCGCCGCAAAACGCCATCGGCCAAACATGCGGCGTTAGGCCCTTATAACTTCATTCCTAATTTTGGCCTTACGCTCTGCTACAATCGACGGTCCGCAATGCCCCAAGACGATGAACGGTCTAAGACGGCCGTGGAGGAGCTTGCCGCCCGCTTCCGCGGCGAGATGATTCCGCTCAGCAACAAGTTCTGCTACTTCTCCACTCTGCCCATGGCCGAAGAGGATTTACGGCAGTATCTTCACGAGCCTGTGGCCGCCATTTCGCCTGCCGTGGCCGCCATTTTGCCGCCGGTGGGCTTCCTGGTAGCGCCGTATCTGGAAAAGGGTAATGGCAAAGAGAAAGACAGCGTGGTCTTCGATCGCCCCGCAGACGGCCGCCAGATTCTGTTCTCCCGCTGCGACCTGGAAGGGCTCACGGTGCTGGCCCTGGGCGCCAAGGAAATCGAAGTGGCCGATTATCACTACCAGCTCTACTCGGCCCTCTCGGCGCTGGTGGCCGACCACTGGCCGCATGACGCGCAGGAGCGCTTCTATCGGGCGATACGCGAAGAGCTGAGCGCTGAAATCCACGGCGAAGTGGACGAGAAGAGCTGGCACCTGAAGCAGGCGCTGCTTCGCCGCCAGACCAATGTTCGCAAAGAAACCAAACTGTTCCGCGATTACGCACGCCAGGCGTTTGTGGATACGCTCACGCTTTACCTCCACGGCGCCTGCTGCGATATCGACGTCGAAACCGGACCGCGCCAGATGCCCAGCCGCTACCTTCGCCGCCGCCTGGAGCTGCTGATGTCGATATTCCCGCCGCCCGAGGGCTACGCGGTGTTGCCCGAGCAGTTGAAGAGCCGCTAACTCCCAAGTCGTAGGGCGGACCCCCTGGTCCGCGCGGGTCCCCCTGGACCCGCTCTTCGCCCAGCCGAATCGGCCCGACGTAAGTGTGCATTGAGGTAAGCAACCCGGCCAGTTTCTCGAAACGTCGCGACCTTTGCGAGTAGCAGCGAATCTAAGGCGACTGAATGCTTAGTCCATGACTTAAACCCCACAGTTTCTTGTATTTTGACTAACGTTAGGATGTCTGTCTAACGTTGTGTAACCTGCCCGGCCCAACTCGGAAAAATAGAACGGCCCACCAACCGCTACATTGTTAGAAACGCTCTTAACCTTGCTCCTGCCCGTCCAGGCAGCTAAGATAGAAGATGCAAGTGTAAACTTTGTTGGTACCGTGAGGGCCGTCTGATGTCGAGAAGCGCCGCAACAGTGCTATTTACTTTAACCTGTATAGGACGCTTGATGGCCCAAAGCAATCAAGCGGTATTCGATCAGCGCATTCATCCCATCCTGGAAAAGAATTGTGCCGGCTGCCACACGGGCTCCAGTGCGTCTGGTGGATTGAACATGGCCACGTTCGATTCGGTCCTCGCGGGCGGCAAGCATGGCGCGGCCATCGTACCCGGCGATTCGAAGGAGTCGCTGCTGCTGCAGTATGTCCGCGGCGAGCGTAGTCCCAAGATGCCGATGGGCGGCGCGCTCGACACGGATCGTATTGATGCGCTCGCCAAGGCCGTTGACGAAATGAAAGCCACGGCGGCATCGGCGAAAAAGCCAAACCTATATCTGGATTGGCTCTTACACAAGCCTTCCGCCCTTTCAGTTCCGCCTGTCCAGGATGCCAGTTGGGTGAAAAACCCGGTGGATGCGTTCATCCTCTCGAAGCTGGAAGCGAAAGGTCTTAAGCCAGCGCCTCCCGCATCCAAACGCGCACTGCTGCGGCGCGTATACTTCGACCTGATCGGTCTGCCGCCTACTCCTGCCGAGCTCGATGCATTCCAAAGCGATGCGGCGCCCGATGCCTACGAAAAAATCGTGGACAAGCTGCTGGCCGATCCCCGCTATGGAGAACGATGGGGACGGCACTGGCTCGACTTGGCGCGGTTCGCCGAGTCGGATGGCTTCGCCATCGATGGCGAGCGGCCCACGGCGTGGCGATATCGCGATTATGTGATTCGCTCTTTCAATCAGGACAAGCATTACGACACGTTCGTCAAGGAACAAATCGCCGGCGATGAGATGGGTGGTAACCGCTCCGAGCGCCTGGTCGCTCTCGGCTTTCTGCGTATGGGTACCTGGGAAGCCGACGCCAACTTCAAGACGCAGCTCCGGCAGGATGTGTTGAACGAGCTGACCGGCACAGTCGGCCAGGTCTTCCTCGGTTTCACGGTTGGCTGCGCGCGTTGCCACGATCATAAGTACGATCCTATCCCGCAGCGCGATTTTTACCGTTTGCAGGCATTCTTCGCTCCTATGCGCGTCGAGGACCGGGCCGCACCTTTCCTGGATCAGGAACACCCCAAGCCGATGCGCGTCAACCAGCGCAAATACGAGGACGAATCCGACGAAGCCAATGACGCTCTAAAGAAGGTTGAGGAGCGTCTGAAGGATAAGTTCTCCGAGGTGCGAAAGGCTAAACCCGATACCGCCAAGGGCGGAGACTTCATGAAAGCCCTCAAGGATGCGAAGGACCCCACCTTTACTGCCGAGGAGCGTAAGGAATGGACTGACGCCACCGATAAGGCGCGCAAGGTGACGGAAATGGTGGCGCGCTACCGCCCGATGGCTTATTCGGTTTCCGATGTCGTCCCTCCCCAGGTTCCCTCGCTGGCCGACACTTATGTTTTGGCCGGTGGAGACTTGTCTAACAAGGGCGAGAAAGTGGAGCCAGGATTCCCGCAGGCCGTCGTAGGCAATTCAGATCCGGCCACGATTCCATTTGCCGGCGGCAGCTCCGGACGCCGGACCGCCCTGGCGGATTGGATCGCATCGGCCGACAATCCACTTACAGCCCGCGTGATTGTCAACCGTCTCTGGCAGCATCATTTCGGCGAAGGCATCGTGCGGACGCCCAGCGATTTCGGCATCAATGGGGAGCGGCCCTCGCATCCCGAGCTGCTCGATTGGCTGGCCACGCAGCTCGTTGAGAAACAGTGGAGCCTGAAGGCTATGCACCGGCTGATGTTGACCTCCAACACCTACCGTCAGTCGAGCGAGAATCCCGCGTACCAGAAGGATGCCGAAGCCGATCCGAAGAACCAATTGCTTTGGCGCATGAACTGGCTGCGGCTCGAAGGCGAAGCCCTCCGCGATTCGGTGCTCGCCGTCAGCGGGCAAATACAGACCGCGGATGGCGGTCCCGGAGTCTTCGTCAACGTGCCTTCCGACGTGGCCGAGGGTTTCGAGTTCTTCAAGTGGTTTCCATCGAGTGACACGGAGCAGGCGCGCAGGACCATCTACACGTTCCAGCGCCGGTCCGTAATGAACCCCATGATCGAAGTCTTCGACGGAGCGAACATGAGTGAGGTATGCTCGCGCCGCAGTACGACGGTGGTACCCACACAGGCATTCGCGCTCATGAACGGCGAATTCATCAACACTCAGGCCAAACACTTCGCGGATCGGGTGATCGAATTCGCCGGCCCCGACCGGAACAAAGAAGTGGATGTGGCATTCCGGCTGGCGATCGGGCGCTTACCTTCCGCGGCGGAGCGTGACAAAGCCGACAAATTACTTGGCGCTGCGCCGCCGCGCGAAGCGCTGGCGCGGCTGGGCGTCGTATTGTTTAACCTCAACGAGTTTATCTACCTTGAGTAATCGCTGGAGTAGTCCCTGGAGTAATCCACCTGGAGTCATCATGAACATCGATTTTGCAAGACGCCGATTCCTTTATCAGAGCCTGACCGGAGTCGGCGGCATCGCGCTGATCAATCTATTGAACGGCAGTCTTCACGCCGCCGATAACCCGCTGGCTCCCAAGGCGCCGGACCACACTCCCAAGGCGAAGTCCTGCATATTCCTCACCATGCTGGGCGGAGTGAGCCAGATGGATACCTTCGACCCGAAACCGAGTCTCGAGAAATTCGATAACACGGTGATGGATTGGAGTAAGGAAAAGAACACCGATCAGGCGAATCTGTTTGCCAAGCCGAGACTGTTTCTCAAGAGCGCGTTTCCATTCAAGAAATATGGAGAATGCGGCATGGATGTCTCCAGCTTGTTCCCGAACCTGGCTACTTGCGTCGACGATATGGCTTTCGTTCGCTCCATTCAGACTGAGAATGGAAATCACCCCGCGGCTGTTTTCCTGATGAACACAGGCGTGGTGATCCCCGGCAAGCCGTCCATGGGTTCCTGGGTGACGTATGGATTGGGGACGGAAAATCAGAATTTGCCGGCCTTCGTGGTGCTGCCGGATTTCCGCTCGCTGCCTTTTAGTGGATCGCAGCAGTGGGGGCCCGGTTTTTTGCCCGCCAGTTACCAGGGAACGGTGCTGCGCTGGAAGGGCGATCCGATATTGGATTTGAAGCCTCCGGCGGATGTAACTCCCGACATCCAGTCGAGCGAGATGGAGTTACTCCGCTCCTACAATCGGGAGTTTCTCGCGAAGCACTTCACCAATCCCGATTTACAGGCGCGGATGGATTCCTACGAGCTCGCGTACCGCATGCAGGCCGAGGTTCCCGGCACGCTCGATATCGCAAGTGAGCCCGAGGCTACGCGCGAAATGTATGGGATGAACGATCCGGTGACCGAGTCCTTTGGCAAGCGCTGCTTAATGGCCCGCAAGATGGTCGAGAAAGGCGTCCGGTTCGTACAGCTTTATACCCCGAGTCAGTCCTGGGACGGTCACACTGAGATCGTCAAGAACCACACCAAGAACGCCGCGGAGACAGACAAGCCAATTGCGGGCTTGCTCAAGGACTTGAAACGCCGGGGCTCGCTCGATTCCACATTGGTCGTCTGGATGGGCGAGTTCGGGCGTACTCCGGATAATCCCGCCGATCTACGGGCCAAGGCCGGCCGCGACCACAATACGCGGGCGATGACCATGTGGTTTGCCGGCGGCGGTTCGAAACCAGGCGCATTGGTCGGGTCGACGGATGAGTTAGGCTTTAAGGCTGTCGATAACATCTACCGCATGCGCGACGTTCACGCCACCGTCCTGCATCTGATGGGCTTGAACGACATGCGCCTCACTTACTACAGCGCTGGACGAAATCAAAGACTGACGGATACCGGCGGCAGAGTAATCAAGGAGGCTCTGGCTTAAACATGCGTCGCCGAGCTTCTGTCTTATTCTTGATGGCGTTTCTGATCGCGCCGGCCGCCCTGCGGATGGCCTCGGCGGCATCGGACTATTACCCGCCGCCCGACTCAAAGGGTGGCTGGAGATCCCTCACCAGCGAGAGCTCGGACAAGTTACTGAAGGTCGCGGGCATGGACCGGGCCAAGTTAGACGAAGCGTTTCAACTGGCTCAGGAAACGACTCAGAATGGCGGCTTGGTGGTGGTCCGTCATGGCTACCTTGTCTATGAAAAGTATTTTGGAAAAGGCAACCGGAACGCGAACCCGGACATGGCATCCTGTGGCAAGGCTTTCACCAGCATCGCGTGCGGCATCATGCTTAAAGAGAAGCATGACCTGATCCCGCAGGGCCTCGATACCAAGGTCTTCACCAAAGAATATCTCCCGGAGGCTTTCCCGCTGGACGATCCGGCTAAGGCGGATATTACCCTGGGTGAATTGCTCACCATGACCGCCGGTTTTCACGGCGAGGCCAACAAACAGGGCTACGTCAACGGCAAAGAGGTTAAGCTGGAGCCCGTGCGCCAGGATTCGTCGCTCGGTTTGGACATGAGCGCCATTCGTTATCCGCTATGGTGCAAACCGGGCGAAGGCTGGTCCTATTCCTCTCCTTCGCCGCACATAGCTTCCATCGTTTTGCGTCATTTGGTCGGAATGGATTTGAAAGATTATATTGCCGTGAAGCTCGGCGAACCCATGCAATGGGGCGCCTGGAACTATTGTCTCTACCGCGGCAGCGTGACGCTGCCGCACGCCAACGGCGCCGGCAGCATCGCCTTACACGCCACTGACACAATGCGCTTCGCCTATCTGCTGTTGCACCATGGCAAGTGGGGAAATCAGCAGTTGGCGCCGGCCGAGTACATCGCGATGGCCAGCCGCCCTTCACCTTACAATCCGCATTACCCGTTCAGTCTGCAATTTGAGGTGAACCAGGATGGCCATGTTCCCAACGCGCCCCGCGACGCATACTGGAAATCCGGCGCGGGCGGTTTCGGTATTTACATCGTACCGTCGCTCGATCTGGTTATCTACAAGCTCGGCGGCAACGATGCCGCTTACAGCGAGGCATTGACGCGTTTGCCGCAACCCGAAGGTTATGACGGATCCCGCACTAACTGGAAAGCGACGAAACAAATTCCCGAAGCGGGCGTGCCCGGCGTGCTCGAATTGGTTTCCAGCGCAGTCGTCGCGAAGTAGTTCCGTTCTGATTTAACTTACCTCGCGGCTGTTTCAGAACCTTCGCCAGTTTAGCTCCTGAAGGGGGATTCCGCGGCCTCGACAGTCACGGTCGCCCATTCAGCGGATGGCATGCCACCACGTCATACGTATTTGGCAATCCAGCCATAGTAGACACCCTCAGAAGGATTTCGAAGTGTCGCACGCGTCCGTTCGCGTCAATGCCCGCGCTCTTCAGAATCTTTGACAAGGCGTCGAAATTCGTAGCCACCTTTCCCGCCGCCTCGGTGGCTTCCGCGCTCGATCCGGCCAGCAGCAACACTTGCCCATTCTGTCCCGGATTGCCCACCAGCGCAACAATCCCATAAGCTTGCCCTGTTCCCCAACCCGCCGCGGTGGGAATGTAGGCCGGCGCTTCGCCGTTTCCAGGATGCCGGTTCCGGACAAACTCCGCCTTGTGAACGTCGTCGAACTCAAAACTGAAATCCAGTTGATCCTGGAAAAGCTCGAGCCACGGATTGGAACGCGGGCTGCCAAAGAGCACGAAACTGTCTTCGGTTTTGAAATCGCCCAGCCTCACGTTCCGCGCGGGCTGCATCTGCATCGAACGCTTGGTGAACGGCAGAATCAGGCCGTCCATTTTCAAGGCAATTTCCGCGTCCACCGCCGCGACGCTGGCGCCACGAAACGAAATTGTCTGCAAAACACGGCGGGCTTCCGGCTTCACATCCGCCGGCCAATAACGCTGATTGGCGTAATCCGAGAGAGTAATGGAGTAATTCAGCAGATGCTGAACACTGACGATTTCCGGATCGCAGAAAACCAGGCGAATCTGGCGGTTCGGCTGAATCATCGCGGACCAGGGCAGCGTATGCTCCGGCGACGCAGCCGCCTCGGCCGGCCGCCGCGCTTTCCAGACCCAGAACGCCAGGCCCGCAATCGTAATCGCCGCCAAGGCCGCCGCGGCAAACCAGACGAGCCGCGTACGCCGCGCCGGAACCGGAGCTTCGACCGGAATCCCGGCCATTGGAGCGGCGGAATCCGTCGAGGGCGTCACAGCAATCTGCGCGGTCTCGATGGTTTTCGCCGGCGGCGCCGGAGCGGGCGGCGCGACGCTATGGATGTCGGGAATGTACGACCCCGGAGGAAGCTCGATGCGGAAATCCGATTGGTGCGCGAATTCCACATAGTATTGATTGAGCCGCTTGCGCACATCGCATGCCGTCACCCGGACAATGGCGTCGTCGCCGGTATCGTACGAGGGAGATCTGCCGAACAGCTCGACCCCCAGCACCCGCTCTTTTAAGTCGTCGAAATGGCCGTCCAGGGCTCGCGCGACGATGAACTGCAGAAACTCCTGGCTCCGGCGGCTGCCCTTGAACGCCGGGCTTTCCGTAATCGATCGCAGGTGGGCTTTCAGCGCAGCCGCGTGCGGCGCCACCTCAAGCATGCTGGTCATCGCGGCAATCTGTTCGACGTGATTCGCTCTTCCCGACATGGAGAGACCGTTTTACAATCGTTTTACATCCGCAAGGATATCACAGGCTGAAATCCGAATTGGGACGCCGCAATTGCCGGGAATCGCGTGCCTCCAGACCGCCGCTACTCCGCCAGTCCCAGCGCCATCACAGTCGAGCCCACCACGATGCCGATCAGCTCTTTTCCATCGAACTGGTAAGCCATTGGAGAAGCATGCCAGTTCGCGTTCAGGTGCAGAGTCCAGAGCGTTTTTCCAGTGACTGCGTCGGCCGCCACGAACGCGCCGCTGTCCTCTCCGTAGAAGACCAGCCCGGTCGCCG
>JBEKNN010000110.1:0-27586 GCA_049522755.1 Bryobacteraceae bacterium | reverse complement strand
ACCACCCCGGATTTCACCCTGCCGGATGCCCGCCAGTTTTCAAATCGCGGCAAGCCGAAAGCCCGTTCAAATCTCAGCAAGAAAAGCACTTGCCAGCAACGACGCTCTCATTAGCCGGACGGTAGTGTTCTCGGATGTTTGGGTATCTGGGTCGCCATGTTCAATCAGCGCCGGCAGCTAAATGCGCAGATGTTTATTGAGGTGTCCGGGCGGTTTCAGGAACTCCTTCGATTGTTTCCGACCGAAGCATGGCTTGCGAACCGGAATCCAGCCCAACCCCTGCCTCCTCGCAGTCGTGAAATTACCGATTGCACGCTGTATTGTTTCCAACTGATCATGGACGTCTACCATGTGCACGAAGGCAAGTACATTTCCAAGACGCTCTGGAGTGCCTGGGAACGCGAAATCAGGCACATTTTGGCGGGTCGAATCTTTCGATTGGAGTGGGAGGAATTAGCCGTCGAGTTTTCACACAACCAGGAATTCCTGCAATATATCAATGCGCTGATGGCGCCGGATGCGGCGATGAGCTCTGCTCCGGAACCTTGCGGTCCTTCGGTTGACGGATTCTAACCAAACTCCACGGCCGGTCTTTTAGGCCGGTACTCAGTTGCGCCAGACCCTCTGTCGCGACGCGCACATTTTCCATCGTTTCGCGAATATTGCCATCGTTGCTTCGGACAATGGTCTGCATGCTCGCCATCAGGCTCCGGGCTTGTTCCATCGTCGATTGCATCTGTAACAGATCCTGGTGAAGCGACTCGCGGGCTTGCTCGATCGTAGAGTTCACATTCCCTACGGTGGCGTCGACACGATCCAGAAGCGGCGCGACCCTTTTGACCGCTATGTCCGCGTCTTGTGTAGCGGTCAATACCTGATCCGTGATGCGGTCGATTTTAGACGACTGCTGGGCAATCATCTTATTCGTATTGCTCAGAATCTCGGCAATTTGCCTGCGATTCGTGGATCCGGTCGTTTCGTTCAGGTTCGCGAGCAGCGTGTTTGCTTGCTCGCCGACTCCTTTGAGTTCGCCCTGAACCTGGGCGATTAATCCTTGAGCCGTATCCGCGATTCCCGAGAGCTTTCTTGCCATTTCGTCTATGCTGACGGTTTCCTCAGAAGAGATCACATCGCCCGGTTTCAGGCGCGACGCATGGTTACTCCCCGTCGTTATCGAAATGGCAGGGCTACTCATAAGACTTAAGGCGCCCAATCTTGCGGTGCAGTTCGCGTTTATCGGGGTGCCCTCTTTCACTTCGAGCAGGAGTTCAATCTCGGTCGGATCTTCGTTCCAGGCACGGACGGCTGCGACTCTGCCGACCGTGATTCCTCCAAACAGAACCGCCGAGCCGGGCTCCACGCCGCCGGCATAACGGAGATACGTTCGATACGGGATCACGTGATGGCCCCATTGCTCGTTGCCGACATAATAAACCGTTCCGATTAACAGGACTGCCGCGATGACGACAAACAGCCCCACCTTCGCCTCGGTGCTCATAGAAGCCTCCCTTCCAAATAATGTTCAATAGATTCGCGGGTTGACGCAGTCTGGAAAATCCGATCCGGCACACGATCCAGAAACTGGCGAATTCGAGGGTGGGAACTGCTTTGCAATTCCTCCTTGGAGCCGACCGCAATCAGCGAGCCATTGTAAAGCATCGCCATGCGATCGGCGATCCGGAAAGCACTTGCCATCTCGTGGGTCACCACCAGGACCGTCATATTGAATGCCTTTTTCAGTGCGAGAATCAGCTCGTCGAGTTCGGCTGCGACGATCGGATCGAGTCCGGCGGATGGCTCATCGAACACCAGGAGTTCCGGATCGAGCGCCAAAGCCCGCGCAACCGCAGCGCGTTTCTTCATACCGCCGGACAATGCCTGCGGCGTTAACTTTCGAAAATCCGCCAAGCCAACGACGGACAGCTTCATCCAGGTCATTAAACGTATGGTCGAATCATCAAGTCGAGTCAACTCGCGGAGTGGTAACGCGACGTTTTCTTCCAGGGATAGAGAATCGAACAGTGCTGCGTTTTGGAATGCTACGCCCATCGAGCGATGGAGTTTTTTGAGTTCCTTCTGATTCCTGGTGCTGAGATCAATGCCGTTTACGATGACTTGCCCGGACTCCGGCCGTCCCAGACCGATAATCTGACGGAGAAGCGTACTCTTGCCGGAACCGCTTCCTCCGAGCAGGACCATTGTCTCTCCCCGCGCGACTTCCAGGTTGATTCCGTCCAGTACGCGCCGGTTGTCGTAACTAACGACGAGGTCACGAACGGAAATGGCGGGATCATCCACGGTTCAGTGACCTCCCGTAAAATAGAAAATGGTAGTAAAGCCAACGTCCGCAAGGATGACGAGAAACGTGGACTTCACCACAGCGGAAGTCGCGGATCGGCCCACGGCGTCCGGGCCGCCGCGAACCCGGAGCCCTTCAAGACAGCCGACGTTCACAATGATGGCCGCGAAGGCAAGACTCTTTACGAGTCCCGTCATCACATCTTGGACAACAATGGAATGGGTCACGCCGCTGAAGTAGACTCCGAAGGCCATGCCAGTGGCGATACGCATGAATGCTCCACCGGCGAGAATCCCGCACGCACTGCTAACCACCGTCAAGCAAGGGAGCATGATGAGAGCTGCCAGAAATTTCGGGGCAATCACGAATTCCACCGGATCGATGCCCATGGTCCGGAGGGCGTCGATCTCTTCGGTGACCACCATCGTGCCCAGTTCGGCGGAAAATGCCGATCCGGAACGGCCGCTGACAGCGATGGCAGTGAGCAGCGGCCCCAGTTCACGGGTAAATCCAAGAGTCACCAGATCGATCACATATTGTATTGCGCCGAAGCGGCGCAGTTCGGACGCCCCCTGCATAGCCAGGATGAATCCGCTACATACGGCCATAATGCCGACCATCGGGATTGCATCGACGCCGACAGCGAGCATCTGGCCAATCGCGGATCGCCATCGAGTCAAGTTGCCAATCAGCGGGAACGTTCTTGGGAGCGCCCGGATTGTTCTCCCGGATTGGATCACCAGGCCGCCGACGTATTCGAGGTAGCCCAGCGTGGAATGGCCGACTTGATCGAGCATAGAGTAGTTCATCCGTTGGAAGGAGCCGGCGCCTCTTCAAAGAAGCTCAACAATCCGGTGGATTCGAGAAGGTAGCGCGGGCGGTCGCGCAAACCGCTCAATTCGAGCTTCTTGCCGAGATGTCGTGCGGATTTCAGAGCTTCAACCAAGACGGCGACACCGGACGTATCGATGTAGACGACTTCGCAGAAGTTCACTTCGAGACTCTGACAATCCGGCACGCGAAGCAATCGAAGAAGCGAGGCTCGAAACTCAGGGGACGAATCGATCGTGATTCTGCCCGAGAGCTCGGCCCGGGACTCCTTGCCGTGTTCCTCGAATCGGATTCGAAGAATGTCCTCGCTAGCTGGGTTGGTCACAGTCTTCGCCGATGAGGAGCGCGCGAGGATGCGCCTTGTTTGGCGAAAGTTTCGCCGGCGGCAAACAACGGCCGAGGTCGAAGGATCGCCGAGAGATTCCTTGACATTCCAACAGAACAGATGGTTCCAGTCTCTTCCGTGGCAGGGAACACCGCCTTCATGAGCCCAACGAATATTTTTGCTCCGGCATCAACACCTGCAGAATCGATATTCGGATTATCCATCCTTGTGCTCGTTACGGTGGCCGCCATCTTCGTTGTGGTATTCGGATTACTCGCCTATGTGATGGTGAGATTCAGACGCCGATATCATGACCATAGCGAACCCCCTCAGACTTACGGGAACACCCAGGTGGAACTGGCTTGGACAGTGATCCAGTCTTGGTTGTCGTCGCGCTTTTCCTCGCGTCGGCCCGCGTGATCGCTTTAGTTCAGAACGCGCGGCGCCCGCCCGGCGCGCTGGAGGTGATCGTCACCGGTCATCAGTATTGGTGGGACTTTCGGTACCCGCGCTCGGCGCGACTTACCTGCTTCTTGTCGTAACTTATCTAGCGAGCCTTCTGGCTGTTGCCACCTTGGGGACTTACCTATTTGTCTACACTCCCCTTAAACGGAGAATACCGCTATCTACAGTCGCTGGGGCCTTTCCAGGCGCGATGCCACCGCTGATTGCTTGGGTCGCGGCGCGAGGGTCCATAGCAAGCGCCAAAGCCTGAATATTATACTCACTGCTTCCTTTGGCAGTTTCCTCACTTCATGGCGATCGCGTGGAGGTATCGCGAAGACTATGCTCGAGCCTGGTATTTCTTACTCCCGCAAGAGCACGATCGCACCCTCCTCGCGTGGCTCACGGCAGTTCCTTCTCTTGCGCTGTTCGTAGTCAGCGTCCTCGCAGTGGACGGAACTACCGAAAGCATTCTCCCATCCTGCAAGGTTGACCTCGGATCGGGTCTCCTCTACTACGCGGCACGGCTCATTCTCTTCCGCTCGAGAATTGCGGCGCGGCACCTGATGAAAGCTTCGATCATCTAACTCCCGTTAGAATGTTTGATTCTGATAGTCGGGAAGAAGTGAGCTGAAGGAATGTATCGGCCGAGATTGGGCTCCCTCCCATCTGAGCCTTAGATCTCGCGGGAATCGCGAATTGACAAGTATACGCCAACGTCGCATCCACTGCTCGGCGCCATTACAGGCGCATTTGCTGTTTCCAAAACACAGTGCGGAAAAGCGACGAAGGCAATTCTAGTCCGGGCGACAGGGCGACCGGAGGTTCTCGAATTGCGCGAACTCCCGACTCCTATTCCCCATGGCGGAGAAGCGCTCATCCGTGTGCACACGTCCGGCTTGAACTTCGTGGATGTCTATTTTCGAGCAGGAAAGTATAAAGTATAAAGCTCCGCTCCCATTTATCCCGGACGGGGAAGGATCGGGACATGTCGAAGCGCTCGGCGAGGGCGTGGCTGATCTCTCAGTCGGCGACGCTCTGGTCTTCGAGGCCGTGGACAGCTCGCCCTCTGTGGCGCTGCAAGCGGTCCCGTCCCGTCGTTTGGCCTGTTGCGGCTCTCGACGATGGGATACCTATTCATTACGCGCCCGATATCTCTTGACTACGTTAGGACGCATCAACTCGCGTCTGTTACGGGAAGCGTATTCGGGATGTTCACCAGGGGACAACTCAACGTGCCCATCAGCCGCGTCTATCCACTCAAGAACGCTGCAGATTCCCACAGAGACATCGAGAGGCGGGAGACGACAGGAAAGCTCCTTCTCTCGATTAGTGCGTCGCGAGCTGCCACGCCTAAGGCACTCTGCAATGTCTGCCTAAAGTGCGCCCGGCCGGCTCGCGATCCGTGAGTCTCATCGACACTTACGCGCATTACGCCGATCGCCAAGACGCTAACCGAGACGCGACCGGTCGACTCCGGAAGGCCGACCTGAAGCAATCACGGTGAGCCGGCTTTTGCTTGCCTATTCAAATCGGCACAACGCGAGCAATATCCCACTTATAATAGGAGACATCAATGAGCAAAGACAAACCTACAGAAGGTCGGATGACGGGTTCACGAAGCGACCTACAACCTCTTGCGTCGTCTCGGCATGACGACCATTTTCAGTAACCGAGGGTCGACTTTGAATACGCCTTCCAGCCCGCCCCGAACTGCGATCTCAGTCGAACGTGCGGAACGGCGTGGGCAACAGCATCGCAACGAAGCTTGCGATAGTCTGATGCTATACAAGCCCGACAGAGCGCTCCGCGCCGGCCCGGAACTGCTCGCGAAGAACTCGCTTCAGCACCTTGCCCGAGGCGCTCTTTGGCAGGTCCGTTTCGGAAAACTCGATGAGGCGCGGAACCTTATAGTTCGCCAGGAACTGCCGGCAGTACGCGATCAGCTCATCCGCGGTGAGCTGCGTCCCAGCTTTCAAGACCGCGCAGGCCGCTACGAGTTCTCCCCACCGTGCATCTGGAATACCAAACACTGCCACGTCTCGGACGGCAGGATGATTCAAGATCACGCCCTCCACCTCGCCCGAATAGACGTTTTCTCCACCGGTGACGATCATTTCTTTCAAACGGTCTAGTATGTAGAAATAGCCGTTCGAATCCTGGTAACCGATGTCCCCCGTTCGAAAAAAGCCATTGCGAAAGGAGGCGGCGGTCTCCTCTTCGTTGTTCCAATAGCCGGCCATTACATTCGAGCCGCGTGCGACCAACTTACCGGGGTTCGGAATCTTGACTGGGTTGCCTGCGTCGTCCACAACTTGCACATCGACGCCAGGGCAGGGCCGCCCACAAGACATTAACTTGTCGCCCGTATGTTCTCCATCCTGTAAGCCCGTGAGGAAACCGGTTTCACTCAGCCCATAAACCTGTACGAGTTGCGTGTTCGGCAAAAGTTCCCGAGTCTTGCGGATCAGTTGCGGAGCCATTGGAGATCCGCCGTACGCGAGCATCTCAAGGCTGGTCAGATCGTGCGGGTTAGATTCGGCGAACTGAATCAGAAAATTGATCATGGTCGGGACGAGAACAGTATAATTCACTCGCTCTTTCGAGACGACCTCGCAGAACACTTTCGGTTGGAGGCGTGCGAGAGTAACCTGGCTCGCGCCAAACATTGGCGCCGCAAACATCGCGGGAAAGTCGGCGATATGAAAGATGGGCGCGGCGTGCAGATATGCGCCGCCTTCGCGATAACGCATCCAGTAATTGAAATTGTTCACGTCTGAAAGAATATTGGAATGCGTCAGCATGACACCCTTGGGCCGGCCTGTGGTCCCGCTGGTATAGATGAGCGCCAGGATCGCATCCGGATCGTAGCAGGCGTCCGGACAGAGACCATCGCCACTCACCAATCCGTCGCGGTCGAGCACGATATCCCAGGAGAGGGGCGTATTCGGCTGCGGCAGCGTCGAATGACGAACGATTCCGCGCGGGCTGGAGTCCGCCAGTACGTTATCAATCTCGGGGATGGAAAGCCGGACGTTGATCGGAACTGCGATCACGCCGAGCCAACTGCACGCATAAACCAGTTCGATATACTCGGGCGCGTTGGGAAGCAGGATCGCGAGGCGATCTCCCTTCTTGAAACCGGTACAGCTCAGTCCGGCGGCGAGCCTCTTCACACGATCATGAAGCTGGGAAAAAGTCAGGGTCGATTGGTCTAAAGAGAGCGCCGGCCGTTCGGGATAGTATCGGATTGCCCGACCCATGGAATGGACATACATCATCCGACAAACCTCGCAACGGATGCATCGCCGGCTCGTCGCGCAAATTCCCTTCGATACAGGGCCAAATCCGGAACGCTTACCATCTTCAGGGCATACTTACTGCAGAAGCATGCCGTGGCTCCATCATCGTTCGCGATTTCGTAGATTACACCCGAAGGATCCACCCCACCGAGACGAGCGAGATCGACTGCCGCTTCGGTGTCACCTTGCCGCTCCAGAACGCCATTCCTGCGAGCGCGAAGCGGAAGAGTGTGCCCCGGCCGGGCCAGATCTTCAAGGCGTGTGTGTGCGGCTACTATCGGGAGCACCGTTTGGGCACGGTCGTACGCCGAGATTCCCGTTGTGACGCCTCGTCCCTTCGCGTCGACCGACACTGTAAAGGCTCTGCCGCCCCACGTAGTATTTCGTAAGACCATCGGGCTCAGTTCAAGAGCATCCGCTCTCCCGCTGGTAATCGCCATGCAGATCAGTCCGCGTGCGCGAGTTGCCATTAAGTTGATGGCATCTGGGGTGACCATCTCCGCGGCGATCATGAAGTCGCCCTCGTCCGCGCCGTCTTCATCGTCGACAATCACAATCATCCGTCCCGCTTGGAGTTCCGCGAGCGCATCACGGATGGATGTGAAACTCGGCGATTCTTGGGTTGGGTCTGGCCCCGCAAAGACATCGAGACTTTCAACATGTTCAAAACTGTCGGCAAACATCCGGCGAACTCCCTTGCAGTCGATCTTCTTCGGGCTCTCATCGGAGAACAAGCACATGACTTTTGTCCAGGGGTTGTCGTCGCTTCGGTGAGGAACCACGTTCTTCTCTCTGTCTCATCGATCCATACTTCGATGGGGCCAGTAGTGGCGGCGTCGTTGTAAGTTGCGCAGATCTCATGAGTTTCGCGCATGTAGCCGCCAGCAGAGAAGTGTCGTCGCGGAATTCTGAGAGTAATTTCTGCGGAGTCGACCTCTCTTCATCATTATCGTGTAATCTCAGCCGCCGCGAAATCTCACCTATCGATCGGAGAGTGTGGCCTCCAATCTTACGCGCGCGTTCTGCAATGACCTCCGTCATCGCGAACACTTGATCCACTTGCTCATCAAGAAGAAGGAGGTAGTCGAGGAAACGGCTGCCAGCCATATGTCAATGAAACGTCGTAGTCTCCAGGCTTTCCGTACCGCTGAATTGCTCAAGGCACCGCTCTTCGCAGCGGCATTAGTGGTCACGCTTTGTCCATGGCTTATCATGCATCGCGATGCTGTGATGTATTCATTCAGATAAGTGTGAGCGTATGGCCCATTCTGTGCTTTTTGATTCCTAGATACGCAGTGGAGTACGAACTGGGAGGCGCCTCGCACGGAATCTGCTCCACGACTGCAATACCAGCCTTGGCCAGCGCGCAGCACTTGTCAGGATTATTGGAAAGCAGGCGAAGTTCACGGATACCGAGATGGTCTAAGATCGCGGCAGGCAACATAAAGTCCCTGCAATCTGCTTCAAATCCAAGTGCGTGGTTTGCAGCGATAGTGTCCAGGCCCTCATCTTGGAGGGCATAGGCCTGCAATTTCGCCATTAGACCTATGCCGCGGCCCTCCTGTTGTTCATAGATCAGGAGACCGCTTCCTTCCGCGGCGATCGCCCCCATCGCAAGTTCCAGTTGTTCGCCGCAGTCGCAGCGGAGGGATCGCAAGACTTCACCTGTGATGCACTGGGAGTGAATTCGAACGAGGGGCGCCCGTAGTGAGGGATCGCCAAGAACGAGCACGAGCGCCGTTTCCGATGAGCGCTGACCGGGGCGCCAGCGCTCAAAGCCAAGCGCTCGAAATACACCCCAGCGTGTTGGCAGTTCCGTAGCGGCGATCTGTCGTATCGGGCTGGTCTTCCGAGGCTCTCTCATAAGGGGTCCGTTTGGGCAAGCTTCCGCTTCAGGAGGCCTTAAGTGGCGTCAGGCCTGCCTTCGGACTTCTAAAGTCCGGCTTGTGCTTCTCGAGAAAAGCCACGAAGGCCTCCTTTGCTTCAGCGGATCGGACTCTGGCGGCGAATTCGCTGAGTTCCCGACTTACGGCCTGATCCATGGACTCCCGGTCTGGAGCCTTGAGGAGTTTCTTACAGGCTCTGAGGGCCTCGGCCGGTTTCCGCGCGAGGTTCATCGCGATCTCGGAAGCTTTGGCCCAGACGTTTTGATCGGGAACGACAGCCGTCACGAGGCCAAGCTGGTCTGCGCGAGCCGCACTGAATGGCTCACCCAGGAAAATCAACTCGGCCGCTTGCAGATATCCAATCTGTCTCGGCAGCGTGTAGCTTGACGCCAGTTCGGGTACGAGGGCGAGGTTGATAAACGGGACCTGAAATCTGGTACTTTCCGCGGCATAGACAAAGTCGAAATGCAGAAGCATTGTTGTGCCGCCGCCGACAGCGAAGCCGTGCACGGCCGCAATCAGCGGCTTGCTGAATCGAATGAGCGCATCGAGGAATCGAGCCTGTGGGCTATCGCCAGGTCCAGGAGGATGGTTCGTGAAATCCACTATGTCGTTGCCGGCCGTGAACGAATCGCCCGCGCCGTGCACCAGCACGACGCGGACGTCATCGTTCTTGTCGGCTCGGTCGAGCTCTTCTGCGAGGGCTGCGTACATCGCCACGGTCATCGCGTTCTTCTTAGACGGGAGATTGAATTGAACGCGCAAAACGTTGCCTGAAAGTTCGGTGATGATCTCTTCCATGACCGTTACCCCGGAATTTCCGCGTACGCAATGCCGCTCAAGTTTCCTTGCACCGTCTGGAGCGCCTTCTTGTCCGATCCGTCCAGATTGCAGCGATAGACGGAGCCGCCGAGGTCAGTTAAGAACATCCGAGAATGTTTCAAATCCAACGCCAGACCAATTCCCTCCATCAGATGGTTGAAGACAATCTCGGGATCTTCGCGGCGACCGGACGGCGCATCCATCTGCGCGCGATTTACAGTGTTGCCGCGCGGCGGATCGCCACGGTCGGTCCAGTACATCACGCGGTTTGCAAGATCGAGATCCAAGTCGATCGGCTCGGGGAGACTGTCGTAAAGAAGTTCGATGTCTTTTCGATTCTTGGGATCTTGGCCCTTCGGGATTTCGACCCCGGCTCGGAAGATGCGGCCCTGGCCCGCGTTGTCCGGACCTTTCTGGGTCCAATAGACATGGCCGCGGTCCGTGTCGAGAGCGATTCCAACGCACCACTTGGTTGCGTCCGGCCCTGGCCGAGGATCGCCCTGGCTTGTATCGACGAGAGTTTCGAGCTTGGAGCCATCGAGATTGCAGCGCATGACTCGCATCCCCTCGCGATCCGACCAATAAAGCTTGCCGTTCTTCTTATCGAGCTGCAGCTGTTTTGCAGTATGGGTACTGCCCTCAGGAACAATAGTCGTCAGATTATTCCCGTCGAGATCCGCGCGCATAACGGATCCGTCATTTGCGCTCGGGATTCCCATGTTGGTCCAGTACATGTGGCCTGCAGCGGCATCGACAACGATGCCGTCGGGAAGCTTTCGGCCTTCGCTCACGATCGTCTTCAGGTCCGAGCCATCGGGATTGCAAGACATCACGCGTCCGCCGGCCAGATCGAGAAAAAACAAGCGCGCAACCGTCGCCATCGGCACAGGTTTTGAGACTTTTGATTTCTTTACAATCGTTTCACTCATCGTTTACCTCCAACAACCGCTGCATCGTGACTTGTCTGTGGAATCGTCGCACTGGCTCGAAAGCCTTCAATCTGATCGGCGGTGAATCCGAGCTCACGCAGCACCTCGTCATTGTGCTCGCCCAGTTCCGGCGCGCGGCGCGCCGCTGCCTTCGCCACGCCGTGAATTCTGATCGGGCTGCTCACGGTCCGCGTCAAGTATTCGCCGCCGCCTTCGATCGGAACGATGATATCGTTGGCGAGAACCTGGGGATCCATGGTCACTTCGGCCGGCGTCTTGACGATTCCATAAGTGATGCGAGCGCGTTCGAAAACGTCGTGCCAGTGTGCCAGGGGTTGCGCGGTGAAAATCTTGTCCAGAATTTCCGTGAGCTGCGCTGAATTCTTTGCGCGCCCGCCGTCATCGGCAAATCGAGGGTCGGCCGCGAGTTCCGGCTGGCCAATCGCGGCCGTGAGGGCCGGCCAATCCTTGCCGAGAACCACGATCAGAAACCAACGGTTGTCCGAGGTCTGGTAGACGTTGAAGATTGCGTTAGGCGGGTTCTTTCGATCGTGAAGCGGATAGAACGTCGCGTTGCACAGAGCAGCTTGAACCAACACCGCCGAGGCCCAGATTCCTTCGCCGATAAGCGAGGTGGTCACATAGCAACCCTCCCCAGTGCGCTCGCGCCGGTACAGACCCGTAACAATCGCAGAATAAAGGCCCATCGCTGTCGCGTGGTCTCCACTGGCTGCTACAGGCAAGGTAGGCGGAGCGCCGGCATCCCGGGTCATATCCAGCAGACCGCTCCGCGACCAATATGCGGTGATATCGAATCCCGGAAGATCGGCGTCGGGACCTTCGTCACCGTATCCAGTGATGTCCGCATAGATCAGACGCGGATTCCAAGGCGCGATGTCTTCATAGGTCAGTTTGAGTTTTTTACGCACCGGATGCGGGAAGTTAACGACTAGAACGTCGGCCCATTTGACTAGGCGTTCCAGAATCTCTCTGGAGCGTGGCGATTTCAGGTCGATTGCCACTCCCCGCTTGTTGCGATTGGAAAGATGCCAGCCGTAGTTCTCTTTGGCGCTCGGGAGAGGTGGAACCTTATACGTCATCCGGTGCGGATCGCCGATTCCCGGCGGCTCCACTTTGATGACGTCGGCGCCGAAATCGGAAAGCACTGTCGCCGCGCCAGGGCCCGCCAGGAAACTGGCCAGATCCACAACTTTTAAGCCCGTAAAAATATGATCCGTGTTCATGTGACTCCTTAGCGTCCCTTGAAGTTGGCCGCACGCTTCTCCAGAAATGCAGCCGTACCTTCCTTCTTGTCCTCGGTTGAGGTGCATATCGCGACCATCGAAGATTCGAGAAGGAGGCCTTCCGAGAGGCTCGTTTCAAGGCCTTTATTCACTGCCTGCAAAGCGTATCTCACCGAGAGCGGAGCGTTGCCGGCAATCAGTTTCAAAATCGCTTCGGCCCGGCTAATCAGCTCCGGCGCGGGGACAACTTCATTTACCAGTCCAATGCGATAAGCTTCCTGCGCATTGATCATTTCGCCGGTGAGAATCATCTGCAGCGCGCGGCCCTTTCCTACAAGTCGCGGAAGCCTCTGCGTCCCGCCGTAGCCCGGGATGATTCCGAGCTTCACTTCGGGCAAACCGAACTTGGCATTTTCCGAGGCGATGCGAACTGTGCACGCCAGCGCGGTCTCGCAGCCTCCGCCGAGGGCGAAACCGTTCACGGCTGCGACGACGGGTTTGCCCAGGCTCTCGATCAGATCCATTACAGCCTGTCCTTCGCGCGTCTTCTGCTCCGCTTCGACGGGTGTGTCTGTCGCGACCTCATTGATGTCGGCGCCGGCGATGAATGCTTTTTCTCCGGCCCCGGTAATGATGGCGCCGCGAACTTCCGGATCGTCTTTGGCGTCCTGAAATGCCAAACGCAAATCGGCGAGTGCTCTTCTATTAAGGGCATTGAGGACCTTGGGACGATTCATTGTGATGTAAGCGAAACCACCCTTCTTCTCGTACAGAACGGTTTCGAGCGATAGCCCTGCTACGGCCGTTTGACTCATCTCTTTCTCCATGACTTCTAAACGAACGCCCCCATGCCGGTAATCGCTTTGCCGACGATGAGCGTATTCATTTCGCGAGTGCCCTCGTAGGAATAAATCGCCTCGGCATCCGCGACGAAGCGGCCGATGTGATAATCAAGCGAGATGCCATTCGCTCCGAGAAGTTCGCGGGCGTACCCGACGGTCTCGCGCATTTTCACGGTGCAGAATGCCTTGGCGAGCGACGCGTGCTCATCCTTCAGCTTTCCCTCATCCTGGAGCTGCGACAATCGGACGACCATGCAAAGCGACGCCGTAATATTGCCGAGCATCTTCACGAGCAAATCCTGTATGAGCTGAAATTTCGCGATCGGCTTGCCGAACTGCTCGCGCGTTTGCGCATAGGCGAGCGCGTGTTCATAAGCCCCGATCGCGCAACCGACCGCTTCCCAAGCCACGAAAGCGCGAGTCATGCGCAAGACCCGCGCCGTGTCACGAAAGGAGGTGTCCAATTGCAGACGGTTTTCTTCCGGGACACGGCAGTTCTCGAGTGTGATCAGCGCGTTTTGAACCACGCGCAGCGCCATTTTGTGTTCGATTTTTTCAGCTTTGAAACCAGGAGTCTTGTTCTCGACAATGAATCCCTTCACCTGGTTGTCCGCTACGTCGCGCGCCCAGATAATCGTAAGGTCGCCCCAGGTGGCATTGCCGATCCACTTCTTCTGTCCATTCAGGACCCAGGAATCGCCTTCCTGCCGCGCCGTTGTCAGCAGCCCGCCCGAGGCGCCTGAACCGACCAACGGCTCAGTCAAGCCGAAGGAACCGATTTTTTCCAGGCGGGCCATCGGCGGCAGCCACTTCTGTTTTTGTTCTTCGGATCCGCACAGGAAGATCGATCCCATTGCCAATCCGCTGTGGACGCCGAAGAAGGTCGCGAATGAGCAGTCTACGCGTGCAAGTTCCATCGCGACAAACCCCGCGAGCAATGTGTTACCGCCCGCGCATCCATAGCCGTGATAGCCCATACCGGCAATCTCGAGATCCCGAATGCCTGGCACTAATTCGAATGGAAAGGAGTCTTCTAACCAGTATTTGTTGATGACTGGCGCGACCTTACTTTCCATAAATGCACGGACCTTCTGCAAAATGGCCCGTTCGGAATCGGTCAGGGACTCGGTCACTTGATAGAAATCGCCGTTTGGTTTGGGTAACGGGGCATCGGGTTTCGTTGTGGGTGACGACATATCTTTTCTCCTGAGTTCTTATTTGCTCATTCCGGTTAATACTGAAGAGCTTTCGGATTTCGGTTTTATTGGGTCGCCACTGCGATGGTTGACAATGAGCCGCGACCCGCGCTGCCCGGTGAGGTAGGTCCAGACCCATTGAACGAACACGCTCACGCGCAGGCTCGATTGGGCGAGAAAGTGGAGATGAATTTCCGCCCAGGCAAGCCATGCCACGAAACCGGTCAGCTGGAACTTCCCGCTCTGCACGACTGCGAAGCCTTTTCCAACGACGGCCATGTTGCCTTTGTCGAAATAGCGGAAGGGCGGTGGGGCCGGTTGACCGGCGATTTTGCGGTGAATCAGCTTTCCGGCATATCGACCTTGCTGGATTGCGACCTGCGCGACGCCAGGCAGAGGCCGGCCCTCTTGGTCGAGCGATGCGGTATCTCCGATGACGAAAATCTCCGGGTGGCCGGCTACGGAGAGATCGTTTTGAACACGCACGCGGCCAGCACGATCTGTTGGCGCTTTTAACCACTTGCCAGCGGCCGACGGCGCAACGCCGGCGGTCCAAATCACCGTTTTGCTGCAAATTCGTTCGCCCGCGACGATCACACCATCGGCATCGATTTGATCCACTGCATGCCCCAGCCGGACCTCGACGCCGAGTGACTCCAGGCGCTTCCTGGCGACCGCAGAAATTTTCTCGGAGAACGTTCCGAGGACGCGCGGCGCTGCATCGAAGAGAACGATTCGCGCCGACGCCGGATCGATTCTGCGAAATTCCGATTTCAATGTATTGCGGACCAGCACGGCAATCGCGCCGGCCATCTCAACTCCCGTCGGGCCCGCCCCGACCAGGACGAATGTCAACAACTCGCGGTGACGGCTGGGATCCTCTTCGGCTTCGGCCTGTTCGAACGCTTGTAGTATTCCGTTGCGGATCGCGACCGCGTCGGCGAGAGTTTTCAGGCCGGGCGCGTGCGCGGCGAATTCGTCGTGCCCGAAATAGCTGTGCGTGACGCCCGTGGCCAACACCAGAAAATCGTAGGGAATCGGGACTCCCGACCTATCGGCGCCGTCCGCGAATACGCACCTCTTCTCGACATCGAGTCCGGTCACCTCACCGAGGACGACAGTCGTATTTTGTTGCTTGCGCAGAATATTGCGTATCGCGGAACCGATCTGCCCCGGCGTTAACACCGATGTTGCGACCTGATACAGCAGGGGTTGAAATAAATGGTGATTCGATCGGTCGATGAGAGTGACGTGCGCGCGTGCGTTCTTAAGCGCCTTGGCTGCCGCAAGGCCGCCAAAACCGCCACCGACGATGACGACGTGAGGTATTCGATCGCCCATTTAGTGCGCCTTCCCTATTTCGTAAGCATCTGCGCCTGAAGCGTCCGGAGTTTCACCAGTTGCAGCAGTAATTCGTCGCGCATCTCCGCCAGTTCATCGATGCTGCGTCCATCCGCCTCCTTGAGGACGCCATCAACAATTGTTTCCTTACTTCGCTCGGGCCATTCGGTGAAACTTCCCAGGTCCTTCCACCACGACGCGACGGGGCCGGACAGATGCTCCATGAAGTGCTTGATTCCGCCCTCGCCACCGCCAAGATGGAACAACATACTTGGTCCCATGATTCCCCATCGCAATCCGGGTCCCCAGCAGACAGCGGTGTCGGCATCGGCCACGTCCACAACACCCTGATGAATGAGATTGACAACCTCCCGATATACCGCAGCCTGCAATCGATTGGCGACGTGCCCTACTACCTCTTTGCGGACGTGGATCGGTTTCTTTCCGATGGAGCCGTAAAACTCGATTGCGCGCTTGACCGTTTCCTCCGACGTCTTCGATCCGCCCACCACTTCAACGAGCGGAACCATGTGCGGAGGATTGAACGGATGCCCAATGACGCAGCGTTCGGGGTGCTTGCAGGCGGACTGGGTCACGCTCATGGTGATGCCGGACGAACTCGAAGCAATGAGCGAATCCGGCGGTGTCGACGCGTCGATGTCGGCGAAGAGTTTGATTTTGAAGTCCGGTCGTTCCGGTCCATTTTCCTGAACGAAGTCGGCGTCGGAGACAGCCTTCCTCATGTCCTGCGAAAAACTTAGCCTGTTCCGCGATGCGCTCTTTGCAAGGCCCTTCTCGGTGAGAGCGGGCCATGCCGCGTCGACGAACTTGCGCAAGTTCTGTTCGGCATTCGCCGCGGGGTCGGTGGCGACCACGTCAAAACCGTGCGCAAGAAATTCGGCCGCCCAGCTGGCGCCAATTACGCCTGTCCCGACAATCGCAATCTTCTGTACAGGTTTGTTCAAAGCCATTCTTCTCCCTTCGGACTCCGTGGCATTGAGGGCCACGTGCTTCAACCGGGAAGAGATTGGACCAGGCTCTCTTGTTGGAGCTTTTCGAAAGAATCCTGCCAAGTTTTGAACCGAAGGGCCGCGCCGCTTTTACAGGCGTGCTGTCGCTGCCACCGGTCAGCGCCGCAACGCCCGCTGGCGGAGCCACTTCATTACGTGAGCATCGTTGTAGCAATACGCGAGGTTGTGATTGAGAGTCGAGAAGCAGTCTTGCTGGCAGGTCCTTTTCACGCCTGCGAGTTGGTCTTGATTAAACCGGAGAGTGTCGATGTTCCCCAGTCGTAAGTGGCGCCGTACATCGGGAGCATGGCGCTACAGTGCGGTCGGTCCGTATGATGACGTTATTCTGACCGCCGCGACAGTTCCGTTCCGCGAACTGAGTTCGCCATCCGGCCTTTCCACAATTTCCGGTATTCCCGAGAGCAGCCTCGGTCTGGCTGGTGTGCCTGCCGGCGCCGTCTCCGTTCCATCCGTACTCTTTTAAATCGAGGCCGGACGACATGCGGACGAAGGCTTTGATCTCCTTCAGCCGTTGCACGGAATTGACCATCTGGTAGCCGGCCCGGTTCTTTCCGATGAGCCAGTCGACCAGCTTGTCGACGGAGCGCCAATCTTCCGGCCGGATGTACGTGGGGTTGTCGTAGAGGTGCTTGAAATTGTCATCCTGCACCGCCGCCGCGGACCGGCCACGCGTGAATGAGCTACGCGAACGGGCTCCGTTTCAACGCGTAATCCACAGCCGCCTGCGGCACGCTGAAGGTGGACATCGCCGAATTGCCGATATAACCGACTTCTTTGATCCCCACCGGACTGGTGTAGTAAGCGTCCACCACCAGCCGCCGCGCCCAGTCGAAAAACTGAATCCCCGGGCCAAGCTCCGGCGAGTTATTCTCGCGGAATGCGATCAGGTCGAGCATCGCCTTCTGCTGGTCCTGCGAGGCGCTCACGAAATCCTTGCCGTCCGTGCGGCGCCGCATGGCGTCGTCCAGCCACCCCACACCGCCGGTGAAGATGATCTGCATGTCGTCGGTGGCATGGCACAGGAAATCGATGAATGGCGTGACGCCGGCCGCGTGTGCGCCAGGCACGATCCACTCGGCGAGATTCTCCATGGTGGCGTATTCATGCGCGGTGAGCGCTTTCGGCGTATAGGGCGTCGCCGACGCGGCCGCTGTGTGCGCCTGCTGGGCCGAAAGCACGCTCTCTCCCGCCGTAGCCATGCCCACGCCGGCGGCGATCTGCACCAGCCAATCGCGCCGCGAAAAATCCAATGGATTAGGCTTTAATGGATTAGACATTGCCCTTCCTCATTTCTTCCGCCAGATATTCGGACGAACGCCACGCAAACGCCACAATGCTCAACGTGACATTCTTATCGGGCTGGCTTACGAACGGCGCCGCGTCGCACACAAACAGGTTCTTCACATCGTGCGCCTGGCAGTATTTGTTGAGCGCGGAGCTCTTCGGGTCGGCGCCCATACGCACCGCGCCCGCTTCATGAATGATGAAACCGCCGGGGGAAATGCCGGCCGTCTTCGGATCGGGCGGCGCTCCGGAGACGCGCCCCCCCATAGCTTCGATCATCGAAACGAACGTCTGGCGCATGTGCCGCACTTGGTTGATCTCGCTGTCGCCCCACTGAAAGTGGAAGCGCAGCACGGGAATGCCCCACTGGTCGACGCGCTTGGGGTCGATCTCGCAGTAGCTGTCTTTGTTGGGGATCATTTCGCCGCGGCCGGCGAAGCCCACGCTGGCGCCGAACTCGTCCCAGATGTGGTCTTTGAGCTGCTTACCGTAGCCCTGATGGCGCTCACAGACGCCCGAAAACATGCCGAGCTGCGGCATGCTGAAGCCGCCGCCGATCTCAATGTGGTACCCGCGCGGGAAATTCTTGTTCTTATCGCCGTAGAGCCACCACGGCACGTAAACGTGCATGCCGCCGATGCCATCCGAGTTGTGGCGCGGCATCCCGGCCAGCGCGGGAACGCTGCCGCCGAGCGAGTAGCCCACCGAATCGGTCAGATAGCGACCCACCACGCCCGAAGTATTCGCGATTCCATTGGGGAAGCGCGGCGATTTCGAATTCAGCAGCAGCCGCGCCGATTCGCACGCGCTCGCCGCCACCACCACCGCGCGGCAGCGGATCTGCTTTTCAGTACGCGTGGCCTTATCGACATAGGAAACGGCGGTCACCTTGCCCGAGGCGTCCGTGATCAGCTCGCGCGCCATGGAGCCGGTGAAGACCGTAAGCTTGCCGGTCTTCATTGCCGGAAAGATCATCGCCTGGCTCGACGTAAACGCCGACGCCGTGAAGCACCCGCGCCCGCACTGCCCGCAATAGTGGCATGCCGCGCGGCCGTTGATCGATTTCGTCAGCATCGCCATGCGTGAGGGAATGCACGGAATATTCAGCTTGCCGCAAGCCTTCTGCACCAGCACTTCATGGACGCGCGGCGCGATGGGGGGCAGGAAATTGCCGTCGGGCGCGGTGCGCAATCCTTCCTTGGTGCCGGTGACGCCGATGAAGCCCTCGGCCTTGTCGTAGTAGGGCGACATCTCGTCGTACGTCACCGGCCAGGGATCGCTGAGGCCGTCTTCGGGCTGGAAATCGTAATCGGAAAAGCGTAGTGAAATGCGCCCGTAGTGGTTGGTGCGGCCGCCTAGAATGCGTGAGCGGAACCACTTCCACTCGTCGCCCGGCGCCACCGTGTAAGGCTCGCCCGGCACGTCCCAGTAGCCAACGGGCGCGGAGAAGTAGCCCCACTGCTGGCGCCCGAAGTACATTTCAGCTTGCGAACCAGCGCCGCGATGATCCACCTGATAGGGCCAAACGTGTTCCTTGAAATCTTTCGCCGGGTTCAGCATCGGCCCGGCTTCCAGCAGGGCGACGCGGATGCCGGCGTCTGTCAGGACTTTGACCGCAGTGCCGCCGCCGGCGCCGGAGCCGATGACGACTACATCGAAGGTCTGGGGAGTTCGGGAAACCTGCAACATGGCTTTCCGTCCATTCTACGACGTTAGCGTATGCTATAGCTTGCTCTCGTTCGCCGCGACCGGAGTACAATCGACGGGGATGGCAATCTTGAACCGGCGGCGGCTGCTGCAGACCGCGATGGCGGCCGCGGCGTATCCAAGCGCGGTGCAAACAGCGGCGGCGCAATCCAAAATGCGCCTGGGCGTGATCACCGGCATTTCACCCGATCCCGATGCGGCCATCCGCCACGTCCACGACCTTGGTTTTCCCACCTGCCAAGTGTCCATTGGCGCAACCGACAACGGCACGCTCGCGAAATTGCGGGATGCTCTGAAGCGCTACTCGGTGGAGGCCACCTCGGCCGTTGCCGGCGGACCGGGTCCTGAGATCTACAACTTCTACGACGGGCCGTTGACCATCGGTCTGGTTCCGCGTGAAACCCGCGCGGCGCGCATCGCGCACATGAAGGCGGTATCGGATTTCGCCAAGAAGGCCGGCATTCCGGCGGTGCAGGGGCACTGCGGCTTCATCCCGGAGAATCCCAACGACGCTTTGTATAAGGAAGCCGTGGAGGCCATTCGCGAGGTGGCCGCGTACTGCAAGACCAACGGTCAGAACCTGCGCTGCGAAACCGGCCAGGAGACGCCCATCACGCTGGTGCGCGCCATCCGCGACGTGGGCACGGGCAATGTGGGCGTCAATTTCGACGCCGCCAACCTGGTGATGTATGGCAAGGCGAATCCCGTGGACGCGGTAGGCATTTTGGGCCCGTACATTCAAGGCGTACACGCGAAAGACGGCCTGTATCCCACGGATACGAAGGAACTCGGCGCGGAAGTCCCCATCGGCCAGGGAGTGGTGAATTGGCCGGCGCTGATCCCAAAACTCAAAGCGGCCGGCTACACAAATCCGCTGACCATTGAGCGCGAAATTCGCGGCGAGAAACAGACTGCCGACATCCTCGCGGCAAAAGCTTTCCTGGAAAAATTGATCGGATAATCACATGAGCGATCGGCGTAAGTTCCTACAATCGGCGGGCGCGTTGGGCGCGTTCGCCATCTTGAAACCGCAGACGGTGCGCGGCTCCGCGGCCAATTCGGCGGTGCGCGTCGGGCTGCTCGGCTGCGGCCATCGCGGCAGCACGCACGCCGCGAATATTACGAAGTACACGGATGCGCGCATCCTCGCGCTGGGCGATCTTTATCAGGACCAGTTGGATAAAGCGCGGCAGCGGTACCCGGATGCCGGCGCCAGTTTCGTGGGCCCCAAGGCCTACCAGCAGATGGCCGAATCGAAAGACGTGGACGCCATCGTGATTGCGACGCCGGCGTATTTCCATCCCACGCATCTGGCGGCGATAGTGGCGGCGGGCAAGCACGTCTATTGCGAGAAACCCGTGGCGGTGGATGTCGCGGGCGCGAAGCACGTGCTGGAGATCGGCAAAAAAGCCGAAGGCCGGTTGAGCCTCGACGTGGGTTTCCAGATTCGGTCCGCGCCGCCGTTCGTCGAGCTGGTGAAGCGCATCCATGCTGGTGATTTGGGCGACATCGTTTGCGGCGCCGCGCATTACTATTGCCCGCTGCCGAATTACGCGGACTTCCCCGGCGCGGCGGGGCAGGATCTGCGCATCCGGCGGTGGCTGCAGGATCGTGTGCTGTCGGGCGACATCATCGTGGAGCAGAACATCCACGCCATCGATATCTGTAATTGGGCGCTGGGCGCGCATCCTATCCGGGCGATTGGGACCGGCGGGCGCAATGGCCGTGCGGCTGAAGGCGAAGACATCTATTCGCATTTTGACGTGGTCTACTACTACCCGAACGGCGTGCATGTGAGCTTCAGCTCGACGCAATTCGGCAAGGGCCAGTTCGACGTTAGCGAGCGCTTCTTCGGCACGAAGGGACTCTCGCAATCGCCCTACTCCGGCGCGCTGGGCATCACCGGCGACGCCCCCTGGACGTGGGGCGGCAGCGAGAGCCAGCACGAGGCGCAATTCTCCGCCAGCGGCTCGTTTACCGACAATCTCGCCGAGGCCGATTCGGAAAAGCAGCGGGCTTTCATCGGCAGCATCGTGAGTGGGCAATTTCATAATCAGGCTGCTGCGGGCGTGGAGACGGCTCTTACAGCGATGCTGGGCCGTGAGGCCGCTTACCGCGGGCGGGAAGTTACGTGGGATGAGCTAGTCAAATCGAACCAGCGCTGGGATGCGGGCCTCAAGGGCGTGATCTAAGATTCGAGACGCCGGCGGCCACCCCGCGCTGCTCCCCGTCGTGGCGGCTTCGCGGATCGGGTATATTTATTTAGTGAAAGCTAAATCGCACGGGCCGTCCACCACTGAGGCGGTGGACGATTACCTCAAGGCGATCCTCGAATTGAGCGGTCCGGACGAACAACGGGTAAGCAGCAACGCCCTCGCGGGGCATCTGGAAATCCGCGCTGCCTCGGTCACCGGAATGCTGCAAAAGCTTGCCAGCCAGCGGCCCTCGTTCGTCAAATACGAGAAGCACCACGGCGTGCGACTGACGGAGAGAGGGAAGCGCCGGGCTTTAGAAATTTTGCGTCACCATCGCTTGCTGGAACGATTTCTGCACGACGTGCTCGATTTTTCCTGGGATGAAGTCCACGATGAGGCGGAGCGCCTGGAGCACTATATCTCGGAACGCCTGGAAGACCGGATTGCCGCCAGACTCGGCGATCCGGATGTCGATCCGCACGGGCACGTAATTCCGGAAAAAGACGGAGCGGTTACGGCTCGTCAGGAGGTCGCTCTTTCGAAGTGGCCATGCGGCGTCCCCGCGGCGATCAGCAGCGTTTCGGATCGGAACGCTACAGCGCTCCGGGAGATGAAGCGCCTGGGGCTGACGCCAGGCGCCGGCTTAGTGGTGCAGCCCGGACGGCGGAACGCGTCGTTGTTGGTAAGCATTGACGGAAAACCGGCATTCCGGGTGAGCCATCAGCTCGCTTCTGAAATCCTGGTGCTCGCCGGCTCGCCGGGTTGACAGACGAAGCGTCCTTATCATAGATGTCCCACGTGGGGCGCTACCACACCTCAAACACGCCAAATGACAACCCCAGCTCGCGCGGATCGTCCGGCGGCCGGAATGTCCGGCTCACTTCCACGGCCACCAGCATCTCGCTCTTTCCCACTACCGAATCGGGCAGCGGAAAGACGGCTTCGAACGGACCCGGACGAACCGTGCGCGGCGGCAGCGGCGCGCCATCTACAGTTACGGTGATTTCCACCGCGCCCAAAGCGTCCGGAACGTAGCCGCTCAGGTACAGGTTTTTCCCCGGCTCCGCGGGCGCGCCGATGCGCAGCGTGGCGCGCTTGGGCATCCAACGGTGATCCACGTCGAGTTTGTACCATTCCGGGCCGAGCAGATAAGCCGTCAAGGGCTCGCCGGCGGAAACGCGCAGGGGCATCCCGCTCTCCACGAGGGTAACGCCGTAATCGGTAGTGATGTTTCGCAAAACTTTGCCGCGAACGTCATACACCTGGAGCTCGCCGAGGTCCAGCGCCCTGGCAGCGATGGCCGGCGCGAGGATAAAGTCTTCCACGCGGCCCCAGCCCGCAGGCTCCGCGATGTGCTTCTCGCTGCCCGGCGCCAGATAGACATTGTTCATGCCAATCAGGGGAAACGCCTTGTGGCGAATGGCATTAAAAAATTGCTCGTCATCGGCGCCGTATAGCAAAATCGCCTGGCCGGGATGGAGCTCGTGCGCGCGCGCCACGCCTTCCACCAGGTCGCGGGCTCTGATGGAGATACGGTGGTTCCATTCCGATGCGCTCACCGTCCGCGGCAACACCATCGCCGTATACAACGCCGCCAGAGCAACGGCGGCAGCGCGTCCACCAGGGCCGCGGCGCCATACCTCAACCAATCCCCAGCCGCCAAGCCACGCAAGCCCGATCAAGGGAATGTATGGATAGTATTCCGTTATGTGATCGCGCAACGGCAGCATCGGCGCCAACGCCGCCACGTACCACACCACGCAGAATAGCGCCGCGCCATAGCCCGCCCGCAGCCGGAGAGCCAGGAATCCGAACAACGCCACGGAAACGGCGGCCACACCGGCAATCAGCATCCACCGCCTGACGTGCGCCGGGGTTTCAAGATACGCTGGGCCGATGGACCACGTCCAGTATATTGCCAGCGTGCGCAGCGTGGACGCTCCGAAGCGCATCGCATAGTCGCCGGTGGAAGGCGGCGGCGCGGCCAGCGTATGGACTACGGTATAGGCAACGGATACGCCCATCATCGGCAGCGTGCCGCGAAAAAACTTCCGCGCGCAAAGCAAGGTGTAGGCCGCCGCCATCGCCGGATACACCACGTTCAGTTCGAGCGCGCCGAAACCTAACAGGAAAACCACCCATTCCCACAACTTGTAAGGCCGGGTTCCGGTTTCGACGTAGCGTAACAGAAAATAGAACGCCAGCAGCAGGAAGAACGCGCACATCACCTCGTTGTACACGCAGACCCAGGCGAGCGGTTCGACCGAGGCGGTGTTAATGGTCCAGAGCAAGGCAGCGCAAAAACCAGCGGCGCGGCTACCGGTCAGTTTGGCTCCCACTAACGCAACCAGCGCCAGCGCGGCGAACTGCGTCGCGAAAATCACCATGTGGAAAGGCAGCGAATCCAAGCCGAACAAGCCGTAACCGATTATGAAGAACGCCCGCTCGCTGAAGGGGCGAATGGTACCTTGCGCCTGCGGACGGAACAGCGCTATCAGCAGGTCGTGAAAACTATGAATCCTGTCGAAGCTGGAGAGCCAGGCGAAATCGTCGGCGCGGAACCAGGCCGTGAAGCCCTGCCAGTGAATCAGCAGGCAGACCAGCGAGGGGACCGTCCAATAAGCCACGGTCCGGGCGCGCTTCATTTCGATTCGAGCCCTATGGTTCGCGCCACCACGCCCAATTCGCGCGCGTCGCCGCCAGAGGGCGGCATGGATTTATCCAGGTGGAACGCCACGCGGACTGCGCCGCCTTTCAGCGCGTCGGGCGGAACGTCGCGCTTGTATTCGTACTGGCCGTCGTGCGCGTAGGTTTCCGGCGCCAGCGCGGTTCCATTGATGGAGGCCGAGAGCGTGACGCTCTTCAATTTATCCACGGTCACTTGCGGGATGGAAAGCGCGAAGATGAGCGTGGCGCCTTGCGCGGCCGATCCGGCGGGCGGCCGCAGGGAGACGGTGAAGTCCTTGGCCGTCCAGCGCCAGGATTTGGCCTCAATGGCGTAAAAGCCGCTGACGAGTTGCTTTTCCTGCTTGGGGTCGCCCATGTTGATCGCGATGGGAATTCCAGTCTTGTCCGGCGTCTCTTCCACGGTCTCCACCACCGTGACTTTGTGCGCTCGGTTGCACCCCGCGAGCGCCAGGACCAAGCCCGCGAGCAGGGCCGCGAGCATGGCGGCGAACGGCAATCGTACGTTGCTCATCAGTCTCCGATTCTCTCCACTTGAACGAGGCAGCTATAGAAGGTAGGTCCGCCGCCCGCGTCGGTGAGGCGTTCGGACGTCAACGCGTTCACGCCGCGCTTGCCGGGCGCACGCTTGCTCCACCGTACGGACGGCGCGCAGACCACGCCAGGGCGCACGGCGCCATCCATCGACGCGCTGTCGATGGAGGCAATCAGCACGCACGATCCGCGGTCGTTGTGCACGCGCACCTGATCTTCCGCGTGGATACCGAGGCGGGCGGCGTCTTCGCCATTCAGATGGAGCGTGGCGGTTTCGCGGTCCACGGCGTCGCGGTGGCCGAAGGTCGAGTTCATACTGTCGTCGTTCTTGGGCGAAATCAACTCAAAGGGATACTTGCGGCGCAGACCGGCGTCGCCGTGGCGCGACTCTACCGGCGGCGAATAGTCCAGCGTTTCGGCGTTGAAGTGGCACTTTCCGTCGGCGGCCCGACCGGGGCGCGCCCCGAAATTGCCCTGGGCGAAAGGCTGGAATGGGTCGGGCATACGCAAGCGCACGAAATGCTCACGGTCGAGCTCTTCGATGGTGATGCCCTTGATGAACGGATGCTCCGAACGGAGCAGCGTGCGGATCATGTCGTCTTCGGAATCGCGGAAGCACGGGTCGTCGAAGCCCATGCGTTGGGCGAGAAGACGGAAAACCTCCACGTTCGATTTGGTTTCGCCGGGCGCCGGAAGCGCGGGCCGCGCCAGCTGCAGGTAATAGTGGCCGTATGCGAAGTAGAGGTCGGTATGTTCCAGAAACGTGGTGGCGGGCAGCAGGATATCGGCGTAATCCGCGGTATCGTTCTGGAATTGCTCGAGCACTACGGTGAACAGGTCGCCGCGCCGCAGTCCGGCCAGCACGGCGTTCTGATTGGGCGCTATGGCGGCGGGGTTCGAGTTGTAGACTATCAGCGCCTTCACCGGGGGTTCGCCGAGCTTGGTGAGCGCGCCGCCGAGCTCCGTCATATTGACGATGCGCGCTTCGCGGCCGAGCGGTATCTGTTGCAGATCCTCGCGCTCCAGGCCGGGCTTGTTCAGATGGAACGCCTGCGACGTGGAAAGCTGCAAGCCGCCGCCGATCTCCTTCCACGATCCGACGATCGCCGGCAGCAGCGCGATAGTGCGCACCGCCATGGCGCCGCGCTCGCTACGCTGCACGCCGTAATTGAGGCGGATGACCGCGGGCCGCGTGGTGGCATATTCGCGCGCCAGGGCCGCGATTTCCCCGGCGGCGATGCCCGTCAGCTGGGCCGCGCGCTGCGGCGTCCACTCGCGCACGCGTTCGCGCAGAGCGTCGAAACCCTCGGTATAGCGCGCAATATAATCGGCGTCGTGCAGGTTCTCGCCCACAATGACGTGCATCATGGCCAGCGCCAAGGCCGTGTCACTGCCGGGATTGATGAAGATGTGCTTGTCTGCGGCGGCGCCGGTGCGGTTGCGGTGCGGGTCGATCACATAGAATTTAGCGCCGTTGCGCCGGGCTTCCACGATGAACGGCCACAGGTGGACGTTGGTTCCTAATACGTTCGCGCCCCAGGCGATGATGAGCCGCGCGTGCCGGAACTGCTCGGGCTCGGTTCCGTAACGAACGCCCAGCGCCTCGGTCATGCCGGCCATGCCGGCAGTGGAGCAGATGGTGCGGTCGAGCCGCGACGCGCCCAGGCGATGGAAAAAGCGGCGGTCCATCCCACCATAGTTCAACAGCCCCATGGTGCCGGCGTAGCTGTAGGGCAGAACGGATTCCGGTCCGAATTCGGCGGCGGTGGATTGGAGGCGCGAGGCGATGGCGTCGAGAGCCTGGTCCCAGGAGATACGCTCGAAGCGCCCTTCGCCTTTGGCGCCGATGCGGCGCTGCGGGTAGAGCAGCCGGCCGGGATGATACTCGCGTTCGAGGTACTGGGCGACCTTGCCGCAGAGGAAGCCGCGCGTGACCGGATGCGCCGGGTTGCCGCGGAGCTTGGAGCCTCGGCCGTCCTCGACGTTGACCAGCAGCGAGCAGCAGTCGGGACAATCGAGCGCGCACACGGAGTGGCGGACTTCAGGCATTTGTGACGATTATAGCGGCTTAGCTCCTGTGCTGGCCAAAGCCAACGGTTTTTCAGTGACTTTGCGCTCTCGGGTCACTTTACGCCGTGCATATCCGGAGTTAGGTCGAACGAGCGCGCGGCGCTCTCTCACTAGAAGAATCGTTTGCAGCGGCTGGCCGCCGCATCGGGACGGCTTATAATGGCAGGTGCGCCCGATGACGAAAGCCCGTCCGGCATTGGCTTCCGTACCTCTGCTAACGGCACGAGGACTCCTGAGCCTCGTCTTGGGAGCATGCGCTTTTTCCCAAGACGCTCGCCCGCCGGATACTCCCAATCCGTCTCTTTTCCAGTTACACCATACCGCGTGGACGGAGCGCGAGGGCGCGCCTCCGCAAATTAACGACATCGCTCAAGCCCCAGACGGCTCGCTGTGGCTGGGTTCCGGCGAGGGCCTCTATCGCTTCGATGGTTTCGGTTTTGAACGGGTACGCTCGATTGATGGAGACTCGCCGGCGCCGACGGAAATCTTTTGTCTCCTCGCCACATTGAATGGAGACTTATGGATCGGTACCACGTTGAATGGCGCAATCCTGCTTCGGAAGGGAGAAGTGAGGCGCTTCCCAAAGTTTGAGGGGCTTCCACTCAATACGACCGTATAC
>JBEKNN010000109.1:0-27673 GCA_049522755.1 Bryobacteraceae bacterium | reverse complement strand
AGCCGTGCGCCGCCTGGCTGCCGGCGCATTCGATATCGCCATGTTCACTACCGCTGTGCAGATTGAGCATCTGCTGCGCGTGGCGGAAGAGATGGGAATCGAGCCGGCGGCGCGGGCGGGGTTGGCGAAGTGCATGGTGGCGTCGATCGGCCCCACCACCACCGAGTCGCTCGAAGAATTCGGCATCCATCCCGCCATGGAGCCATCGCATCCGAAAATGGGGATACTGGTGCGCGAAGCCTCGGAACGCACGTGAGCTATGCCTGAGCGCAAAGACTCGATGATGGGCGCACTGGCGCGATATTCCGGGATGGCGTTTACGGTGCCGGCGGCAGTGGTTGTGGGGTACTTCATCGGCGGCTGGCTTGACAGCCGTTTTGGGACGCATTCGCTCTACATTGTGGGCGTGGTTCTGGGCGCGGCGGGCGGGCTGGTGCAAGTGGTGCGGCAGTTGACGCAGGATTCGGGCCATGGCTGACGCCGCAGACATCTTCGAGCGCACGGCGACCCGCGTAACGCGGACCATGGTGTTGGTCGCGATTATCGGGTCGCTGGCAGCGCTCTGGCGCGGTTGGACCTACGGCGCCGCGTTTGCGCTGGGCGCATGGGCGTCCTGGTTGAATTTCCGCTGGCTGAAAAAATTCGTGGAAGCGCTTGGCCCCGGCGGCAAACCAAGCGTTTTCGCGCTGTTTTTCGCGCTGCGCTATCTGATGTTGGCGGGCGCCGCCTATGTTATATTGAGGTATTCTAAACTCAGCCTTCCAGCGATGCTAGCGGGGCTGTTCGTATCGCTGGCCGCCGTCGCTATCGAAATACTCATTCAACTAGGATTAGGGTTTGCACGAAGAAATCTGGATCACTAAACTGTTCAACGATCATCTGGCGGGGCTTGGCAATGGCGCGCTGAACCTGGTGGGTTGGCCATCCGTCCCGCGGCCGTGGACTAACTACGTTGCCATGGAGCTACTGGTGGCCGCTCTCATCATGCTGGTATTCGCCATGCTGAAGAGCCGTCTCTCCGCGGACCGGCCGGGGAAGATGCAGCAGACCTTCGAGTTGATCTACGAGTTTGTAGATAGTCAGGGCAAAGAACAGGTGGAGCAACACTCCGACCGCTATTTTTCCTTTTTCGGAACGATATTTATTTTCATTTTATTCAGCAACCTGATCGGCGTCATTCCCACTATGGAATCCCCCACTATGTATCCTTCGGTTCCTCTGGGATGCGCGGCGGCCGTGTTCCTTTACTACAACTACGTAGGTATCCGCGAAGTCGGCATTTGGTCGTATCTCAAGCATTTCGCCGGACCGCTCTGGTGGCTGGCGCCGCTGATGATTCCTATCGAAATCATCAGTCACTGCGCGCGGCCAATGTCGCTGACCATCCGTCTGTTCGCAAATATGTACGCCGGCGAGCAGATCACCATGGTGTTCCTCGGGCTGACTTTTTTTGGAGTTCCGGCGGTTTTCATGGGGCTGCATGTTTTTGTTTCACTGATTCAGGCGTACGTTTTTATGGTGCTGACCATGCTGTATGTCGGCGCCGCAACGGCCCACGAGCACTAATACCGGCTTTATGCCGCTCTTTCAGTGTGAGCCCGCCTCGTCCCAACGCTGGCGCGGAACCACCTCCTGAGGGCGATTTCATTTGAGGAGAGTTGCACAATGACGAAGAGAATGTTGTTCCTGTTGGTGCTGCTGGTAGTGGCGTGCCCGCTATTTGCGCAGACTGGGGGCGCCGCCGCGTCACCCGGCGGATACTGGTGGGTCGCCATCGGCGCCGGCATCGGCATGGCCATCGGGTCGGGGCTTTGCGCCCTGGGGCAAGGTAAAGCTATCGCGGGCGCTTGTGAAGGCATGGCGCGCAATCCTGGCGTAGCCCCTGCCATCCGCGCGGCAATGATTTTAGGCTTGGTCTTTATCGAGTCGCTGGCGCTCTATGTGATGGTAATCATCTTTATCGTCGTGAAGCCTTAGTTAAGTTAAGCTGAGCCACAGCTGTCTCCGGAGAGCGGATTGCCAACTCCGCCTCCGGGCTCAATCCCCGTACGTCTGTGCTTACCTCCAGTACTTATGTAACTGTTCTGCTCTGATCGGCCTATTGACCCGGTCAACCACCGGGTAATAGTATTAACCCAGACATCTACATGGAACAGCGAAGAACCCGGCGCTTCAAACTTCAGCTCCCACTTTCAATCACGCGCAGTGGTTCTGAACGTGTTACACTTTCTGGACAGACTAGGAATATCAGTTCCAGTGGAGTGCTCTTCACTTTGGAACGGGAACCAGATCTAGGCGGCCCCATTGAATATCTGATTGTTCTGAATCACGAAGGGCCTCAGCCGGTGACACTGCGCTGCATGGGTAAGGTGTTGCGCGCGGAGCCGATGATTGCCACCGGCCCTTCAGCGTCGTTTCAAGTTGCGGCTACGCTTGAGCGATATGAGTTCTTAAGAGAACGCGCGGGCTAGCACTGGTGGCGCGGGGTCCCATCGCCAACCCCATGGCCTGCGCATGCTACCGTAGAACTTCATGCAGTGGACCCCCGATTCCTGGCGCCTGCGCCAAGCCCTTCAGCAGCCCAGTTACCCCGATCCAGCCGCTCTCTCCAGCGCCCTGACTCAACTGCGCCAGCTTCCGCCGCTGGTCACAAGCTGGGAGATTCTGCAGCTCCGCGAGCAGCTCGCCGAGGCCGCCGCCGGCAAGCGCTTCGTGCTGCAAGGCGGCGATTGCGCCGAGCGCTTCATCGATTGCTCGCCGCGCCGCATCGCCAACATGCTCAAAGTCCTGGTGCAGATGAGCCTGGTGTTGGTGGTGGGCGGCGAGCGCCCCGTGATCCGCATCGGCCGCTTCGCCGGCCAATACGCCAAGCCGCGGTCCGCCGATACCGAAACCCGCAACGGCCTCGAGCTGCCTGCCTACCGCGGCGACATCGTCAACCGCCCGGAGTTCAGCGCCGAGGCGCGTACGCCCGATCCCCAGCTTCTACTCCGTGGATACGAGCGCGCCGCGCTCACGCTCAACTTCATCCGCGCGCTGGTTAAGGGCGGGTTCGCCGATCTTCACCATCCCGAGTATTTCGATCTCGATTGGGTGGCGGAATCGCCGCACCGCGACGACTATCGCCGCATGGTGGAGACCATCGCCGAATCTCTGCGGTTTATGGAGAACGTGCTCGGCGTGCGCGCCGGCGAGTCGGACCGCATCGATTTCTACACCTCTCACGAAGCCCTGCACCTGGGCTATGAGGAAGCCCAGACGCGCACCGTGCCGCGCCGCCCGGGTTACTTCAACCTGGCTTCGCATTTTCCCTGGGTGGGCCTGCGCACCCATCAGCCCGAGGGCGCGCACATCGAATATATGCGCGGCATTGAGAACCCTATCGCCATCAAAGTGGGCGCCAATGCCACCCGCGAGCATGTGGCCCGCTGGCTCGATCTGCTGGACCCCAACCGCTCGCCGGGCCGCCTCACCCTTATCCACCGCTTCGGGGTAAAGCGCATCGCCGAAGGTTTGCCCAGCCTGATCGAATGCGTCCGCGCGGAAGGCGGACGAGCGCTGTGGATCTGCGACGCGATGCACGGCAATACGCAGACCACCGCAAGCGGCGTAAAGACCCGCTACTTCGAGGACATTTACTCCGAGTTGGACCAGGCATTCGACATCCACCGCCGGATGGGCCAGCATCTGGGCGGCGTACACATCGAATTGACGGGCGAAAACGTGACCGAGTGCATCGGTGGCGCCCGCGGCCCTGGCGAGCACGATCTGTCGCGCGCTTATGAATCGGAGGTGGACCCGCGGTTAAACTACGAACAGGCGATCGAGTTAGCCTTCCTCATCGCCCACAAGATGAAAACCGGCTAACGTGGGACAGACGATCGATTTATGTCGTCTGTCAAGCTGCTGTAACGATGCGATGACAGACCACAAAAGGCGATGGTCTGTCCCACCGGCTCACTGCTTCTTAATAGTCGTCGCTGGCGTAACCGGTTTGGCCGGCGCCGCTGGCTTCGCCGCTGCCGGCAGGCCCGGATGCGCCTGATCGTAGAGCTTGATGATGTCGGCAATGATGTTCGCCGACGGCGCCGCCCAGATCACGGGCGTCTGCTGATTGCTGACGTCAAGCACCACCGCATAACCGTTCTGATACGAGTACTGCTCGATGATCTGCAGCATCTTGTTGCCCATCTCCTGGTACACCTTGCCCATTTCTTCCTCGTAGTCGGCGCTGGTGTCTTGGGTATCGCGCTGCAGAGCTTTGGTCTTGGAATCGATGTCGCGCTCAATCTTAGTTTTGGCATCGTCGCTCATGGTGGCGCTGCCCTTCTTCAACTGGTCGGACAGCGCCTGAATGTCGCGCTGGCGCTTCTCGAAGTCGTCCTTCTTAGGCTGATACTTCGTGTTGAGCGCGGCGCCGGCCGCGGAGCCTTCCTTGGTCGCCATGATTGCCTGTTGGATCGCGATGATAGCGATCTTGGTCGGGAGGGCGACATTCCCGGCCATGGGGGCGGTGGGCGCCGGTGCGGGAGCCGGCGCAGCAGGCTGGCCGGCGGGTGCGGTCTGGGCCTGCGCCATTGCGGCAAAACCCACGACTGCTGCTGCGATTGCGAAACTCTTTGTCAAGCTAAAACTCCTAAATGGTGAAATTCTATTATAGCTGGCCGCCAGCCCCTAATGCCTACTGCTTTTTGACTGGCGCCGGGGCCGCCGGCTGCTTCGGCGGAGCTTTGGGCGCAGGCGCCAACCCCGCGCCCGGATGCGCAAGATCGTAAAGCTTCACGATATCGGCGGTGATATTCGACGATCCGGCCGCCCAAATGACCGGCGTCTGCTGGGCGCTCACGTCCAGCACTACCGCATATCCGTTCTGATAGGCGTACTGTTCAACGATCTGCAGCATCTTATCGCCAAGCTGGTTGTACACCTGATTCATGTCCTGCTGGGAATCCTCGCTGGCCTCTTGCGCATCGCGCTGCAGAGATTTGGTCTTAGCATCGATCTCGCGCGTAAGCTTGGTCTTCGCATCCGGATCCATGGCCGCCCCACCTTGGCTCAACTGGTTCTGGAGCGCCGCAATGTCGGCTTTCCGCTTCTCGAACTCGGCCTGCTTCGGTGCGTACTTAGCCTTGAGGACTTCCCCCGCGGCCGTGCCCTCTTTGGTCCCCATGATCGCCGGCTGGAGTGAGATCACGGCGATCTTGTTCGGCAGCGCGACGATGTTCCCCGTGGGAGATGCGGGAATCGCCGGCGTTTGACGCGCGGCGGCGCCGCTTGCCGAAGCCGTCTGGCCCTGCGCCAGCGCGGCCCATCCCACGGCCAGCGCTCCCGCTACGAATATCTTTTTCAAGCGAACCTCCCGCATTGTGAATTCTATGATGACTGGGACGCGTTTAGAAAGTCCTGCCGACCGTAAAATGGAAATAGGTTCGCCGATCGTCAAACGGATAAACCTGGCCGAAGGTGGCCACCGCGTTGTTGAACGTCGCCTCGTTAGGGAAAGCCGCGCGGTCTGCCACGATCGGCGGCTCTAAATTTACCCGGATGGTAGAAGGATTATAAGCGAAATATACCCGGAAAGGCGCATTCACCACGGGCAGAATCACCTGTATTTCGAGTCCCGTGGACGCCACCGGCTTCTGCGTGCCCGGGGCAATCTGCACCTTGCCGCTGAAACCGGCCTGCGGGAATTCCAGATTGAGGTTGGCAATTTGCGTGGGATCCGTCGTGAGTTGGTCCGGTCGCAGAATCCGGTTGAGCCCCGCATCGAAGAAAGGCGCCAGCGTAATCGGCCCCACAATAGGAATGCGGTACTCGAAGTTGAAGACCGAGTGCCAGTCGCCGCCCGGCGTGATGACCTGGTAAGTGGGAATATTCATCGTTACGGGCTGGGCCGTCAGGCTTCCACTACTGACGGTTTGTTGCGTGCGCACGCTGCCATCTGAATTCAGCACGTTGATGGTGGCGCTCGAAGCGATATAGGCGATCGGCGTGACGCTATAAAAATCGAATCCGCGAACGTCGTTTTCTCCGCCCATGAACGAACGGGAAAACGGCGGAACCTCCTTGCCCCCATAGGAAGTGATGATGCTGGTCAGGAAATGAAATGCCAGGATCTGCGACCTGCGGATAGGCGAAGGGTGGAAATACTTGAAATCGAACGCGGGAGTGATGGTATTTACATTGCCGCCCAGTATGCTGCCCGCAAACCCAAGCGAGAAGTAGATGCTCTTGCCGCTCGATGGGTTGATAGGATGATTCACGGTGTTGTAAGTCAGCGATGGCGTGATCGAGCTGGTCTTGATTCCCTGGAGCGCGTTCGGCCCATAGACGCCGCTGAAATCGAGGTACTGGAAGTAAGTGGCGGCGGCGGTGGTTTCCGTAACGATATTCGAAATGTCGTATCCGTAGGTAATGCCGGTGCGCCAGAAGCTGCGGCGGAGCTGATAGCTGGCGAATAACTTAAATCCGTGGCTGTTCTGCACGTAATTCAGCAGGTTCTGCGAACCCAGCGAGTTATACAACGCGGCCAGATTCTGGCCGGCGAAAATCGACGCCTGCCGCGCCTCGTTGAAATCGTACCGGTTCAGGTAAACGGTGAAACCCGTCTGAATCGGCTTGTCGAACAGGTACGGCTCGGTGAAGCTCAGGCTCGCGCTGCGCATGATGGTGCCGAGCTGCGTGTTTAGCGAGAGCGTCTCGCCCAATCCCAGAAAGTTGTTGGTGGAGTAGTTGAAGCCGACGAAGCTGCCGGCGATGCCGGACACGCCGCCGTTCAACCCGATGGAGTTCTTGCCGCGCTCCTTCACCTTAAGCGTGATATCCACCGTGTTCGAGCCGATATTCTTGTGGATGTCCGCCGCGTCTTCCTTCTTCAGCACTTCAAAGTAGCCCAGCTGGTTCAATCGCAGAATGCTCAGGTCCCACAGGCTGCTGTTGAACATATCGCCTTCATCCAGCATGATCTCGCGGCGGATGACCTTGTCGCGCGTCGTGACGTTGCCCGAAAAATCGATGCGGCGCACGAAGAACTGCTTGCCTTCATCGGCGGTGATGGTCAGGTCCACCTGGTCGGTGTTGGGAATGAAATTGAAATCGGGCTCGGGCACAAAATCGATGTAGCCGAACTTCCCATACAGGTTGCGCATGTTCTCAATGCCCTTGCGCAGCTTGTCGGTCTGAAATACGTCGCCGGGGCCCATGCCGAAAAGGGGCCGCATGAGTGCTTCCGGAGTCCGGAACAGCTTTACGCCCTCGAACTTGATGCTGTGCACGTGATAGAGACGCTCTTCGTCCACCGGCTGCACAATGTCGGCATAAATGCCCGGCAATTCCATCTTGATCAGGGGCAGCCGCCAGCCCTGGCCGCCGCGCGGAATGATGGTCACCGTGGGCTCGAGCGCCTTCATCTTGAAGTAGCCGTGATCCGAATATGCCTGGCGGATGCGCTCGCCGTCTTCTTCCAGCTTGGCGGCGTCGTAGGTCTTGGCGAACAGGTTCTCCGCTACGATCGAATGCGGAATACCGTACGGGTGCAGGTTCTTCATCGCATCGATCACCCACTTTTGACTGTAGGCGTGGTTGCCGGTGATCGCGATCGTCCCCACCTTCACCTTCGGGCCTTCATTCACATTGAAGGTGAGGGCCAGCGAAGAGGGCGGAATCTGTTCGATCTGCGGATCTACCGTGGCGTACTGGCGGCCGCGTTCCGAGAGGAATTCTTTCAGCACATTGGCCGCGTGCTGGATCTTATTGGCGTCGTATTGCGATTCCACCACCAGGCCGACCTTGCGTTCCTTGAAGCGGTCGAGAATCTCCGATTCGGTGACGGTATGGATTCCCTGATAGTGAATGGTGCGAATGACGCGCCGCTCCGTCACCACGAACGTGATCTTCACGGAATTGGGCCGCTCGCCCGGTTCCGCCTCTTCCGTGATGTCGTCGAAGCGGTTGGTGTTCCACAGCGCCATGTAGTCGCGCCGCAGGATCTCCTCATCGTAAATGTCGCCCGGCTTGGTCACCATCGTGGCCTTGAGCGTATCTTCGGGCACGCGGCGCAACCCGCGGATCGAGACCGAATCGATGATCATTTGTCCGGGACGGAGTTGTGGCGGCGCCACGGGCTTGGGCGTCTCCAACTGCGGCTGCTCCTGCTGGACCGGCGGCGCAGTTGAGAATGGATTTGCCTGCTGTGGCTGCGCAGGCGGCTTCGCCTGTTGAGCCGGCTGGGTTGGCGGTGGCGGCGTTTGCTGCGGCGGCGTTTGCTGCGGTGGTTGCTGGGCTTGGGCCAGCAGCGATATGGACGCCACGAAGATACAGGCCGGCGCTGACGCCAGGCGGACTGGCCGGAATCGGCTCATGCTAGGGATGCCTCTCGACTCTGCACCTGCGGGTAGACTTTGGCTCAGTGGACACAATTTCGCTTGGTGCAGATGGATCTCCAAGGTGATAAGCCATTATTCTAGCGGATGTTGGGTTCCCCAACAACGAGTGGAGCGGACTACAGGTGTGAAGGGCTGGCACAGGCTTTAGAGCGAGAATCTTCAGTAATCGTAAACTCCGAACCGGAACCGGCTGGAAGAAATCGAGGACGCAATCGAGCGCTTACCGCCGGAGGATATCCGCCGCATCTCGCAGTGGCTTCGCGATCGGGAAAACCGGCGCCAGGAAGAGCGCCTCGGCATGGAATATCGCGAGATGGCTCTCGATACCCAGCGTGAACGCGACGCGCTGGAATGGTCCGAGGGCGTAACTGGAGATGCCGCAGCGGATCGGCCGGATGCTCCGCGGTGAAGTGTGGTGGGTCAACTTCGACCCCTCGCTGGGCGCGTCGAGCGGGCGATGAGTGGGCTTTCAGGCGCTGATTCATAAATTACCGTTTCTTTTCCGTCACGGCAATTGACCGGGGTCCGGAAATTTTACTCATATGGACAGCGTCAGCGCCACCCGCGCCCGCAGCGTCTCGCTTAACTGTTGTCGAAGTTGCGCCATCGGAGTGGCCGTCTTGCTACCGGTCAACGCCGTTCCCTCTGTGGGCGAAACACTCGCGCAGCATTATCAAGTTCCGTTCCGCCGAAGGCTGTTCGTTTGATCGGCACGGGAACCGGCAGCCGGCGCGATGCCGGACGAGACGCGGCGGTAGGCATCACCGCAATTCGTGAGTACCTCGTCAGAGTGCTCCTGCAGTTTCTGGGCCCAGGAAGACAGCGTGGCCGGCGGGAAGCAAGTGCCAAGCTTCATGGGGGCGTCAAACCCCGAAACGGCCCTTATCGGAAAACTGGCCGGGGTAGAATGTGATCCTATGCCCGAGACCTGTGCAATCTGCGGATGTGAGCTTCACCGTAGGCCAAATACATATGCCCGTCCAACCATCGAAGGGCGAAGTCATGCCACGAGCCATCATTTCATTGCCGAGCGGTTTTTCGGACGTTCGATCACGCGCCGGGGCACACAGACGGACGGTGTGTTCACCTCCTGCCCTTGGGGGCACGAGGGCGAATCTGCCGTGTTCTGCTATGAGTGCCACGAAGAACTCTTGCACAATCCGGTACTGCTTCCTGAAGGTATTGCACGTTTCGCTGAACTCGTTCGGACGCGTGGTTTGTCGGAACAAGTGAAGACCGAAGCTCGTTCAAAGCTCGCCGGTCGTGTTGTTCTCTTTCACGATGTTATTACTCGCGGGTTGCGAATCCTGCACGAGGAAGACACGAACGTTTCAAAGGCTCGCGCGGAGGAACGGGCCAGAGGAGGGCTTAAATCATTCGGCGCGGCCTAATCGAAGGGTATTGCAACTTCGGTATAGCTGCCCGGCGTGGCAGTGTTCACCGCGGCGGTGATGCGATCAAGGTGCAAACGCACGCGCGACCATTTCGTCGTACCGGCCAACACAATGATCGCGATATTCCGGCCCGTAAGGTTCTGCTGGTAGCGAATGCCCCGGTCGGTCGTGAGTAAGAGATCAATCGCCGCGGCTTCTGCCGCCTTTAATAATGCTCCGTTGCTCAGCCTGTCCCAACCTTTTGCCTTCGCTGTGATGACGGTGTGGCCGGGAAGCCCACGGGCAAGGCCTCGTGGCGTTCCGTGGTCAAAGAGAATGAGCATCGACGGGCGCGGAATCCTGCACCGGAGCCGACACTCTCAGGCTTTGGGCCACAAAGTCGAGCACCGCTGCGATCTGCTCGCGCGTCACGTCGAATTGTTCCATCACTTCTTCGACGCTCAAATCTTCCAGATTCTCGATGACTGTGGCAACGGGCAGCCGCGTATCCCGAAACACCCACGCGCCGCTGACCTTGCCCGGGATGCTCTCCACGGCGGGGCATTGCGACCAGTCGAGAGCTGCTGTCGCCATAAACTGTACTCCTTCTGCTCCTTCTCTCAGAGTACGCCAACCGGCGAGGGAAAAACTACCCCACCGCTCCCCGAATAAAAGTCACGATGGCTTCCAGCGACGCCCCTGGCTGAAAGACTGCCGCCACGCCCTGCCGCTTCAACTCCGCGGCGTCTTCGTCGGGAACGATTCCGCCTACGATCACCTTCACGTCGCCCATATCCTTCTCGCGCAGCAGCTCCATCACCCGCGGGACGATGGCGTTATGCGCACCCGAAAGAATCGACAGCCCGATGACTTGCACGTCCTCCTGCAGCGCCGCGTTCACAATCATCTCCGGCGTCTGCCGCAGGCCCGTATAGATCACTTCCATGCCGGCATCGCGCAGCGCGCGCGCAATCACCTTGGCGCCGCGGTCGTGTCCATCCAGGCCCGGTTTGGCCACCAGCACTCGAATCGGTCGGGACATGTTTTCCGGCTGGGGTATCTTCAAAGCTATCTTCAAAGCCGCGACGTCTCCGTGTAAGCGCCGAACACCGTGCGGAACGCGTCGCAGATCTCGCCCAGTGTCGCATACGCCTTCACTGCTTCCAGGATGTAAGGCATGGTGTTTTCCGGCTTGGCATTCCCGGCGCCCTCAGCCGCGCGCTGCAGCGCATCGAGGGACTTTCGCACCCGGCTATTGTCGCGCCGCTGGCGCAACCGCGCCAACTTCTCCTTCTGATGCCGCCCGGCCGATTCGCCAATCTGCAACAGTTCGATCGGCTGGTCTTCCGATTGAAACCTGTTCACACCCACAATGGTCCGCTCGCCCGATTCCACCTCGCACTGATACCGGTAGCTGGCCGCGGCGATCTCCGATTGCGGATATCCCGACTCAATCGCCGGGATCATGCCGCCCATCGCATCGATGCGCCGGATATACGCGTTGGCCGCCTGCTCCGTTTCGAGTGTTAATTTTTCCAGAAAGTAGCTGCCGCCGAGCGGATCGGGCGTATTCGTCACGCCGCTCTCGTAAGCCAGCACCTGTTGCGTGCGCAGCGCGATGGTCACCGCATGCTCGCCCGGGAGCGCGTAGGCTTCGTCGAGCGAATTCGTATGCAGCGATTGCGCCCCGCCCAGCACGGCCGCCAGCGCCTGGATGGCCGTCCGCACCACGTTGTTATAGGGCTGCTGCCAGGTCAACGAGCATCCTGCTGTCTGCGCATGGAATCGAAGCTTCATGCTGCGCTCGCTTTTGGCGCCGTATCGGTCGCGCATGGCTTCGGCCCAGATCTTGCGCGCCGCGCGGTATTTCGCGATCTCTTCGAAAAAATCGCTGTGCGCGTTGAAGAAGAAACTCAACCGCGGCGCGAACTCGTCGATATCGAGGCCCCGCTCGATAGCCCAATCCACGTACTCCATTCCATCCCGCAGCGTAAACGCCAGTTCCTGCACCGCCGTGGAGCCGGCCTCGCGGATGTGATATCCGCTGATCGAAATCGGGTTGAATTTTGGCGTATGCCGCGCGCCGAATTCGATGGTATCCGTCACCAGCCGCATGGACGGCCTGGGCGGAAAGATGAACTCCTTCTGCGCGATGTACTCTTTCAGAATGTCGTTCTGCAGCGTGCCCGAAACGCGCGCCCAGTCGACGCCCTGCTGTTCCGCAACCGCAAGGTACATGGCCCACAACACGCACGCCGGCGAGTTGATGGTCATCGACACCGTCACCTCACCCAGCGGAATGCCGCGGAAGAGAATCTCCATGTCTTCGAGCGATGAAACCGGCGCGCCGCACTTGCCCACTTCGCCTTCGCTCAAGGCGTGATCGGCGTCGTAACCCATCAGCGTCGGCAGGTCGAAGGCCACCGAGAGGCCCGTCTGCCCTTGCGCCAGCAGGTAATGGTAGCGGCTGTTGGTCTCCTCCGGCGTGGCGAAGCCGGAAAACTGCCGCATGGTCCACAGCTTGCCTCGGTACATGTCGCGGTGGATGCCGCGCGTGTATGGAAACTCGCCCGGCTCGCCGATGTCGAGTCCGCGGACGTCCTCCGGCCCATACAGCGGCTCAATGGGAACTCCTGAAATTGTCGTAAACTGGCGTTCGGCGACCTTCATCATTGCTACCGTTATCTTAGCGCCGATAGGCGCCACGAAACCGTGGTTCCAGATTCGCTCTTTAACTCATCGCCTTTTATGCTCAAAGCTCCTTTGCTTAAACCCACCATCTTTCGCGAGTACGATATTCGCGGCATCGCCGACTTGGACCGCGACGACGCCGAGCTCCATAGCTCTGGCGTCGAACTCCTCGGCCAAGCCTTTGGGACGTACCTGCAGCGCAATTCCGGCCGCAAAATCACCCTCGGCCGCGACACGCGCCTCAGTTCGCCGCGCCTGCGCGATGCGCTAATGCGCGGCCTCAAGGCCAGCGGCTGCGATGTCATCGATCTCGGCGTCGTTCCCACGCCGGTGCTCTACTATTCCGTCTTCTACCTCCGGGCCGATGGCGCCGTGATGATCACCGGCAGCCACAACCCCGCGGAGTTTAACGGCTTCAAATCCGTCTGCGGCGAATCTACGCTGCATGGCGAGGCGATTCAGGAACTCCGCCACATGATAGAGACCGGCGATCTCGACCGTGGCGAAGGCTCCGAAACTACCGCCGATTGCGTCACGCCATACGTCAAGGAAGTGGCCGCGCAGTTCGACTTCGCCCGCCGCATCAAGGTGGTTTTCGACGCCGGCAACGGAACCGGCGGCCCGGTGATGCATCGCATTCTCGAACGGCTCGACGCCGATGCTGTCGAGATGTTCTTCGAGATGGACGGCCGCTTCCCGAACCATCACCCCGACCCCACCGTTCCGGCGAATCTCGCCGCGCTCATCGCCAAAGTCCGTGAAACCGGCGCGGAGCTCGGCATCGCCTTCGACGGCGACACAGACCGCATCGGCGCGGTCGACGAAAAGGGCACGGTAGTCTACGGCGACCAGTTGATGATCGTATATGCCCGCGAGATCCTCACCCGCAAGCCCGGCGCGACCTTCATCGGCGAAGTGAAGTGCTCGCAAGCCATGTATGACGACCTGGCCGCGCGCGGCGGCAACCCCATCATGTGGAAGACCGGCCATTCGCTGATCAAGGCGAAGATGCAGGAGACGCACGCCGAACTGGCCGGAGAGATGAGCGGCCACATGTTTTTCGCCGACCGCTATTACGGCTTCGACGACGCGCTCTACGCCGCCTGCCGGCTGATGGAAATTGTGGCGCAATCCGGTCACCCGCTTTCCTATCAACTCGCGGATTTGCCCAAGACGGTAACCACGCCGGAGATCCGCTTCGATTGCCCAGACGAGATCAAATTCGATGTAGTGCGCCGCTGCGCCGAGGAACTGCACGCGCGTTATAAGACCATCGACGTGGATGGCGTCCGCGTGATTTTTCCCCATGGATGGGGTCTGGTGCGGGCTTCCAACACGCAGCCCGTGCTGGTGATGCGGTTTGAAGCGTCTACGCCAGAATTGCTGCAGCTGTATCGCGGGGAAATGGAAGCGGTGGTGCAACGAGCCAAGGAGGCCGCCGGGAAAGCAGCGGGTTGATTTAGGCGCGCGCGCAGTATATACTGATGCATAGACTATTATTTCAATGGAGGTTTATAGCTATGACGGAGACCAAGACTGCGAAACTATTCAAGAACGGCTCCAGCCAGGCTGTCCGTTTGCCCGCTGAATTCCGGTTCGAAGGCAATGAAGTTTACGTCACACGCGATGAAGTCACGGGCGACGTCATCCTGTCCCGTCGGCCGGGCGCCAAAGCGTGGCGGGACTTCTTCGAGATGATGCGTTCTATCGACGTTCCGGACGATTTCATGGCCGACCGTCCGATGAATCAGCCGCCACGGGAGCGCGATCTTTTTGCCGAGGAACGGTAAAGCATGCTTCACATGCTCGACACCGACACGGCAAGCTACATCATCAAGGGCCGTCCTCCAGGGGTAGAAGCCAAGCTGGCGGCTCTTGAGCCTTCACGGGTGTGCGTCTCGGTAATAACGCGCGCCGAACTGCTCTACGGCCTCAAGCGGCTTCCCCCCGCGCACAGGCTTCATATCGGCGTGCGCCGGTTTCTGAGAATTGTTCGCGTGCTGTCCTGGGACGCCGAGGCGGCGGACTTCTACGCGGACATCCGGCATGAGCTTGTGTCGAGCGGTCAGGTGATTGGCGAGCTGGACATGATGATCGCAGCGCATTCCCTGGCCGCCGCCGCCGTTCTGGTGACGAACAACACGCGTCATTTCGAGAGGATTCCCGCCCCGCTGATCCTGCAGAACTGGTGCGGAACGATTTAGAATTTTTCGACGCAGAGACGCGGAGACGCAGAGATCGGCGCGGAGAAAACTTGGACAGATTAAATTAAAGACTTTTCTTCTCTGCGCTTAACACTGCGCCTCAGCGTCTCTGCGTCGAAAACTTCTAGTTGCGAGGCCCGATGGTTTCCGTGCGCCCCGCCAGCGGTTCCACCGCCCCGGAGCCGCACACTGCCACGCCAGTCTGCATCAGAGCGTTCAAAAAGGTCAGCAGCAACGCGTAGAACACCTGTTCGGTGAGCGGCTGCTTGCCGGGTAAACGAAAGTTGGCAGGTAGCTCTTTCGAAATCACCAGCCGCACCGCGTTCCGCGCCACATGCCCGCCACGGTCCCGCTTGTTGGCGAGATGGATAGGCGTTTGCATCACGGCGCCGGAGCGGCCGTCCACATAAAACTGGCAGCGCGAAAACCAGCCCAGGTTCGCCGGATCGGCTGCATCGAACAGCAGCAACGGCGCCTGCCGCCCGGGAGCCGTGAGGTCGATCTGGATCGTGCGCTGGCCGTCTTTAGCCTTGGTATCGAACCCCGCCTGCTTGGCGACGCTCGACAGGGTATCCGGCTCCAGCTCCAGATAAATCAGCTTGTGTTGGCCCGCTTGCAAAACCTGCATGATGCAAGGCGTATTGTAACAGTAAGCCTAAACGCCTTCCCAGATTGCATCGAGTTCGAGCCGAAATCCGTCCACGGGGTCCTCGCCAACAATGTGGTCGATCCCTTGCAGTTCTTCGGCCGGCCTTCCCGGGCGATAGACGTAGACCGTGCGCAGGTCGGCGTCTATCAGCCAACCCAACTGCGCCCCATTGTCGATCCACTCTTCCATCTTTGCTTTCAATCCAGGCAACCGGTCGCTCGGAGATCTGAGCTCGACGACGAAATCCGGACACAAATGTACGAATCGCTGCTTCTGCTGTTTCGTTAGTGATGCGAGACGGCTTTTCAGAACCCAGGGTCGTTCAAGCAGACGCGTCCGGCGAGCGGGCGGCGCCGTTCGCCAGAAGATACTCCGTGCTGGAATCGAGCGCAACGCCCCGTCCATCGGCGATCGCCCAATTGCCCAACTGCCGCGAGAGGTCGTTGTTGCGATAACCGGTTTCAAATCCGGCAGGAGGCATGATGGTTATCTCTCCGCTGGCATCCCGCTCGATGCGCAACCTGGAGTTTTCCATACAGAAATCGACAAACTCCTCATCGCTGAGCGGAGCGTCTGCGCTGATCCGGAATGACTTGTGTGTTTCGACGTCCGGCAGTACAACTTGCATAGGCTACAGGCCTTCCCAAATATCCGCCAACTCAAGCCGGAATCCTGTGACGGGCCCTTCACCGGCGACGAAATCGATATCGGATAATTCCTCGGCGGCCATTCCAGGCCGATAGATGTAAACCGTTCGCTTCTCTGGTACGATGAGCCACGCTAACTGAGCGCCGTTAGCCATCCACTGGTCCATCTTGGCTTTTAAGGAACGAAGACGATCGCTCGGAGACTTTAGCTCAATCACGAAATCCGGGCACAGCCTTCCGAACAGCTCTTTTTCCGCTTTCGTCAGCGATGCCAGGCGGCTCTTGAGAACCCATGAGGCGTCGGGCGCGAACGCCGCGCCACTCGGCAGGATGAATTCGGCGCTCGAATCAAAAGCGACGCCGCAGCCATCGACCTTCGCCCAATCCCGAAGCTGCGCGGACACCTCGTTATTGCGGTAACCCGTCTCCATTCCGGCAGGAGGCATAATGAAGATCTCTCCGTTGGAGTGCCGCTCGATGTGCAAATCGGGATTCTTCATGCAAAAATCGAAGAACTCTTCGTCGTTGAGCGGACGATCGCCGTTCAACTCATCGCCGCACACCTCAATCGATGCCCGCGTTTCGACGTCCGGCAGTATGACTTGCATGACCATAGGATAAACAATTCTCGTCATGGGATAATAAAACCGCATTATGCCGGCCGTCGCAGATCAAAAACTTTCGATTGAGGAGTTTCACGCACGCTACGACGGCGAGAAACCCTATTACGAATACTGGAATGGAGAAGCCGTTCAGAAATCCATGCCAACCCTATTGCACGGGCTGATCCAGGGGATACTATTGCGGCTGCTGAGTGGCATCGGATACGTCTCCGCGTCAGAGGTTACCCTCAACCTCGATCCCGCTTACGAACCGGTTCCGGACGTCATTGCCAACGACGGCCCCATTGGCGATCCGTATCCAACCTCTCCATTCGATATGGCGATCGAAATCCTATCTCCGAAGGATCCGTTTTCCCGCGTGCTGCGCAAGTGCAGACTGTACGAGCGGTGGGGAATCCGGCGCATCCTCGTCATCGACCCGGTGGAGCGTCTGGTCTGGCACTTTGAGCATGGCGCTCCCCAAGAGACCGACATCCTTGCGCAGCGAGGCGATGCCGTGATAACCGCTCAAACCTTTTGGGATGAAGTCGATCTACAGCTTGCGCGCGCTTCAGGCAAGTCCTGAACCTCGCCTCATCGCCACCAGCGATTTCGTCAAGCCCCAAAATCGCTCCCGCAGCACCCGTGCCCCCGGAAACAGCGTCCGCAACTCCCTGCAGCTCAGCAGCCGCACGTCGCGCAGATAGTGCTCTACGTAAAACTCCCGCCGGTCCGCCGAGGGGCGCGTCAGCATCTGCCAGATATTGAATCGCGGCGCAATCGCCCGCTGCCACGCCTTCGGCAGCCAGTGGATGAACGGCGTCAGCAGATGCTGCTCCACCGGAAACCAGCGGTTCGGCGTCTGCACCCAATAGGCGCGGCCCACGCGCGCCACCTCATCCGCAAACCGCCGCTGGCTGGCGGCGCCGCCCACGTGCTCGATCACCGAATTGCTGAACACCACGTCGAATGCGCCGTCGCGAAACGGCAATTGGCGGCCGTCTCCCGCTACCCAACTCGCGGCGCCCGCCAGATCGTCCTTGGCGCGCGGCGTGTTCAGCAACACCAGGCGAGGACGCTCCAGTAGCATGTCCCAATAATCGGGCGTGCCGCCGATATCGAGCACACGCGTCTCGCTGGTGATGCCAAGCTCCGTGGCAAAGCGCAGCATGCGCCTGCGCCGGAAATGTTGGGTCATGTGGGACCGGCCTCCTGGCCGGTCGGCGCGCCGCAGGCGCGCACCCCAGCCCGGTCCCACTCAGTTTACTATCCAGCCGTCCGCCAGGTTGATTATGCGGTGACTGCACTCCGCATTCGCCATCGAATGCGTCACCTGTATGATGGTCGTCCCTTCCTCGTTCAGCTTCTTGAACAGATCCATGATCTCCTTGCCCTGGCTGGAATGCAGGTTGCCGGTGGGCTCGTCGGCAAGGATCAGCTTCGGGCTCGCGATCACGGCGCGCGCCACCGCCACCAGTTGCTGCTGTCCGCCCGAAAGCTGGCTGGGATACAGGTCGCGCTTGCCCACAATGTGGAACCGGTCGAGCGTATCGCATACGATGGACGCACGCTCCGAGCTCTTCACGTTGCGATACGAAAGCGGAATATCCAGATTCTCGTAAACCGTCAAATTGTCGATCAAGTGGTAGCTCTGGAACACGAATCCGATGTACTTCTTGTTCAATTCCACCCGGTCTTTCGGCTTCATGCGATGCACCTGGTGGCCGAAGAATTCGAATTCGCCCGTCCACGCGCCGTCCAGCATGCCGAGAATGCTCAGCAGCGTCGACTTGCCCGCGCCCGAAGGCCCCATGATGGTGACGAATTCGCCCTCCTTGATCTCCCCACTGATGCGGCGCAGCACATACGTGCGCCCGTACCCGCCCTCGTAGAACTTCTCGACGTTCTGCAACTTGATCATCGTTTATCCTTGACTCGTCCTATTCTTACGGTACTATTCGCGCCGCAGCTTCTATCGCCGCAGCGCTGCCGCCGGCTGCAGCGCCATCGCCCGCCGCGCCGGCAGATAGCTCGCGGCCAGCGCCACCGCGCCCAGCAGCGCCGAGATAGCGGCGAACGTGTAAAAATCCCGTGGACTCACGCCGAACAGCATCGACGCCATCAGCCGCGTCAGCCCGAACGCCAATACCAGGCCGACAGCGATGCCGTACGCCGCCAGGCGCGCGCCATGGCCCACTATCAGCTTAACCACATCCCCGCTCTCTGCGCCCAACGCCATGCGGATTCCAATCTCGTTGGTTCGCGCCGTCACATCGTAGGAGATTACGCCATAAATCCCGATCGCCGCCAGCATGAACGCGATCGCCGCGAAGATCGCCAGCGCCACCGTGTTGAACTGCGCGCCCGCCACGGCGCTTTCCACTACGCGCTCCATCGGACGCACGTCCGCGACCGGCTGTTCGGGGTCGAGATCGTGCACCGTTCGCACCACTCCCGGCGCCGCGGCCATCGGCTCGCCTGCGGTCCGTACCACCAGGATCATGGTCTGATCGTGCTTCTGCGAATGCGGCATGTAAATTGTCGGCCAATCGTCGCCATCGAGCTTATCCGGCTTGACCTTGCCTACTACTCCGACGATCTCCTCCACTTTCTCGTTAGCATCCGTGATCACTCTGCCGCCGATTGCCCCACCCTGCGGCCAAAACCGTTTCGCCAGCGTCTGGTCGACAATCGCCACCGGCTGCGATGCGGCCGTATCGGCGTCATTGAAGAATCTTCCGGCGATCAGTGGAATACCGATCGTGCGGAAGTAGCCCGCGGTCGCCCCGCGCGTCATCGCTACCGGCCTCTGCTCCACCGCCGGCAGCGGCCGGCCGTCGATCCAGAACATAGATCCAAAGCCTAGCCCCGCCAGCGGCAATTCGCTCACGGCGCCCACGCCCCGCACTCCCCGCAACACCGCGACGCGATCGATCACCTGCTGGAAAAACGCCACCCGCCGTTCGATGGCGTTATTGCGTCCGCCTCCCATCGGTATGCGCAGCGTGAGCAACCCCTGCGGCTGGAATCCGGGGTCCACGCGCCGCAGCCCCGTAAAACTTCGCATCAGCAGTCCGGCGCCGATCAGCACCAGCAGCGCCAGCGCAATCTCCGCCACCACCAGCGCGCTCCGCAGCCGTCTGGCCGCGCGTCCCGCCGTTCCGCCGCGACCGCTTTCCGTCAGCGCCGCATTCAAATTCGCCCGCGATCCCTGAATCGCCGGCGCCATCCCAAACAGTATCCCCGTCAGCACCGATACCGCAAACGCAAACAGAAACAGCCGCCCATCCACCGTGGCCTGCGTCAGCCGCGGGATGCTCGCCGGACCCAGCCGCGCCACCAGGGCCACGCTGCCGCGCGCCAGCGCCAACCCCAGCGCGCCGCCCGCCAGCGCCAGCAGTACGCTCTCGCAAAGCAACTGCGCCATCAGCCGCCCGCGGCTCGCCCCCAGCGCGGCGCGTATGGCGATTTCCTTCTGCCGCGCCGCCCCGTGCGCCAGCAGCAGATTGGCCACGTTCGCGCAGGCCATCAGCAGCAGCAAGCCCACTGCCCCCAGCAGCACCCACATAGCTTTTTGCACATTGCCGAACAACTCGTCCTGAATGGGAAACAAGTTCGGCCGCCAGCCGCGATTCACGGCCGGATTGCTTTGCTCCAGCCGCGCGCCGAGGGTCTCCATCTCATTCTTCGCCTGATCCAGCGTGGCGCCAGGCTTCAGCCGCGCGACTACCATCAGCATGCGTGCGCCCGCGAAGTGTGGATCGTTGGCGTTAAGCGCCAGTGGTACGTAGACATCCACCGACGGGTCCAATACGCCGAATCCGGCCGGCAGCACGCCCACCACGGTGTAAGGTTGATCGCGCAGACGGATCGTCTTCCCCTGAATCAATGGATCCGCCGCAAACTTCCGCTCCCACAACGAATGGCTCAGCAGCGCAAAATTGGCGTGGCCCGGCCGGTCTTCTTCCGCTTGGAACGCGCGCCCTAATATGGGTTGGACGCCCAGCATCGGGAACATCGACGCGGAGACGCGCTCCACCTTCAACTCTTCCGGATCGACGCGCCCATTCGGGCCGCCCGTGAGGTTGACACGCGCATCGAATAAGCCGGCGATGCCTTCCACCATCTGCGCCTGTTGGCTCCATTCGCGGAAATTGCCCACCGCAACAGCCATGCGAAACCGGTTCAGCGAAGGATTTTTTTCCCATAGCACCAGCACCCGGTCCGGGTCGCGAAACGGCAGGGGCTTAAAGACGACCGCATCCACCACGCTGAAAATCGAGGTTGCCGCCCCTATCCCCAATGCCAGAGTTGCCAGCGCGACCGCACTAAACCCCGGCGCTTTTGTAAGCAGGCGCACCCCGAAGCGCAAATCCTGCCCCATCGCGTTCATAAGTTGGAGTCAGGTTAACAGATAGCACGACGCGCCGCACGGGCCATGTCGAGCCCGCGCGCCGGCTGGCGTGTCTTTCAAAATGCGGAAAACCTTTGGGTTGGTTGCGCACGCGGATGGGAGAGCGGAGGGCGTAAAACTATCCTCTGAGAGCATGGAAGCCGGTTAACTGCGCCAGAGAGGCCGCACTCCAGGATGATCGCACCCTCAAGCCCGGCCCGCCCCGCGGGAGTTTACCCTCGTCGACGCCGTTCAATTCTGGCAGAGCGACCGCCACGCCTGTCCGGGACCCGATTCACATACCCGAGGTTCCGGGGAATGAGCCGGAAGAGCTGGTCCTTGGCGTGTCAGCTAGATTCGGCATCGCTATCTTTGAGTCGGGTGTCAGCAGGACGAGCGAGGGAATGCCCCTACCTGTGGAGTACTCGTAGCCGGTTACGGCGCTTACAGGCACTCGGTCCTGGTAAAACGGCATATATCGAATGCGGATCTCGTAGCGATTCACTTCGACGCGGTAAACAATGCTCCGGATCAACAAACCGATAAAGCCAATCAACAAGATTCGTACCCAAACGGTACCCGTGCCTCGGCCAATGCGACGCCTACCCCGAATAGCAGAATCGTCGCCGCGCATGCCACCCGGCTGACCGTCGAGTTCCCAGCCACGACGGTGTTCTCACGCGGTGCGCGTCCGCGGGTCATTGGCGCACTACAGCCCAAGCTTCGGCGATCCGTACTCAGCCACCGAACCAAGCTTGCGGCCCGATGGGCTTGTTTCCGATTATGCGAGCCTTTTAGTGGACGCATGCGCTTCAAGGGTTAGACCTCTCAGGTGGTAGGCCGCTCGGGCCGCCGGCTCCAAGACGAGTGAATCGAAATCCCGCCATTCACGTTCGTCAAACGGATCTGCGGGCCGCCAGTTTGCACCACGCTCAACCGCTGCGCGCCGTTCACCCGCGCCGGATGCCCGAATTCCGTATCGATGCCGCCGCTCACGTTGCGCGCGTTCAAACTGGCCCGCGTCCCCCACGGCAGCAGCAGCTTGATAGGACCGTTGACCGAGCTCAGCGTAATCGGATGCGACGCCCCGACGCGGTCGAAATCAGCCTCCAGAAGGCCGTTGACGGTCGAAAGGTCGGCGCGGCCCTCCAGCTTTTCCGCCTTGATATTGCCGTTCACCGACGATGCCTTCACCGTGCCCGCCACCCCGCTGATCACCAGGCCGCCGTTGCCCAGTTTCACGTCCTCCAGGTTCGCATAGCGCGGCACCAGAATGCGGTACTCCACCTTCGGCGCATGCTGCGCGGCGTGCTGCGTATCGGCGCCGGAGTACTCCGTGCGAATCGAAAGCGCCCCGCCTACTGGCTCCACCACAATGCGCGCATCGTCCAGCCGGCGCGGATCGTTGGACAGCTTCACCGCCTCCACCAGCACCTCGTCGCGATCCCAACCCATGATGCTGACGTTGCCGTACTGGTTTTGTATAGTCACCCGCCCATTCGGCACAAGCGAGTATATTTGCCGGAACTCCACCTGCGAAGCTCCGATTGCATTTGCATAGGATGCACTACTGGCTACTATCGCCAGCAACGCCACCCAGGAACCGTTCCTTAGTCCGGGCATAGCGCTCACCTCCAAAGACGGCGCAGAGGTCCAACTGCCAGTTTGTTCTTAATGCTTGGCTGCAGATTCGGTGGTTTCCACGATTCTGCCGTCGAATAGACGAATGGTGCGATCCGCAAATTCCGCATACCGCGGATCGTGCGTCACCATGCAAATAGTGGAACCCGCCGCATGCAGCTCTTTTAGCAGGTTCATCACCGCTTCGCCATTAGCCGAATCCAGATTTCCCGTAGGCTCGTCCGCGAGCAGGATCACCGGATCGCCGCTCAACGCGCGCGCCACCGCGACGCGCTGCTGTTGACCGCCCGAAAGCTGCGAGGGGTAGTGCTTCATCCGGTGCGACATCCCCACCCGTTCCAACGCCTCTTGCACGCGCCGCTTGCGCTCCGACGACGGCATGCCGCGGTATGTCAGCGGCAGCTCTACGTTCTCATACACGGTGAGATCGCCGATCAGGTTGAACGCCTGAAAGATGAACCCGATTTCGCGGTTGCGGATGCGCGCGCGCTCCGACAGCTTCAACCCCGTCACGGATTTTCCGTTCAGCGAGTAGACGCCGTCGGACGGCGTGTCCAGCAGCCCCAGAATGGCGAGCAGCGTCGATTTTCCGCAGCCCGATGGCCCGGAAATCGAGAGATACTCGCCCTTGTGCACTTCGAAGTGAATACCCGCCAGGGCGTGCGTCTCCACTTCGTCCGTCACGAAAACCTTGCTCACCTGGTCCAGCTTGATCAACGGTTGCGAGCCATTGTCCATGTTCGTTTCCTTTTCACGAGGATGGTGGAACTATTCTAGTTTAATGCGGTTGTAATTATCGTATGCGGACATATCGGAGAGAATCACCCGGTCGCCCACATTCAGCCCAGCTCTAACTTCGATCGTACTCACCGATGCCTTACCGAAAGTCACTTTCACCTGGTTTGCGTACTTGCCATCGGCATCCACTTTGAAAAGCGTCACAGTTTGGTCCTGCTGCCCGAATACCGGGCGTCCGACGTACACCACATCGTCCAGCTTCTCCAACTGGATCTTTCCGTCCACGCTCAAATCCGGTTTGGCGCCCGGCGGCAGCGCTCCTTTAAGAGCGACGTCCACCGTCACCGTCCCGTTGATAATCGAAGTATCGATTCTAGATACGCGTCCTTCGATGAATCCGTTCGATCCACCTCCGGAAAGACGAGTGTCGATGCTGGCCAGTTGACCCACCATGACATCTTTAACTTGTGTTTCGGCGATTTTGAGCTCGGCCTTGAGGTGCGTCGGCTGCGCCACCTTGCCCAGCGCGGTTCCGGCGGTCACGTTTTGGCCGGCTTCCACCGGCGTGGCCAGCGCTTCCAACATGCCGGCGAATCCGGCGCGGATCTGGAGCTGGTCCACCTGACTCTTCTTCAAGCCGTATTGGCCGCGGAACTGGTCCACTTTGGTCTGCTGGGCCGCCAATTGCGCCTCATCCGCGGATTTCGTCACTTCCAGGCTTTGGACCTGGAACGCGGCTTGCGCCTGCAGCTGTTTGACCTTTTCCGTCGAGATCTTGGCGTCGATGTCGGAGATCAGCCCGTTTTTCAAGAGTTGTTGATCGCGGTCCGCCTGCAATTTGGCCGTCGACAGGTCGGCCTGGGTCTGACTGGCTACCGATTGCAGGGTGAGCAGTTCCTTTTGGAGCGTCGCCTTGAGATTCTGGTAATCGGCCTCGGCGGATTTCGCCTGATATTCGGCCGTCTTGAGATCGGTTTCCAGTTGCGGGCTGCTCAGGATCATTACCACCGAATCGGCCCGCACCGCGTTGCCAGGCTGAATGAGGATGCGCTCAATGCGTCCCTCGGTTTGCGCCGGAATCACCAGGGTATCCTCGGGAACCAGCGTCCCGATCCCACTGACTTCGCGAATCATGGGGCCGCGCTTGACCACATCCGGCCACAGCGTGGACATCGGAACGCCCGGCGCAGCCGGCTTCAGGCGCGACAGGGCATAGGTGATGCCCACCCCCAAACCGAGGATGACGAGGATGGACACGGTCCAGCGGATAGCTTTTCTTTTGCCGACGTTTTTGCGTTGTATATCCATTTAGGGGCCATACCTATGATGGCACGGCGGCTGCCAACCTGTTTCGCGGCGTAACATTATGACGCGGTTGGGGTAAATCGGATAGCTGGATAAATTGGGTGTCCGCTTGTGGGACTTTCTGCGCGGCGCCGAACGGTAGAATGGTGGGGTGGGCCCATGGCCTGCCCGTCCCCGAGCCGCTCCGAGCGCGCGGGCTTCGGGAGCTAACCCGTGCCGGAAACGACGCCAAGAGGTGTCAGCAATCGCAGCGAATGGGGCCGTCCCATCAGAAATCCGCGTGACGTTCAGCTTTCGCTGCATGTACGCGCATCCAGCCTTCCCGGGCCCACGCGTCATCGCGGTCGAGGGAAACCGCCATGCGATACTCCCGCTCCGCCTTCTCTAAGTCATTAGTCTTCTCATACCAAAGGGCCAGGGAGCCGTGCGCGGTCTCGGATTTCGGGTCGAGTCCGACGGCCTTCTGTAGCGCCCCGCCCGCTTCTTCCGATTGTCCCATTTGTGCGTAGACCAGGCCCAGCCACTCGTAGACTTGCGAGCACGAGTTCAATCGAGCGGCCGACTGCAGCCTTTTTAATGCCTGATCGAAATGGCCCAGGCACGCCAGCGTCCGCCCCCACGCGGCGTTCACATAATAGTTATTCGGAAGCCTGAGTTCCGCGCGTTGGAGATAGGCTGGCGCAAGATCGCACCGATTTCGCTGGATCAAAATCTCGGTAAAGTTGAGCAAAGGCCGGGGATTGTGCTCGGCGTTGGCGGCTGCCAACTCCAAGAGCTTGTCCGGCTCACCCCACAATCGATTGCGGTCATAACAAAGCTTGCCAAAGATCAGCCCGGCCAGACAAAGCACAGTGGCAGCCGCCGCAGGGGAAAACCGCAGCCGCATTCCCACCTCGCATCCAATAAGAATGAGACCTAGAAGGGGCAAATACATCCGTCGCTCAACCAAAGCATCGTCGAGCGGAACGATCGAGGATGTCGGGGCCAGCCAGATCAGAAACATAAGCAGGCCGAAGCAAAACAGCGGATACCGTCGCCGCAGGATGACCGATACAACCACCACCGCTGCCAGGAGGATCATGCAGTAAATCGCACCGTGCTCCATGATGGTATGCGAGGGGGCAAAATCGTGATCGAGCGATTGACCGACAGGGAAAACCGCCAGCCGGATATAAGTGAAGATCGCTCGGGCCTCGGTAAACGCGTATTGATACCACCTGAACGTGGGTACCGAAAAGCCGGCAGTCTGTGAGGTAGCCAGTAAGCGAAGGACGGCTCCTGCGGCGATGATCGCGCCCGGTATCATCAGGCAGTAAAGCCGCCAATTGCGCTTCACGCCACGGATGGAAAAAGGCGTGGGCCAAAACAAATCGGTGAGAACCAAAATCGCCGCGAGGCTTACGGCGTTTTCTTTGGTTTTCATACCTGCACCGAACAGGACCAACACGAGCAATGCTTCCACCCAGGAGATCGCTTCATTTCGTCGATACAAAAAGACGACATAAGCCAACAGCAAAAATAGCGAAGCCAGACTTTCCGATCGTCCGGCAACGTAGCTGACGGATTCGGTCTGCAGAGGGTGAATGGAGAACACCAGCGCTCCGATCATGGATGCCACTCGCGCCCTTTGCCGAGGCCATCCGGCTACCTTCAGTAGCCGGAGCAAGACCAAGAACACCAACCCGGTATTGACGCAATGAATCATCAGATTCACGAAATGGTAGCTAAACGGATTTGCGCCCCAAAAATGATAATTCAGCCAATACGAGATTATTAGAATGGGGCGCACGCCGGTGTCGGAGATCCAGTCTGGCAGCGGCGCATGTCGCGTGGCCTTGGAAAAGGGAAGCCCTGAATCGTCAAATATAAATTGGCCGCTCAGCGCCGGTGAGTAGAGAAACAGAACGCCGGCAAATGCGCAAAGACACAGCAATGCTGCCGCTCCCAATGATCTGGAGGGGCAGCGCGGGGGGGATTCATCCAGTGCCGTTCTCTTGCTTGTCCGCTTCAAACCTTCGGGTGTATCACGTGCGGTCCGGCCATGTCTGTGCGACAGGACACAGGAAGCTTACCTATTCAGGTGCAGCCGCCTTCGCCGTTTCAGGTTGCGGTGCAAGCTCTTCACAAGAAAGTAGACAGCCTTGGCGCCCGAATGCGGTTACTACGACCAATCCCATGTTTGCCAATGACTTCCGGGCGTTCTCGGGCATCGACCCGGCCACCTGTTCCGTACAGCGCGGCCGCTGGCAGAATCTCGTTGCCATCCTTTAGTTCCAATTAGTTCCGATTTTTCCAAGCCAGGCGAACTCTCCCCATGGCACCATGAACGACATGGAAAACTACGCCAAAAACTGCAAGTCCACCGTGATCCCCGGTCTCCGCTATCAAAACGCAGTCGCGATGATCGATTGGCTCTGCGGGACGTTCGGGTTCGAGAAACAGGCCGTATACACCGGCCCCAACGGCGCCGTAATGCATGCCCAGCTCACCTTCGGTAACGGCATGATTATGATCGGCTCGGTCGACAATGGGACCCAGTCGTCACCCCTGTTCAAGCAGCCGAGCGAGATCGGTGGCGCGGAGACGCAAACTCCCTGCCTGATCGTCTCCGATTGCGACGCTCTATACGCGCAGGCCAAGGCCGCCGGCGCGAGGATGCTCATCGACCTCGAAGAGAAAGAATATGGCGGCAAGTCCTTCACGTGCAGCGATCCCGAGGGACACATCTGGCACATAGGCACGTACGATCCATGGGAGCCGCAGGCGGGATGAACCGTCCGTGCCCCGGCAAATACTGCGGGCCGGCCTACAATGCTGCCCATGGAGCGAGGAAACTTGAGTCAGATCGTGGCGCGCGCACTGCGTGCAGCGTTCACGATCGTGTGAACGCGCTTCGCATCTCCTGCGAGATCGGCGCCCGAAAAACCGCCGTGCACTAGTATTGCGTTTCATTAAAACATATCCAATTAAATTGGACGCCGAAGTTCAGTACTGCCTTCTTGTCAACCAGCCGGGACGAGCGTCCGAAGTTGGTTGCCAGCCCACA